>JANZZL010000020.1 GCA_026419405.1 Paracoccaceae bacterium | reverse complement strand
GCCGCCGAGAAGCACCAGTCCCAGATCCCGGCGCTGGAGCTCCTGGTGGCGCTCGGGTTCACCCCGCTGAGCCAGGAGGAGGCGCTGCGCCTGCGCGGGGGGCGCCTGCGGAACGTGGTGCTGGACGATGTGCTTGCCGAGCAGCTCATGCGCATCAACCGCTTCACGCATCGCGGCCGCGAATACAGCTTCGACCTCGAGGACGCGCACGAGGCGATGCGGCGGCTCAAGCCCACGCCGGACCGGCTGAAGGGGCTGCGCGGCACGAACCAGGATATCTACGACACGCTCGTCCTCGGCACGACCATAACCAAGTCGATCGACGGCGATTCGAAAAGCTATTCTTTCCGCTACATCGACTGGGAGCGGCCGGAGAACAACGTCTTTCACGTCACCGCCGAGTTTGCGGTGGAAAGGACCGCGTCGAGCCAGACGAGGCGCTGCGACATCGTCGCGTTCGTGAACGGCCTGCCCGTGCTGGTGATCGAGAACAAGCGGCCGACCGAAAGCCTTCGACGCGCGGACAGCCAGCTGATCGGCTACCAGAGCGAGGACAACATCCCGCAGCTCTTCCACTTCGCCCAGCTGCTGATGGTGATGAACCGCATCGAGGCGCGTTATGCGACCGTGGGCACGCCGCGGAAGTTCTGGCAGACCTGGCGCGACGAGGAAGACACCGACGCGGCCATCGTGCCCTTTGCCAACCGCGTGCTCACCGCGGCGGAGAAGGACGCCATCTTCTCCGGTGATTTCGCCGGCGCTCGCGCCTATTTCGACGCGATGGCCGCCGAGGGCGCGCGCGCGGTCACGGTTCAGGACCGGATGGTATTCGCACTCTGCCGCCCCGAGCGGTTGCTCGACCTCATCCGCCGCTTCACCGTGTTCGACGGCGGCATCCGCAAGGTTGCGCGCCACCAGCAGTTCTTCGGCATCCGGCGCGCGGTCGAGACGGTCAAGCAGCACGATGTCAGCGGCGCTCGCAAGGGCGGCGTGATCTGGCACACGCAGGGGTCCGGCAAGTCGCTGACCATGGTGATGCTGGGGCGCGCGCTGGCCCTGGAGCGCAGCATCGAAAACCCGCGGATCCTCATCGTCACGGACCGCGACGATCTCGACAGGCAGATCAAGGACACCTTCAAGTCCTGCGACCTGGAACCGGTCCGCGCGACGAGCGGGTCTCACCTTCTGGAGCTGGTCCAGAACAAGGCTCCGCTGATCACCACGATCATCAACAAGTTCGACACGGCGCTGAGGAACAGCAAGCTGGCGGACGGCGACCCAAACATCTTCGTACTGGTCGACGAGAGTCACAGGACGCAGACAGGGCGCTATGGCGGCCACAGCCAATTCGCCGCCAGGATGCGGCGCCTCCTGCCCAAGGCCTGCTACCTCGGCTTCACCGGCACGCCGCTTCTGAAGAAAGAGAAGAACACGCTTTCGACCTTCGGGCGGCTGATCCACCGCTACGCCATCGACGAGGCAGTCGCCGACGGCGCCGTCGTGCCGCTGCTCTACGAGGGGCGGCTTGTCGAGCAGCAGGTCTCGGGCGCCGTGATCGACCGCTGGTTCGAGAAGATCAGCGCGGGGCTCACCGACAGTCAGAAGGCCGACCTCAAGCGCAAGTTCTCCCGGATGGACGCGCTGGCCAAGACCGAACAGGCCATCCGGGCCAAGGCCTTCGACATCTCCGAGCATTATCGCCAGCACTGGCAGGGGACCGGCTTCAAGGCACAGCTCGTTGCTCCTTCGAAGGCCGCAGCCGTCCGCTTCAAGGAAGTTCTCGACGAGATCGGCCATGTCTCGAGCGCGATCGTCATCTCGCCGCCGGACGAGAACGAGGGCAACGAGGAGGTCGACCAGGAGTCCAGGGACCGCGTGCGCCGCTTCTGGTCGCAGATGATGGCGAAGTACAAGACCGAGGAGGAGTACAACCGCCAGATCATCGATGCCTTCAAGGGCTCCGGCGATCCGGAGATTCTCATTGTCGTCTCCAAGCTGCTCACCGGCTTCGACGCGCCCCGGAACACGGTGCTTTACCTCTGCAAGTCCCTGAAGGAACACAATCTCCTGCAGGCGATTGCACGGGTGAACCGGCTCTACGAGAATGGTGGAACAGAGAAGCAGTTCGGCTTCATCGTCGATTACGAGGGGCTCTTGGGCGAGCTGGACAGCGCCCTGACGACCTATAGCGCCTTCGAAGGTTACGAGGCCGCGGACCTCGCAGGGACGGTGCATGATATCCGGGAGGAGATCCGCAAGCTGCCCCAGCTGCACGACCAGCTTTGGGACCTTTTCAAGCCAGTCCGGAACAGACGTGACATGGAGCAGTTCGAGCAGCACCTCGCTGACGAGGCGCTGCGCCATGAGTTCTACGCGCGCCTCAAGGCATTCAGCCGGTGCCTGCACATCTCGCTCTCATCCGACAAGCTGTTCGATGTCTTCGACGAGACCAAGGTCGATGCCCTTAAACGCGACTGGAAGCAGTTCTCTGAACTCAAGCGCTCGGTCCAGCTCCGCTACCAGGAGACGGTCGATGTCCGCGAGTTCGAGCCGAAGATCCGGAAGCTCCTTGATGACCACGTCGTGGCAATGCCGGCGGAAACCATCATCGAGATGGTCAACATCCACGATCCCGACGCGCTGAAGGCCGTCGTCGAGGAAACTGGGGTCTCCGAGGCCTCAAGGGCCGACCGCATCGCCAGCGCCACCCGGCGGGCGATCACCGAGAAGATGGATGAGGATCCGACGTTCTACAAACAGTTCTCCGAACTGCTCGAAGAGACCATCCGCGCCTATCGCGAGAAGCGGCTGTCCGAGCGCGAATACCTGAACAGCGTCGTGGACCTCGCGAGCAAGGTTGCGCGCAAAGATCGGGGTCGGGATGTTCCGGAAAGCATTCGGGGCGATGAGGATGCGCAGGCGTTCTTCGGGATCCTGGACGGTCTGCTGAAGACCAGGGGCGATGAGCCGGTCGCCAGCGACGATGCCGCAGCGATCGCTCAACAGATCATCGCCATCATCAAGTCGCACCTGATCGTGGACATCTGGTCGAACGAGGTGGCCCAGAACAATCTTCGCAACGCCATCGACGATTACTTCTTCGACGTTCTCCGCGACGAAAAGGGCGTCGAACTGCCCGTGGAGGTGCTCGACGATCTCGAACTCAAGATCATGGACCTCGCCCGGGCCCGGTTCGCAGCATGACGCGGGAGTTGCATTGCCTGCAGTATGGCGAGCAGGAGATCCGGTATGAGATCGTCCGCCGCCCGAGGAAGACACTGGAGATCGCCGTCGAGCCGGATGCGTCGGTGGTGATCGCGGCGCCGGAGGACGCGACACTGGAGGCCATCGAAGCCAGGCTGCGGAAGCGCGCGGCTTGGGTGACGAGGCAGCAGCGGTACTTTGCCCAGTTCCTGCCGCGGACGCCGGAGCGCCGGTTCGTCGCCGGAGAAACGCATCTTTACCTCGGGCGGCAGTACCGGCTGAAAGTCGTCCCCCATGTCCAGGAAAGCGTAAAGCTGATCCGCGGCTTCATCGTCGTGCAGACACACCGGCCGACCAGGCCGGAGGTGACGCGCGAACTGGTCGAGGCATGGTATCGGGAGCGGGCCCACATCAAGTTTGCGGAACGGATCGAACTTTGTCTCGGTCTGTTCCCGGATCCCGAGGCATTCAGGCCGAAGGGGCTCATCGTTCGCCAGATCCGGCAGCGATGGGGGTCCATGTCACCGGCAGGACGACTGCTGCTGAACCGCCGCCTCGTACAGGCACCGGTCGATGCCATCGACTACGTCATTACCCACGAACTCTGCCACATGGCCGAACCCCATCACGGGGCAGCCTTCTTCGATCTCCTCGACAAGGTGATGCCCGACTGGGAGCGCCGGAAGCAGAGACTGGAACGGGCCATGGCCTGAGAACTTCCGAACCCGGTCGCGGCAGGCGCGAACGCGACCCCAATCCAAGCAATTTCTGATGCTGGATTTTCTTGATATCTTACAAGAGCTTATAAGAAATTCACCAAATCTGCGTAGTCAACAGCTCCGGAGAATATCGGCCTTGAGAGACCACTTCCGGGCATCTCGGCGCAGGAGCCAGTGCTTAGCCCCTCCCGCACAACCCTCGAAAACAACGGAAAAATCGGGCCGTAGCCAGAAGGGGAGACCGCTTCCGCAAGGGCAAGTGGCGGAGAGGGTGGGATTCGAACCCACGGATGGCTTGCACCATCAACGGTTTTCGAGACCGCCCCGTTCGACCGCTCCGGCACCTCTCCGCGACTGGTGGGTCGACCGGGGGGCGTGTAGCCGCTCGCGCGGGCGCGCGCAACCGCTTTGTTGCGGCGCGCGGGCCAGGGGGGCCTGCCGCGGGGCGCGCCGGCGGACCGCTGCCGTGGCGCCTCCGGCGCGGCGGCGTGCGGCCGATCGGACGGCGCACCTTGGATTCGCGGCCCGGCGCGCGTAGATGGAGGGAGATCCCCTTCGGAAGCGCGCCATGACCCGTCTGATCGCCGCCGCCCTCGTCGCCCTTGCGCTCGCCTCGCCCGCGGCCGCCGAGTCGGCGGAGCGCATCGACCCCGTGTTCGACGCCCTCGGGCTGGGCGAGCTGCTCGCCATCATGCGCGAGGAGGGTCAGGGCTACGGCGCCGACCTCGAGACCGAGCTCTTCCCCGGGCGGGGCGGGGCCGAGTGGGAGGCGGTCGTCTCGCGCGTCTACGACGTCGGGCGCATGAGCGAGGAGATCCGCAGGGGCCTCGACGCCGAGCTCGACGATGCGGCGATCGCCGCGATCACCGACTTCTTCTCCGGCGAGCAGGGCCGGCGGATCGTCGAGCTGGAACTCGCCGCCCGCCGGGCGCTGCTCGACGAGACCGTGGAGCAGTCGGCGCGCGACACCTGGCAGGCGCTGCAGGACGAGGGCGGGCCGCGCTGGGCCCAGCTCGAGGAGTTCGCCCGGGTGAACGACCTCGTCGAATCGAACGTGGCGGGCGCGATGACGGCGAACTACGCCTTCTACATGGGGCTGATCGACGGCCGCGCCTTCGACGGCCCGATGACCGAGGAGCAGGTGCTCTCGGATGTCTGGAGCCAGGAGGAGCAGATCCGCCAGGACACGACCGACTGGGTCTATTCCTTCGGCGCGCTCGCCTACCTGCCGCTTTCGGAGGAGGAATTCGCCGACTACATCGCCTTCACCGCCACGCCCGAGGGCCAGGCGATGAACGCCGCGCTGTTCTCGGCCTTCAACGCGATGTTCACCACGATGAGCCGCGAACTCGGCCTCGGCGCCGCCCGCTTCATCGCCGGCCAGGACATCTGAGGTCGCGCCCCTGGCGCAGCCCGCGTGCGGCCGGGCGCGGCGGCGGCGCGCATCGGCTGCGCGCTTGACACCCCGCCCGGGTTCATGGATAAGCCCGCATCCCTGCGGGCGGCCTGCGGCGCCCGCGGCAATCGTCAATGTCGCCCCGCACGGGGCGCGCTGCCCGAGGCAGGCGAACGCCGGGGAACACCCGGGGCCGAAGGGCGCGGCTGAGAAGGAAGATGCGCATGTTTGCGGTGATGAAGACCGGCGGCAAGCAGTACCGCGTCCAGGCGGGCGACGTGCTGCGGGTGGAGAAGCTGGCCGCCGAGGCCGGCGAGACCGTCCAGTTCAACGAGGTGCTGATGATCGGCGGCGAGACGCCGGTCGTGGGCGCGCCGCTGGTCGCGGGCGCGGCCGTCCAGGCCGAGGTGATCGACCAGATCCGCGGCGAGAAGGTGATCCACTTCGTCAAGCGCCGCCGCAAGCACGGCTCGCAGCGCACGAAGGGCCACCGGCAGCACCTCACCCTCCTGCGCGTGACGGAGATCCTGACCGGGGGCGCGGAGAAGTCGGGCGTCAAGGCCGCCGTCGGCGCCGGTTCGGCCGCGGCCAGGGCGCAGGCCGCCCCTGCGAAGGCCGAGACGGCCGGCGAGGCGGCGAAGGCCCGCAAGGCGGCGCCGAAGCAGACCGGAGAGGCGGCCGCCTCGGGCGAGGCGAAGGCCGCCGCCGGCCGGACGGCGACCAGGAAGGCCGCGGCGAAGCCCGCGAAGGCGAAGGAGTAACGAGCGATGGCACACAAGAAGGCAGGCGGTTCGTCCCGCAACGGCCGCGACAGCGCAGGCCGCCGTCTCGGGGTGAAGCTCTTCGGCGGCCAGGAGGCTGCGCCGGGCGCGATCATCGTGCGCCAGCGCGGCACCAAGTGGTGGCCGGGGCAGGGCGTGGGCATGGGCCGCGACCACACGATCTTCGCCATCGACGGCGGGCGCGTGACGTTCCACAAGGGCCTCAAGGGCCGCACCTTCGTCTCCGTCCGCCCCGCGCAGGGGCCTGCGGAATAGGCCGAAACCTCCGGCCCGCTTTTCGGGGGGATCGGCGGCGACGCCGGTCCCCCTTTCCTTTGGGCCGGGCCGACACCCGGGCAGTAGGCCTGTGCGCGTCATGACTTTGCCGCGTTCCCGCGCGAGAGTCGCGCGGGTGCGCGGTTGACCGCCGGACCGGCTTGCGCTCCGGTCGGGCGGAGCCCATCTGGGCTTGAGGGGGGAAGTCTGCGGTCTGCCTGCCCGGACGCGGCTGTCCGGACGGGCGTGTTCTGGAGGAGGGTCATCATGAAACACGGCACCATCGGCGCGGCACTGCCCGTGATCCCGGCCCAGCGCTTCGTGCTCCGCCCGCTCCGGGCGTCGGACGCCGGGCTGATCCAGCTCTATGCCTCCGACCGCCGCGTGGCCGAGATGACCACGACCATCCCGCATCCCTACCCGCCGGGTGCGGCGCAGGCCTTCGTGGAGCGCACGCTCGACGGCGACGGCTCGCGGGCGGTCTGGGCGCTGGATGGCAGCGGCCATGGCTCCTCCGAGCTGCTCGGCGTGCTCTCGCTCGCCCGGCTCGACCGCGACCAGGCCGAGATCGGCTACTGGGTCGCCCCGGCGCTCTGGAACGCGGGCTACGCCTCCGAGGCGGTCAACGCGATCGTGGCCGCCAACCCGCTCGGGTCGCAGGCGCTCTTTGCCACGGTGTTCCAGGACAACCCGGGATCGGCCCGGGTGCTGACCAACGCCGGGTTCGAATACGTCGGCGATGCCGAGGCCTATTCGGTCGCCCGCGGCCGGATGGTCCCGACTTGGACCTACATCCGCAAGCTCGCCTGACCGGGGCGGGTGCGTGGCGGCCATCGACCTTCCGGCCGGGCGGTTCCGGCTGCGGCCGATGCGGGCGGCGGACGCACCCGACCTGCGCCGCATCGTCACCCAGCCTGCGGTCGGCCGCATGCTGTTCCTGTTCCCCGCCGCCTGGACCGACGCCGAGGCGGCGGCGTTCATCGCGCGCTGCGCCTTCCGCGGCGCGCCGCCGTTCCGGCTGGCCATCGCCGGAGCGGCCGACCGCTTGGTCGGGTCGGTCGGGGTCGGGGCCGGGCCGGCGCCCGAGGTGTTCTACTTCCTCGATCCCGCCGAGGCGGGCAGGGGGGCGATGACCGCGGCGATGCGCGCCTTCGCCGGGTTCCTGTTCGGCCGCTTCCCGATCGAGGCGCTGACCGCGCGGGTGTTCACCGACAACCCCGCCTCGGCGCGGGTCCTCGGGAAGCTCGGGTTCCGCCGCTGCGGCGAGGGGCTGGCTGCCTCGGCGCAGCGGCTTGAGCCCGCGCCGGTTTGGCAGTATCGGCTGGACCGGGAGGCGTTCCGGGCCTGAGCCCGGCGCCCGGAAGGATCACCGATGAAGTTCCTCGATCTCGCCAGGGTCACTGTCCGCTCGGGCACGGGCGGGGCCGGCTGCGCCAGCTTCCGGCGCGAGAAGTTCATCGAGTTCGGCGGCCCGGACGGCGGCGACGGCGGGCGCGGCGGCGATGTCTGGGCCGAGGCGGTGGAGGGGCTCAACACCCTGATCGACTTCCGCTACCGGCAGCACTTCTTCGCCGAGAACGGCCGGCCGGGCGAGGGCCGCCAGCGGACCGGCCGCGACGGGGCCGACGTGGTGCTGAAGGTGCCGGTCGGCACCGAGATCCTCGAGGCCGACCAGGAGACGGTGATCGCCGACCTCACCGAGGCCGGCCAGCGGGTGCTGCTGGCGCGGGGGGGGAACGGCGGCTGGGGCAACCTGCGCTTCAAGACCTCGACCAACCAGGCGCCGCGCCGCGCGAACCCCGGCCAGGAGGGGGTGGAGCGCGAGATCTGGCTGCGGCTCAAGCTCATCGCCGATGCCGGTCTCGTCGGCCTGCCGAACGCGGGCAAGTCCACCTTCCTTGCCGCGGTCTCGAACGCCCGGCCCAAGATCGCCGACTATCCGTTCACCACGCTGGTGCCGAACCTCGGCGTCGTCGGCATCGACGGGCGCGAGTTCGTGATGGCCGACATCCCCGGCCTGATCGAGGGCGCCTCGGAGGGCCGGGGCCTCGGCGACCAGTTCCTCGGCCATGTCGAACGCTGCGCGGTGCTCCTGCACCTGGTGGACGGCACCTCGCCGACGGTCGCCGGCGATTGCCGGACGATCCTCTCCGAACTCGCCGCCTACAGCCCGGCGCTGGCGGCCAAGCCGCGGGTGACGGCGCTCAACAAGGTCGATGCGCTCGACGCCCGCACCCGGGCGGCGCGGCGGCGGGCGCTGGAGAAGGCCGCGGACGGGCCGGTCCTCGAGTGCTCGGGCGCGACCGGCGAGGGGGTGCAGGAGGTGCTGCGCGCGCTCTGGCGCGAGATCGCGCGGGCCCGCCGCGCCGAGGCGCCGGCGCCGGAGGAGGGGCAGCCGTGGCAACCCTCCTGACCCGGCCCGACGTGCGCGCCGCGCGGCGGCTCGTCGTCAAGATCGGCTCGGCGCTGCTGGTGGATCAGCAGACCGGCGCGCTCCGCGCCGACTGGCTGAAGGGCCTGGCGCTCGACGTGGCCGAGGCGAAGACGCGCGGCACGGATGTGATCCTCGTCTCCTCGGGCTCGATCGCGCTCGGCCGGCGCGTGCTGGGCCTGCCCTCGGGGCCGCTCGCGCTGGAGCAGAGCCAGGCCGCCGCCGCGGTGGGGCAGATCCGGCTCGCGCGCGCCTACGAGGAGGCGCTGGCGCCGCACGGGATCACCACCGCGCAGATCCTCGTCACGCTCGAGGACACCGCCGACCGCCGGCGCTACCTCAACTCGCGGGCGACGATGGCGACGCTGCTCGGGCTCGGCGTCGTGCCGATCGTCAACGAGAACGACACCGTGGCGACCGACGAGATCCGCTTCGGCGACAACGACCGGCTGGCGGCGCAGGTCGCGGCGACGGCGGGGGCCGACCAGCTCGTGCTGCTCTCGGACGTGGACGGGCTCTACACCGCCAACCCCAGGCTCGACCCCTCGGCCCGGAGGCTCGACGTGGTCGAGGCGCTGACGCCGGAGATCGAGGCGATGGCGGGCGATCCGGTCTCGGGCCTGTCGAAGGGCGGCATGAAGACCAAGCTGATGGCCGCGCGGACCGCCGTCGGCGCGGGCTGCGCGATGGCGATCGTCGAGGGCTCGGCGCTCCGGCCGCTGGCGGCGCTGGCGGCGGGCGCGCCCTGCACCTGGTTCCTGCCCGAGGGCGATCCGCAGGCCGCGCGCAAGCGCTGGATCGCGGCGATGAAGCCGAAGGGCGAGGTGACGGTCGATGCCGGCGCGGCCAGGGCGCTGGCCGAGGGCAAGTCGCTGCTGCCGGCCGGGGTGCGGGCGGTGACGGGGCGCTTCGGGCGGGGCGAGCCCGTCGCGATCCTCGGGCCGCACGGCGAGACGCTCGGCAAGGGCCTGGTGCGCTACACCTCCGAGGAGGCGCGCGCCATCGCCGGCCGGCGGTCGGGTGACATCGCGGCGATCCTGGGTTATCCCGGCCGGGCCGCGCTGATCCACCGCGACGACATGGTCGTCTGAGCGGGCGTTCCGCCTGGCGGCGGAAGCCTCCGGCGGGGATATTTGGAAAAGGGGAAGCGGCGGACCGGGGGAAGGTGCCGATGAAGGACATGGAGACCATACCCGCTCTGATGCAGGAGATCGGCGCGCGCGCGCGGGCGGCGGCGGACGGGCTTGCCTTCGCGCCGCCGGAGGCCAAGCGCGCCGCCCTCGAGGCCGCGGCGGCGGCGATCCGCGCGCGGGGTCCGGAGATCCTGGCGGCCAACGCCGAGGACATGGCCTTCGGCCGTGCCGGGGGGCTGAGCGCGGCGATGCTCGACCGGCTGCTGCTGACGCCCGACCGGATCGGCGCAATGGCCGCCGGCGTGGAGGCGATCGCCGCGCAGAAGGATCCCGTCGGCGAGGTGATCGCGGCCTGGGAGATGCCCTCGGGGCTGCACATTCGCCGGGTGCGCACGCCGCTCGGCGTGATCGGCGTGATCTACGAGAGCCGCCCGAACGTCACCGCCGATGCCGGCGCGCTCTGCCTGAAGTCGGGTAATGCGGTGATCCTGCGGGGCGGATCGGAGAGCTTCCATTCGTCGCGCGCGATCCATGCCTGCCTGAGCGAGGGGCTGCGGGCCGCGGGCCTGCCCGAGGATGCGGTCCAGCTCGTGCCGGTGCGCGACCGCGCGGCGGTGGCGGAGATGCTGCGGATGACCGGCGTGATCGACGTGATCGTGCCGCGCGGCGGCAGGGGGCTTGTCGAACTGGTGCAGCGGGAGGCGCGGGTGCCGGTGTTCGCGCATCTCGAGGGCATCTGCCATGTCTACGTCGACCGCGACGCCGACGCCGAGAAGGCGCTGCGCGTCGTCCTCAACGCCAAGACGCGGCGGCCGGGCATCTGCGGGGCGGCCGAATGCCTGCTGATCGACCGCCCCCTTGCCGACACGCTCGGGCGCCGCCTCATCGAGGCGCTGATCGCGGCGGGCGTGGAGGTGCGGGCCGAGGGGATCGCGGGCTCGCGACCCGCCCGGCCGGACGACTTCGGGCGCGAGTTCCTCGACATGATCATCGCCGCGAAGGTGGTGGACGGCGTGGACGAGGCGATCGCCCACATCCGCCGCTACGGCTCCTCGCACACCGAGGCGATCGTGACCGAGAACGACGCGACGGCGGCGCGGTTCTTCGAGCGGCTCGACAGCGCGATCCTGATGCGCAACGCCTCCACCCAGTTCGCCGACGGCGGCGAGTTCGGCATGGGCGCCGAGATCGGAATCGCCACCGGCCGGCTGCATGCGCGCGGGCCGGTGGGGGCCGAGCAGCTCACGAGCTTCAAGTATCTGGTGACCGGCGACGGCACCGTGCGCCCCTGAGGGCTGCGCCGCGGAGCGGGGCCGGCGGGGTTCCGGGCGGCGCGGCCTGCGGGCAGCCCGCCAGGCGGCGGCTCAGAAATCGATGCGGATCGTCGTCTCGCCGGCCGTGGCGGCGATGCGTCGCCCGAACGCGGCGGCGGCCCGCGGCGCCAGGGCGAACTGCACCTCGCCGGGCCTGAGCGTGCCGGGGAAGGGGCGGCCGTCGAGCAGCGCCCAGAGCGCCGGATCGGCCGTCACCCTTTGGCCCGCGGCCTCGATGCGCCAGTCGCCCGCCTCGGCCGCGACCCGGACCTCGCCCCCGCGCGGCAGGGCGGCCTCGACGCAGAGCAGGAGCAGGAAGGCGATGCGCGCCTCGCCGCGCGGGCAATCGCTCGCGACATCCCAGCTCGGCAAGAGGCGGCCGCCGGCATGGCAGGCCGACAGGACCGCCCGCGCCTCGGCGGCGGCCAGCGTCTGGCCGGGCGAGGCGATGCCGAAGGCGATGCGGAAGAACTTGAGCCGGGCGGCTGTCTGCGCGACGCTGCCGGCGACGAGCTGAAGCTCGGGCGCCTCGGGCCCGGCCCCGCCCATCTGCAGCAGCTCGACGCCGTTGGCGATGGCGCCCACGGGGTTCACGAGGTCGTGGCAGATGCGCGAGCCGACGAGCGCGGCGAGGGCGTCGGCCTCGACGCCTTCATGCGCCCGGTCGCCGCCGGTCGTGGGCGGATGGGGCGCGGACGAGGGGGTGAGGGCGGTCATGTCTGCGGGGGCGAAGCGATGAAGGGGCTGAACGCGATCCTCGAGCCGGGGATGCTGGTGCGCCACCCCGCCTGCGAGGACTGGGGCATGGGCCAGGTGCAGAGCGTGACCGGCGGCCGGATCACGGTGAACTTCGAGCACGCGGGCAAGGTCGTGATCGACGGCGCGACGGTGGAACTCATGCCGGTCCTCGGCCCCTCCTGAAGGTGCCCGCCGGCCGGCTGGCGGCCGCACGGGCAGGGTAGCGGCGGGCCCGGCGCGGTCAAGCCGGTTGCGGTTGCCAAGCCGGGTGCGGGCCCTTAGAACCCCAGCCGCGCCCGAGGATCGCCAGACAGGGTTAAGCAATCGTGAACGTCCCCGCGCCGCAGTTCGAGGCCCGTCTTGCCCGCACCGCGGAGGACCTGCGCGCTGCCCAGGCGCTGCGCTACGAGGTGTTCGTCGCCGAGCTCGGCGGGGCCGGGGAGCTCACCGACCACGCGGCGCGCCTCGAGCGCGACCGGTTCGATGCGCATTGCGACCATCTGCTGCTGATCGACCACCGCCGCGGCGGCGCGGTGGTCGGCGCCTACCGGCTGATGACGGGCGATGCCGCGGCCGCCGGCCTCGGCTTCTACTCGGCGGGGGAATACGATCTGGGGCCGCTGCTTGCCACCGGGCGCCGGCTGCTGGAGCTCGGCCGGTCGTGCCTGCACCGCGACTACCGCGGCGGCGCGGCGATGGTGCCGCTCTGGGCGGCGATCGCCGACTACGTGGCCCGACACCGCGTCGAGATCCTGTTCGGCGTGGCGAGCTTCCACGGCACCGACATCGCCGCGCTGACGCAGCCGCTCGCCTACCTCCATCACGCCCATCTCGCGCCCGAGGACCTGCGCGTGCGCGCGCTGCCCGGCCACAGCCAGCCGATGGACCTGCTGCCGCCCGGCGCGGTCGACCGCAGGGCGGCGGTGCTCGCCCTGCCCGCGCTGATCAAGGCCTATCTCAGGCTCGGCGGATTCGTGGGCGAGGGCGCCTTCGTGGACCATGCGTTCAACACCACCGACGTCTGCCTGATCCTCGACACGGCGCGGATGGATCCCCGCCAGCGCGCGCGCTACACGAGGCCGCCGGCGTGAGCACCTGGAACGGGGCTGCACCGCCGCCCGACCCGCCAATCGGACCCGCCGGCTGGCTCCGCGTCGGCCTGAGGGGCGCCCCGCTCGGCCTGCTGACCTTCGGCGGGCTCGGGCTGCTGCTGCTGCTGCGCCTGGCCGAGCGTCCGCTGTTCGGGCTCCGCCGCCCGGTGACGCCGCGGATCACCCGGTTTGTCTGCCGCATGGCCTTCGTGATCCTCGGGATGCGCCACTCCGTCCGCGGGCGCCCGATGGCAGGGCACGGGGCGCTGGTCGCCAACCACGCCTCCTGGCTCGACATCTTCGCGCTCAACGCCTGCGACCTCGTCTACTTCGTCTCCAAGGCCGAGGTCCGCGGCTGGCCGGGCATCGGCTGGCTGGCGCGGGCGACGGGAACGCTGTTCATCAACCGCGACGGCCGCGAGGCGGCGGCGCAGAAGGCGCTGTTCGAGGCGCGGCTCGATGCCGGCCACCGGCTCCTGTTCTTCCCCGAGGGCACCTCGACCGACGGGCTCAGGGTGCTGCCCTTCAAGACCACGCTGTTTGCCGCCTTTCTCACGCCGCACCTGCGCGAGACCTGCGCGATCCAGCCGGTGACGGTGATCTACACCGCCCCCGAGGGCGCGCACCCGGCCTTCTACGGCTGGTGGGGCGAGATGGACTTCGCCGGGCACCTCCTCAGGGTGCTGGCGCAGCGGCGGCAGGGATCGGTGGAGGTGGTCTTCCACGAGCCCCTGCCGGTTGCCGCCTTCGCGGACCGCAAGGCCCTCGCCCGGGCCGCCGAGGACCGGGTGCGCGCGGCGCTTGCGCGGCGGCAGGGCTGAGGGCCGCCCTCCGGCCGCAGGTCGCTTCCGAAAGCCCCGTGGCGCCGCGCCGGGCGAGGGCCTATCTTTCCCGCATGACGCTGCACATGCCGTTCGACAACAGCTACGCCCGGCTGCCGGAGCGCTTCTACGCCCGGCTCGACCCGACGCCGGTGGCGGAGCCGCGACTGCTGAAGCTCAACGCGCGGCTTGCGGCCGACCTCGGCCTCGACCCCGAGGCGCTGGCGCGGCCCGAAGGCGTCGCCATGCTGGCGGGGAACCTCGTGCCGGCGGAGGCCGAGCCGCTGGCGCAGGCCTATGCGGGCCACCAGTTCGGCGGCTGGGTGCCCCAGCTCGGCGACGGGCGGGCGATCCTGCTCGGCGAGGTGGTGGCGCCGCCCGGCTCGCCGCTCGCCGGACGGCGCTTCGACCTCCAGCTCAAGGGCGCGGGCCGCACGCCCTTCAGCCGGATGGGCGACGGGCGCGCCTGGCTCGGCCCGGTGCTGCGGGAATACCTCGTCAGCGAGGCGATGCACGCGCTCGGCATCCCGACGACGCGGGCGCTGGCCGCCGTGGCGACGGGCGAATGGGTGCTGCGCGAGGACCGTCTGCCCGGCGCGGTCCTGACCCGGGTCGCCGCGAGCCACATCCGCGTCGGCACCTTCCAGTTCTTCGCCGCCCGGCAGGACCGCGAGGCGCTGCGGCTGCTGACGGACCATGCGCTCGCCCGCCACTACCCGCACCGGGTGGGGGATCCCGTCCCGGCACTGGCCCTGCTCGAGGAGACGGTCGCGGCCCAGGCCCGCCTCGTGGCGCTGTGGATGGGGGTCGGCTTCATCCACGGCGTGATGAACACCGACAACACCGCCGTCTCGGGCGAGACGATCGACTACGGCCCCTGCGCCTTCATGGACAGCTACCACCCGGCAACGGTGTTCTCCTCGATCGACAGCTTCGGCCGCTATGCCTATGCCAACCAGCCGCAGATCGCCGTCTGGAACATGGCGCAGCTCGCCTCGGCGCTCTTGCCGCTGATCGACGCCGACGAGGCCCGCGCGGTGGAGCGCGCGACCGAGGCGGTGCATGCCTTCGCCCCCGCCTACGAGGCGGCCTGGCTCGATGTGTTCGGCCGCAAGATCGGCCTGGCCGAGGCAGGCGAGGCGGACGCGCCCCTGATCCAGGACCTGCTGTCGGCGATGGCCGACAACCGCGCCGATTTCACCCGGACCTTCCGCGCCCTGTCGTCCCTGCCCGAGGCGACCGGCGCGGACGGCCCCGCGGCGGACGGCCCCGCGCGCGACGGGTTCCTCGACCCCGCCGCCTTCGACTCATGGGCGTCGCGCTGGCGGGCGCGGCTGGCGCGGGAGCCCGGCGGCTGGGCCGCGCGGCAGGCGATCATGCGGGCGGCCAATCCGGCGCTGATCCCGCGCAACCACCGCATCGAGGAGGCGATCCGCGCCGCCCTCGCCGGCGATCTCGGGCCCTTCGAGCGGCTCGACCGGGCCCTCGCCCGGCCCTGGGAGGAGCGCCCCGAGGACGCCGACCTCCGCCGCCCGCCGGCCGAGGACGAGGCGGTGCGGCGCACGTTCTGCGGCACCTGAGCCAGGTTCAGCGCCGTTCCTTGCGGAAGAAGTGGCGGTTGTCGCGCACGAATTCCCGGATCGCGCTGCCGAGCCCCGGAACCTCCTGCCCCTTGAGGTAGAGGAAGCCCGCGAGCGCGCCGACGCTGGCCCCCAGCGCGTCCACGATCAGGTCCCACATCGTGTCCATCAGGCCCGACTTCTGCATGTTGAGGCCGAAGTTCTGGTCCATCGCGAATTCGAAGATCTCCCAGACCGCGCCCACCGTCATCGCGAAGCAGAAGCCGAAGAAGGCGATCGCCCAGGGCGGCGCGGCGTAGCGGTCGCCCTGGAACAGCATCATCATGAAGATGACGCCGAGCAGGCCGAAGCCCATCGCCGAGCCCGAGTGGAGCAGGACGTCCCACCACCAGTAGCGGTCGTAGAAGTCGAAGGCCTCGCCGAGGAAGATCGTGGCGAAGACGAAGACCACGATCGCCGCGAAGAAGCTGGTGGGCAGCTTCACCCCGAAGCGGCTCGCGAAGAACACCGGCAGGAGCGACAGGACGAAGGTCGCCACGGCGATCACGGCAAGCGTCCAGCGCCCTTCGAAGAGCGCGAGGAGCAGTTCGAAGGCGAGCGCGGCCCAGATCAGCTGGACCACGATCGGCTGCCTGAGCAGGATCCGCACCATGCCGATCTACATGGGCCTGTCCGCGGGGGGCTGCAAGCGGGCCCCCGGCTTGCTATATCGGTCGCATGGGCGTCGTCAGGCTGGCCAGCTACAACCTCCACAAGTGCGTCGGGCCCGACGGGCGGCGTGACCCCGGGCGCGTGATCGACGTGCTCAACGCGCTCGAGGCCGACGTGGTCGCGCTGCAGGAGGCCGACCGCAGGCTCGGCGACCGCCCGGCCGCGCTGCCGCGGCGCCTGGTCGAGACCGCGACCGACCTCGAGGTGGTCGGCGCCGGCGACGGGCCGAGCCTCGGCTGGCACGGCAACGCCGTTCTGGTGCGCAAGGGCACGCCCGCCCGGGCCGTCGCGCGGATGTCGCTGCCCGGTCTGGAGCCGCGCGGCGGCCTCGTGGTCGAAGCGGAGACGACGGCGGGGCCGGTGCGGGTGGCGGCCGTCCACCTGGGCCTGCTGCGGCGCGACCGCGAGCGCCAGCTGCGCGCCATCCGCTCCGAGCTCGCCGGGCGCGCCGCGATGCCGGTCGCGATCCTCGGCGATTTCAACGAATGGTCGCTGCGGCGCGGGATGGAGGCGCTCGACGGCGGCTTCCGGGTGATCGCGCCGGGCCGGTCGTTCCACGCGCTGCACCCGATGGCGCATCTCGACCGCATCGCGCTCTGCGGCGGCTTCGCCTGCGAGGACGCCGGCGTGCACGACACCGCCGCGGCGCGCGCAGCCTCCGACCACCTGCCGGTCTGGGCCGAGGTGCGCGCCGCCTGACCCGACCGGGCCGCGATCGCCGCTTCCCCGGGGGGCGGGGGTCCGCGCCGGGCCCGGCCCCGCGGACGGGCGCGAGCGGGGGCGACCGATGCGCCCGCCGGAGACGCCCGCCGCCGGCTTGCCGGCCCCGCCCGGTGCCGGCCGGCGGCGCCGCGTGGTGCCGGCCGCATTCCGCCGGGGCGCTGCGCCATGCGCTGCGGGCGGCGGCCGACTGGATGCCGCGGCGGCTCGAGGAACGCGGTCGCCGCGCGACCGGCGCTCTTTGCCGCACGGCCACGGCGGCAGCCGGAAGGCTGCGCAGATCGGGCGGCCGGGCGTCGCGCGCGCGCTCGCCGCGGCGATCGTCCGGCCGCTGGGCCTTCTCGCCGGGCTCTTCGGCAGGAATCCCGCCGGACTGCCCGGCATCCGGGCGCTCCGGTCCCTTGCCGCCCGTGACGGTGCCCCGGCAGGGCCGGGGGGCCTGCCGCTGCCGCTTGGCCGGCCGAGGCGGCTCCGGGCCCCGCACCCGCCGCGACCGCCGGGGCTTTCCCCGCGGCCGCAAAGCGGCTACAGCGTCCCCGCGGGACCGGCCCCGCCTGCGGGGGCCGGAAGCGGAGGAAATGCGGGCGCGGACGGCGATGACGGAGACCATCCTCGAGCGTTGCGCGGCCAGGGGGCTGCGCATGACCGGGCCGCGCCGGGTGATCGCGCGGGTCCTGCAGGAGAGCGCGGACCATCCCGACGTCGAGGAGCTGCACGCCCGGGCAACGGCGATCGACCCGCGCATCTCGCTGGCCACCGTCTACCGCACCGTCAAGCTCTTCGACGAGGAGGGCATCCTCGACAGGGTGGAGTTCGGCGACGGCCGCGCCCGCTACGAGGATGCCGAGCGCGCCCACCACGACCACCTGATCGACCTGACGACCGGGCGCGTGATCGAGTTCGTCGATCCCGAGATCGAGGCGCTGCAGGAGAGGATCGCCGCCCGTCTCGGCTATCGGCTCAAGGGGCATCGGCTGGAGCTCTACGGCGTGCCGCTGAAGAAGCGCTGACGGCGTGGCGGGACGGTCCGAGAACCTCACGGCCGGCCTCATGATGGTGGCCGCGATGACCCTCTTCGCGGTGCAGGACGTGTCCATCAAGCTGCTCGCGGGAAGCCTGACGCCCGGGCAGATCGTGCTGCTGATCGGGGCGGGGGGCCTGCCGGTGCTTCTCGTCCTGGCCGCCGCGCGGGGCGAGGCGCCGGTCTCGCGCGACCTGCTCGGCCCGGCCGTGCTGGCGCGCAACGGCTTTGAGTTCCTGACCGCGATCTGCGTCGTGAAGGCCCTCTCGCTCGTGCCGCTCTCGCTCGTCACCGCCATCATGCAGTCGGTGCCGCTCCTCGTCACGGCGGGGGCGGCGCTGTGGTTCGGCGAGCCGGTCGGCTGGCGCCGGTGGACCGCCATTTCGGTCGGTATGGCCGGCGTCCTCGTGATCCTCCGCCCGGGCATGGAGGGCTTCGACCCGTCGGTCCTCTGGGCGCTCGCCGGCGCGGGCGCCATGGCGGCGCGCGATCTGGCCACCCGGGCTGTCCCGCGCGCCGTGACCTCGCTGCGGCTCTCGACCTGGGCCTTCGCCGTGCTGGTGCCGGCCGGGCTCCTGCTGATCGCGGTCGAGCCGCGGCCGCATGTCTGGCCGGATGCGGGGGGCTGGATGCTCGTCGGGGCGATGGTCGTCCCGGGGCTCCTGGCCTACGGCGCGCTGGTCATCGCCACCCGGACGGGCGACATCGCCGCGGTGGCGCCGTTGCGCTATTCGCGCATCCTCGTGGCGCTTGCCCTCGGCGCGCTGGTCTTCGGCGAACGGCCCGACGCCGCCGCCCTTGCGGGGATCGGCCTCGTCGTCGGCTCCGGCCTCTACACGCTCCTGCGCGAGGCGCGCCAGCGCCGCACCTCTTCCCCTGCGGCAGGCGCCCCGGTATGAGGGGCCGATACCGCTACCACCAGCCGCGGAGGGCCCCATGAGCACCATCGTCGACATCCACGCCCGCGAGATCCTCGACAGCCGCGGCAATCCCACCGTCGAGGTCGATGTCACGCTCGAGGACGGCACGATGGGCCGCGCCGCGGTTCCCTCGGGGGCCTCGACCGGCCGGCACGAGGCGGTGGAACTGCGCGACGGCGATCCGGCGCGCTACAAGGGCAAGGGCGTGCTCAACGCGGTGGCCGCGGTCAACGGCGAGCTGGCCGAGGCGCTGACCGGCATGGATGCGACCGAACAGGTCGCGATCGACCGCGCGATGATCGAGATCGACGGCACGCCGAACAAGGGCCGGCTGGGGGCGAATGCCATCCTCGGCGTCTCGCTCGCGGTGGCCAGGGCCGCGGCCGAGTTCACCGCGCAGCCGCTGTTCCGCTACGTCGGCGGCACCTCGGCGCGCATCCTGCCGGTGCCGATGATGAACATCATCAACGGCGGCCAGCACGCCGACAATCCGATCGACATCCAGGAATTCATGATCATGCCGGTCGGGGCCGGCAGCATCGCCGAGGCGGTGCGCTGGGGCTCGGAGGTGTTCCACACGCTGAAGAAGGCGCTGAGCCAGGCCGGGCTTGCCACCGGCGTCGGCGACGAGGGCGGCTTCGCGCCGGATCTGCGGTCCACCCGCGATGCGCTCGACTTCATCATGCAGAGCATCGAGAAGGCCGGGTTCCGGCCCGGCGAGGACATCTGCCTCGCGCTCGACTGCGCCGCGACCGAATACTTCCGCGATGGCAAGTATCACATGGAGGGCGAGGGCGCGGTGATGACCCGCGACGAGAACGCGACCTTCCTGATGCAGCTCGCCCGCGACTATCCGATCATCTCGATCGAGGACGGCATGGCCGAGGACGACTGGAGCGGCTGGGCCAAGCTGACCGTGCTGATGGGCGAGACCTGCCAGCTCGTCGGCGACGACCTGTTCGTGACGAACCCTGCGCGCCTGGCCGAGGGCATCGCGCAGGGCTGCGCGAACTCGCTGCTCGTCAAGGTCAACCAGATCGGCACGCTGACCGAGACCCTCGACGCCGTGCGCATGGCCGATCGGGCGGGCTACACCTCGGTGATGAGCCACCGGTCGGGCGAGACCGAGGACGCGACCATCGCCGACCTCGCGGTGGCGACGAACTGCGGGCAGATCAAGACCGGCTCGCTGGCCCGGTCGGACCGTCTGGCCAAGTACAACCAGCTCATCCGCATCGAGGAGATGCTGGGCGCGACGGCCGAATACGCCGGCCGCAGCATCCTGCGCCGGCGCTGAGGGCCCCGGCGCGGGGTCAGCGCCAGAAGATCAGCCAGTCGAGGAACACGTAGGCGTAGCGCGCCACGGCGAGCGTTCCGCCCCAGCCCATGGCGAGGTCGAGCGCGACCGCCCCGGCGATCAGCGCGAAGAGGATGGCGGCGACCGTGTTCGTCATGGCGCGCGGGCTCCCTGTGCGCTCCCGAACCTAGCCGCGCGCCCCGCCGGACGGAAGGCGGCCTGCGCTCGGTGCCGCAGCGAGAGGTTTGCGGCGAACGGGGCCGTCTTGCCGGCCATCGGGCCGAACTCCGGCGCGCCGTCGAGGTCGAGCCTCTCCCCGCCGTCGCGCGGCATGCGGCCGCGCCCGAGGCAGACCTCTCCGCCCTCCGCGGTCTTCGGGACGCCCAGGTCCTCGTCGGGAAACAGCCGGACGACGACGCCGTGGTGCCTGGCGGGGCGGTGCCCGACATGGGGGCTCCGCCGGCGCCGGTGGTCCTCGCGCTGGCGGTCCGCGGCGTTGACGGCATTGCGCACGGCGAGGTCGAGCGCCTCGCGGGCGGTCGCGTCGTCCGGCCCTGCGGTTGACGATGACCAGGCCGCTGCACCGCGTTCCCGACGCCCACAGGGGAGAGGCGCCGCTTCCGGCCGCGGCGCCTCGTCCTCTCCAGTGTGACGCGGCAGGCGGTGCTGCGGTGGTGGAAGCGTTCCAGCCGTGCGCGCTTCCCGCGTATGATGGAATCGATGGCGGGAGAGGCGTCCGGCCCGCGGCAGGCGATCTGCGCCTTGCTCTGCATCGGGTCGCACCCTGGCTGCTGCCCGGCGGCGAGGGGGGCAGCCTGGCCGGTGGCGGCATCGGCGCGGCCTGGCCCCGGTCAGTCCGGGCCGCGGCGCGGCTGACCCAGGTCAAGGCGCCGGCGCGGCGCCCGTGGAATCGTTGCCCGCCACAGACCGGGAGACCGAGGATGAGCGCCCTTGGACTGAAGATGATCGACGAGGCGGTGGCCGACATGAACCGCTGGGTCAACGAGCTCGACGCCCGCGTGGGCTGGGCCGACAAGCCGCGCGCCTACCGGCTGCTGCGCGCCGTGCTGCACGAGGTGCGCGACCACCTCGGCCCTGACGAGGCCGCGCAGCTCGGCGCGCAGCTTCCCGTGCTGGTGCGCGGCGTCTACTACGAGGGCTGGAAGCCCGCGCGCACGCCGGTGAAGGAGCGCAGCCGCGCGGGCTTCGTCGAGCGGGTGCAGGAGTCGTTCCGCACCGACCCGATGGACGACGCCGAGCACGCGATCCGCGCGGTGTTCTGGCTGCTCGACCGGCATGTCTCGGAGGGCGAGATGGAGCACGTCCGCCAGACCTTCAACGCGCGGGTGCGGGCGCTGTTCGACTGATCCGTGCCCCGAGGTCCCCGCTTGCGCGCCGCGGGCCCGCCTGTAGGGTGCCGTCGGGTGCGGTCTGGCGCCGGGGCGGGACATGAGCGGTCTGCTGGCACTTCTCGACGATGTCGCGGCGCTTGCCAAGCTTGCGGCGGCGCAGGTGGACGACGTGGCCGCGCAGGCGGCAAAGGTCGGCGCCAAGGTCGCGGGTTCGGTGATCGACGATGCCGCGAAGGCCGGCGCCAAGGCGGCAGGCGTGGTGATCGACGATGCGGCCGTCACGCCGAAATACGTCCACGGCCTGCCGGCGGCGCGCGAGCTGCCGATCGTCTGGGCGATCGCGCGCGGCTCGCTGTGGAACAAGCTCGTCATCCTGCTGCCGGCCGCGCTGCTGCTCGAGTCCTTCGCGCCCTGGCTCCTGCCGCCGCTGCTGATGCTGGGCGGCGCCTATCTCTGCTTCGAGGGCGCCGAGAAGGTGCTGCATTCGGTCGCGCCGCACGAGGAGGCGCACCATGCCCCCGAGAGCCTCGATGCCGCGCATCTGGAGCGCGCGCGGGTGCAGGGCGCGATCAAGACCGACTTCATCCTCTCGGCCGAGATCATGACGATCGCGCTGGCCGCGATCGAGACCGGCAGCCTCTGGGCCGAGGGCGCGGTGCTTGCCCTGGTGGCGCTGGGGATCACCGCGCTTGTCTACGGCGGGGTCGCCGTGCTGGTGAAGGCCGACGACTTCGGGCTCCGCCTCGCCCAGGTCGGCCGGCTTTCGGCCACCCGCGCGCTCGGGGTGCGCATCGTGCAGGCCATGCCGGGGGTGATGGCGGTCATCAGCACCGTGGGCACGGCGGCCATGCTCTGGGTCGGCGGCTCCATCGTCATCCACGGGCTCGACGAACTGGGCTGGCCGCAGCTCTACGACGCGATCCACCATGCCGCAGAGGTGGCGGCCCACGCCGTTCCGGCGCCGGAGGGCTTCGTCGCCTGGGTGGTGACGGCGGCGCTCGACGGGCTGGCTGGCCTCGTCCTCGGCTTCGCCCTGATCCCGGTCGCGACGTATCTGATCGTGCCGGTCGCGGGCCTCTTCCGCCGCAGGGGCGGCGGCTGAGCGATCTTGAAGCGCGGCGGGCTCGCTGCTAATCCCGCAGAACCCTAGACTTTCGCTCGGGAATGGAGGGCGCTGGCCCGTGGAGCGGCAGATCCCCCGGCTTGAGGCCGAGCGGCTGACCCGGCGGTTCGGCGGCCGCGCGGTGGTGGAGGACGTGTCGCTCGAGCTGATGCCGGGCGAGGTCACCTGCCTTCTCGGCCCTTCGGGCTGCGGCAAGTCCACCACGCTGAGGATCCTCGCCGGGGTGGACCGGCAGGACGCGGGCGAGGTGCGCATCGAGGGGCGGCAGGTCTCGGGCAGGGGCGTGCACCTGCCGCCCGAGGCGCGCTCCGTGGGGCTGATGTTCCAGGACTTCGCCCTGTTCCCGCACCTGACGGTGGAGGGCAACATCACCTTCGGCCTCTCGGGCCCGCGCGAGGAGCGGCGCCGCCGCGCCGGCGAGCTCCTGGAGCGCGTGAGCCTGCCGGGATTCGGGCCGAAGTATCCGCACGAGCTCTCGGGGGGCGAGCAGCAGCGCGTCGCGCTCGCCCGCGCGCTGGCCCCGCGGCCGCGGATCCTGCTGATGGACGAGCCCTTCTCGGGCCTCGACGAGCGGCTGCGCGACGGCATCCGCGACGCCACGCTCGACCTTCTGAAGGAGGAGGGCACGGCGGTGCTTCTGGTGACGCACGAGCCGGGCGAGGCGATGCGGATGGCCGACGTGATCCTGCTGATGCGGGCCGGTCGGGTCGTGCAGCAGGGCGCGCCCTACAACATCTACAACCGTCCGGTGGACCGGCTCGCGGCGGCCTTCTTCTCCGACGTGAACGTGATCCGCGGCCGGGTGCAGGGGGCGCTGACCGAGACCCCCTTCGGCCAGTTCCTCGCGCCCGGCGTGCCCGACGGCGCGGAGGTGGAGATCATCATCCGCCCCCAGCACCTGCGGATCGACTTCGACCGGGGCGGGCGCGGCCCGAATCCGACGCCGGAAGAGGGCGTGCCCGCGCGCGGCGTGGTCGAGCGCGCCCGCTTCATGGGCAAGGAGAGCCTCGTCGAGTTCCGCATGGACTTCGACGGCTCGATCCTGAAGGCCACGGTGCCCGCGGTGTTCCTGCCGCGGCCCGGAACGCCGATGTGGCTGACGATCCGGCGCGACCGCTGCTTCGTCTTCCCGGTGGCCACCGCCGCGGAATAGCCCCGGCTCAGCCGCCGAGGCTCGAGGGATACTTGTCGCGCGCCAGATCCACCATCAGGGCGATCAGCGGCTCGGCCTGGTCGGGGGTCCAGTCCGCCCGGGCCCGCCACAGCGGGTGGTCGCGCAGCGGCGCGCCCTCGCGGTCGGCGTCGAGGTAGCCCATGACGAGGGAGCCCAGCCGCCGGCCGGTGCCAATGCCGGTGGCCCGCCAGACGATCTCGTGCCGGTCGTCGCGCGCAAGCCGGGCCCAGAGCGCCTCGAGCGCCGGCCCCGTGCCCTCCAGATACTGCAGGTAGAGCTCGTTCGAGAACAGCAGCGCACCGGTCAGCCCGGCCGCCGGATTGGCGCGTTCACAGGCGCGCGCGATGTCGAGCACCGTGGCGGGCCAGGGCGTCGTCGTCGGCCGGCTGAGATAAAGGATCCAATTCACTGACATCGTTAACCAAAACCTCGTCACTCGTGCGCATATGAATGTATGCACGGTGCCGCACCGCGCCTTAAGCTGGCTTTTTCGACAGGCGTCCGCCGGCCTCCGGGCCCCGAAAAAGTTCCCGGTGCGGCCGCGTGAGGGCTTTGAAGTCCCCGCGCAAGGTCATAAATGTAGGCCCTGCACGCAGCGCGGCGGGGCGACCGTGCCCGGCGCGCGGAGGGAGAAGACCATGCTCAACAACATCGGCCTGCCCGGCCTTCTGCTGATCGCGATCGTCGTGCTCGTCCTGTTCGGCCGCGGCAAGATCTCGTCGCTGATGGGCGAGGTCGGCAAGGGCATCACCGCCTTCAAGAAGGGCGTGAAGGACGGCACCGAGGAGATCGAGAAGGCCGCCGCCGAGAACGCCCGCGACATCACGCCCGAAGCCCAGAAGGACAAGGTCTGAGGCCGCCGCCCCCCGGAGGGCGTCTGAACGATGGACATCGGCTGGAGCGAGCTGCTCGTCATCGGCATCGTGGCGCTGATCGTGATCGGCCCGAAGGATCTGCCGCGCCTGTTCAATGCGCTCGGCCGCTTCACCGCGAAGGCGCGGGCGATGGGCCGCGAGTTCCAGCGCGCCATGGACGAGGCGGCGCGCGAGAGCGGCGTGCAGGAGGCCTCGGCCGACATGAAGGCGATGCTCTCGAAGAAGAGCCTGGGGCTCGACAAGGTCGAGGCGGCGGCGCGCCGGTTCGAGAGCTGGGATCCGCTCAGGAAGCCCGCCGCCGCGCCGCCGGCGCCGCGTGCCGTCGGCCCCGAGACGGCGAAGCTTGCCGAGGAACGCGCGGCACGGGCCGAGGCGCTGAAATCCGCGGCCAGCGCCGCGCCCGCGCCGGCGGCCGCGCCTGCTCCGGCGCCTGCTGCGGCGGCCGCGCCCGTTCCGGAGCCGGCTGCGGCGAAGGTCGGCCGGGCCGCCGGCGGCCGGACCGCGGCGAAGGCCAAGCCAAGGGCCAAGGCGGAGGCCGAGGTGGGGGCGCCGCCGCGGCCGAAGGCGCGACGCAAGGCCGCTGAGAAGAAATCCCCATGAGCCCGCGCGACGCCAAGGACGAGATCGACGACACCTCGGCCCCGCTGATCGAGCACCTGGCCGAGCTGCGCACCCGCCTCATCTGGTCGGTGCTCGCCTTCGTCATCGGCATCGTGGTCGCCTTCGCGGTGGCCGAGCCGATCCTGCAGTTCCTGCTCAGGCCGATCGAGCAGTCGCTGCGCGACCTCGGCGACCCCTCGCCGACGCTGCAGTACACCTCGCCGCAGGAATACCTCTTCACCCTGTTCCGCATCTCGATGGTCTTCGGCTTCGCGCTGGCCTTCCCGGTGATCTCCTACCAGATGTGGCGCTTCGTGGCGCCGGGGCTCTACCGGTCGGAGAAGCGCGCCTTCCTGCCGTTCCTGATCGCCTCGCCCTTCATGTTCTTCCTCGGCGCGTCCTTCGCGCAGTTCGTGGTGACGCCGATGGCGATGGCGTTCTTCCTCGGCTTCGCCGACGTGAGCTCGATCTTCGCCAACCTGCTGAGCGGGGTGGTCGGCGACACGCCGGCGCAGACCGTGCCGCTTGCGGTGCCCGAGACGGCCGAGGGCGTGCGGATCACCTTCTTCGGCAAGGTCAACGAGTCGCTCGACATCACGCTGAAGTTCATCATCGCCTTCGGTCTCTGCTTCCAGCTGCCGGTCCTGCTCACGCTGATGGGCAAGGCGGGGCTGGTCAGCGCCGAGGGGCTGGCCTCGGTGCGCCGCTATGCGATCGTCGGCATCCTCGTCCTGGCCGCGATCGTCACCCCGCCCGACGTGATCACCCAGCTCATCCTGTTCAGCGCGGTCTACGGGCTCTACGAGATCTCGATCTGGCTGGTGCGCTGGGTCGAGCGGAAGCGCGAGGCCGAGCTGCGCGCCCAGGGTCTGTGGTTCGACGACGAGGCCGAACAGGCCGACGACGAGGCCGGGACCAGGGCATGACCGGGGGCGCGGCGCAGGCGCTCGCGCGGATCGCCGCGGCGCTGGAGCGGCTTGCCCCGGCCCCGGCGGCGGCGCCCGACTTCGCCACGGCCGAGGCCTTCGTCTGGCACGTCAACCCCGACCGGCTCGACCCGGTGGCCGAGGTGAACCGCGTGGCGCTGCCGCTGCTCCTAGGCATCGACCGGGCGCGGGACACGCTGCTGGCCAACACGCTCCAGTTCGCCCGCGGCCTGCCGGCCAACAACGCGCTGCTCTGGGGCGCGCGGGGCATGGGGAAATCCTCGCTCGTCAAGGCGGTCCATGCCGAAGTGCGCCGGCAGGGCCACGACCTCAAGCTCGTGGAGCTCTCGCGCGAGGACCTCGCCTCGATCGCCCGGCTGCTCGCGCATCTGCGGGCGGCGGCGGGGCACCGCTTCGTGCTGTTCTGCGACGACCTCTCCTTCAGCCATGACGACCAGCACTACAAGGCGCTGAAGGCGGTGCTGGACGGCGGGGTGGAGGGCCGGCCGCCGAACGTGGTGTTCTATGCCACCTCGAACCGCCGGCACCTGATGCCGCGCGACATGATCGAGAACGAGCGCTCGACCGCCATCAACCCCTCGGAAGCGGTCGAGGAAAAGGTCTCGCTCTCGGACCGCTTCGGGCTCTGGCTCGGCTTCCATCCCTGCGGGCAGGACGAGTTCCTGGCGATGATCCGCAGCTATTGCGACGCCTTCGGGATCGCGATCTCCGACGAGGAGCTGCGCGCCGAGGCCATCGAGTGGTCGGCGACCCGCGGCGCGCGCTCGGGGCGCGTCGCCTGGCAGTATGTCACCGACCTTGCCGGGCGGAGGGGCGTGCGCCTCTAGAGGCCCGGCGGCTCCCCCCGGGGGCGGGCCGCCGCCGCAGGCCCGGCGCGGCGCCGCCCCGCGCCGGGCCTGCGGCGCCGGGGCTCGGCCCGCCCCGGCCGTGCCGCACGGGGCTCGTCCCTGCGATGCCGGGGCTCAGCGCGCCCCCGGGCCGTGGCGCTAGTCGAGGAACTGGCTGGGGTCGAGCGTCTCGAAGCCGCGCCGCACCTCGAAGCGGATGAAGGCCGGGTTGCCCGCGCGCACCTTGCCGAGCGTCTGGCCGCGGGAGACCCGCGCCCCGCGCTCGACCGCGATGCCCTCGAGGTTGGCGTAGACCGTCAGGATCGGCTCGCTCTGCCCGAAGGGCGCGCCGTCGTGGCGCACGATCACGATCGAGACGTTGTCGGTCGAGCGCGTCACGGCGGCCACCGTGCCGTCGGCCGCCGCCTTCACGTCCGACCCCGCGGCGGCCGAGATGTCGATCCCCTCGTTCCGGCCCTTCTGGTAGGCGCGGATGATCGAGCCCGAAACCGGCATCGCGAGCCGCGCCCGCGTCGAGGCGGCGGTGCGCTGCGCCTCGAGGTTCGGGGAGGGCGGGGCGTTCTGCACCGCGCCCGTCTCGTCCTCGGTCGGAAGGGGCTCGGCCGCGGAAGGCGGAACCGGTGTCGGCGAGCCCTGCCCGGGCAAGGTCGTCGGCGGAACCGGCGCCGGTGTCGCCGCCGCGGTCGGGGTGGCTGCGGGGGCGGGTGCGCTCGCCTGCGGGATGATCAGGTAGGAGCCCTCGCGCACGTTCAGGTCGGGTCCGAGCCCGTTCCAGTCGGCGAGCGCCCGGACCGAGATGCCGTAGAGCCGGGCGATGGAATAGGCGGTCTCGCCGCGCACCACCTGATGGCGCACCGGCTCGTTCGACCCCTGCGCCGGCGCGATCGTGCCCGAGGGCGTCGCGGCGCCGGGGCGGGCGGCCGAGGCGCGGTCGATCGCCGAGCCGGCGAGCGTCGTCACATCGACCTGGCCGCCGGGCGCCGAGGGCAGGGGCGCCGAGGCAATGCCCGAGCCGCCGGCGAAGCCGCCGGCCGGTTCGCTGACCCGGCGGGGCAGGGCGACGATCTCGCCGTCGCGCAGGCTCATTCCGGGGCTGAGCCCGTTGAAGCGGGCAAGCTCGTCCACCGGCAGGCCGACCCGCTGGGCCACGCTGTCCACGGTGTCGCCGCGCCGGGCGACGGCCACCTGGTAGGTGGGGTAGGAGATGACGCCGCGGGCATCGGCCTGCGGGCGCGGCGCCACGGGCTGCTCCACCGCGTCGGCCGTGTGGAAGCCGCCCGTCGCCCGCCGCAGGTCGAAATCGATGTTGCGGTTCTCGTCGCAGGCGGCAAGGGCCAGCGAGCCCGCCGCCACGGCAACAAGGCGGAGGGCCGGTTTCGCACGGACGTCGGCTGCCATCTGCTCGCTCTCTCTCCTCGTCGGCGCGGCCCCTTGTCGCCGGGGCCTCATCAGTCCTGGGCGAGGCCTTCGACCAGCGGCACGAAGCGCACCGCGCGAAGTTCCTCGTACTCGTACCCGCCGGGCGTCCGGGTGACCTTGATCAGCCGCTGCACATGGTCGGACTGACCCACCGGGAGGACCATGATACCGCCTTCGCGCAACTGCGCCAAGAGCGGCCCCGGCGGATCCTCGGCGGCGGCGGTCACGATGATGCGGTCGAAGGGCGCCTGTTCGGGCAGGCCGAACGAGCCGTCGGCGGTGCGGGCGACGATGTTGGAAAGCCCCAGCGCGCGGAACGTCTCCTCGGCCTCGCGCACGAGGCGGCGGTACCGGTCCACGGTGTAGACGCGGCGGGCAAGCCGCGCCAGCACCGCCGCCTGATAGCCCGAGCCCGTGCCGACCTCGAGCACCTTGTCGCGCGGGCCCACCTCGAGCGCCTGCGTCATCAGACCCACCACCGAGGGCTGGCTGATCGTCTGGCCGCAGGCGATCGGCAGCGGCACGTCGTCATAGGCGCGATCCGCGAAGATGCCCTTCACGAAGGCGCCGCGGTCGGTGGCCTCCATCGCCTCGAGCACGCGCCGGTCGGTCACGCCATGCGAGCGGATCGCGTAGAGGAAGCGCATCTTCCGCTCGGCATCGCCCTCGCCCTGGGGTGCGCCGGTCATCGGAAGCGGGCCTCGAGATGGGCGAGCGCCCCGAGCGCGTCATGCGCGGTGAGGTCGGCGCGCATCGGCGTGACCGAGATGTAGCCCTCGAGATTGGCGGTGCCGTCGGTATCCGGGCCCGAGGGCAGGTCCTGCTTGCCGCCGCGCACCCAGAGGAAGCGCCGGCCCGAGGGCGAAAGGTGCGGCTCGACGGCAAAGCGGATGCCGCGGCGGAAGCCCTGCCGCACGACCCTGAGGCCCCGGACCCCGGCCGCGCCGGTCGGCGGGAAGTTGACGTTGTAGAACAGCCGGTAGTCGTCCTCGTCCCACGCGCCGTGGTCGAGCAACAGCCGCACCACGCGTGCCCCGTGGGCGATGGCGGCCTCGAACGGGTCGGGGCGGGCGAGGTTGCCGGGGCCGTAGAACTGGCTGAGCGCGATCGCCGGCAGGCCCTGGAGCGCGGCTTCCATCGCCCCGCCGATGGTCCCGGAATAGAGCACGTTCTCGGCCGCGTTGTTGCCCCGGTTCACCCCCGAGAGCACGAGGTCGGGCCGGGCGTCGGGCATCACGTCGTAGAGTCCGGCCATCACGCAATCGGCCGGAGAGCCCTCGGCCGCGAAGCGGCGGGGGCCGAGCTCGGCGATCATCGTCGGGTGGGTGTAGGAGATCGCGTGCCCGACGCCCGACTGCTCGAAGGCCGGCGCGACGACCCAGACCTCGCCGTCCGGGCCCGCGATCTCGGCCGCGATCGCCTCGAGCACCTTCAGGCCCGGCGCGTTGATGCCATCGTCGTTGGTCAGCAGGATGCGCATGGCCCCGTCCCTTCGCGGCCCTGACTAGCCGAGCGGGACAGGGGCGGCAAGCGCAGGCGTCGGGGCGGGGCCGGCGCCCCGTCGGGCACGGGCGCGCACGGAACCGCGGACGGCGGGCGACGGCCGCGGTCGGGCGTCGGCGCGGCCGGTGCGGCGCGCCCGCGCGTTGCAGCGCCGGGCGCCCCGTCCCCGGAGCGGCGGGTCCCGTCCCCGGAGCGGCAGGCCGGGGGGTTGCCTCCGGCGGCGCCCGCCGGCTCAGGTCCGCTTCATCGGGCAGGTCGAGATGCCGAGCAGCGAGTAGACCGGGCAGGTCGAGAGCAGCCCGGTCAGAAGCGGCACGATCCCGATCAGGTAGAGCCAGCGGTAGGTCGCGTCGGTGTTGAGGAAGAAGCCCGCGATGAGGGCGAGGCCGACGACGATGCGCAGCACCCGGTCGATGCCGCCGACGTTCTTCTTGAGCATGGGAAGCCTCCTTTCCCTGTCGTGATGCCGCAACCATGGCACGGGGCAGGCGGCCTGTCGGTGACGGAGTCACGCAGGCGCGGCGCTCAGGCTTGCGGGCCGGGTTCGAAGCGCCGCAGGATCGCCGAGAAGTCGAGGCCCCGGCCGCCCTCCTCCTCGACGAAGCGGCGGTAGAGCTCGGCGGCAAGGGCCCCCATCGGCGTCTCGGCCCCGGCCGCCGCGGCGGCCTCCTGGCTGAGCCCCAGGTCCTTCAGCATCAGCTCCGCCGCGAAGCCCGGCCGGTAGCCCTCGTCGGCAGGCGACCTCGGCCCCACGCCGGGCGCCGGGCAGTAGGCCGTGAGGCTCCAGGACTGGCCCGAGGAGGTGGAGACGACATCGAACATCTTCTGCCGGTCGAGCCCGAGCCGGTCGGCCAGCGCGAAGGCCTCGCAGGTGGCGATCATCGTGACGCCGAGGATCATGTTGTTGCAGATCTTCGCGGCCTGTCCGGCGCCGGGACCGCCGCAATGGACCGCCTTCCGGCCCATCGCCTCGAACAGCGGCCGGACCTTCGCGAAGGCCTCGTCGCTGCCGCCCGCCATGAAGGTGAGCGTCCCCGCCGCGGCCCCGCCGACCCCGCCCGAGACCGGCGCGTCGATGGCCATGAGGCCCGCGGCGCCCGCCGCCGCGGCGACCGCCCGGGCGCTCGCGACATCCACCGTCGAACAGTCGCAGAGCACGGCGCCCGCGGCCATGGCGGGGATCACCTCGGCCGCGACCGCACGCAGGATCGCCCCGTTCGGCAGCATGGTCACGACCGCGTCGGCCCCGCGCGCGGCCTCGGCCGCCGAGGCGGCCATGGTCACGCCCGCAGGCCGCGCGACCGGGTCGAAGCCGCTGACCTCGTGCCCCGCCCGGATCAGGTTCGCCGCCATCGGCGCGCCCATGTTGCCAAGACCGATGAAGCCGACCCTCATGCCAGTTCCTCCTCGAGCCGCAGCGCCTCCGCGCCGAGCGGCATCAGCATCCGCGAGACCTCCACCGCCGGCACCGCCTCGGGGTCCGCGTGGCGCCAGCGCGGGTTGCGGTCCTTGTCGATGATCAGGGCGCGGATGCCTTCCAGGAAGTCGCCGTGCTGCATGGCGCGGTGGGTGAAGCGGTATTCCAGCTCCAGTGCCCGGCGGATCGATCGCGTGCCGCGCAGGCGGTGGATCATCTCCACCGCGCAGGCCATCGACAGCGGCGCGTTGCGCCGGATCCGCGCCAGCGCCTCGGCCGCAAAGGCGCTGCCGTCGGTCTTCAATGCGCGCACGATGTCGCCCGAGGTCTCGCCGGCGAAGCAGCGGTCGATGTCGGCCTGTGCCGGGGCAAGCGCGCCCTCGGGCGGCGCCTCGGCGGCATCGGCGATCCGCTTCCAGTTGCCGGTGGCGCAGAGCTCGGCCTTGAGCGCCTCCCATCGCGCCTCTGGGACGAAACGGTCGGCGAAGCCCGCGTGGATCGCGTCGGCCGGGCCCATCCGCGCCGCCGTCAGCGCGAGGTATTCGCCGCAGCGTCCCGGCGCGTTGGCAAGCAGCAGCGAGCCGCCCACGTCGGGCACCAGCCCGATGCCGCATTCGGGCATGGCGACCTGCGCGGTCTCGCCCACGATCCGGTGGCTCGCGTGGCAGCCGACGCCGACGCCCCCGCCCATGACGAACCCGTGCAGGAAGCTCACGATCGGCTTGGGGTATTCGTGGAGCCGGGCATTCATCCGGTATTCGTCGCGCCAGAAGCGGCGGCCGTAGTCGTGGTCGCCCGCCCGCCCGGTCCGGTACATCTCGGTCAGGTCGCCGCCCGCGCAGAAGGCGCGCCCGCCGGCTGCGTCGATCACCACGAGCGCCACCGCCGGGTCGGCGGCCCAGGCCAGGATCGCCCGCTCGATCTCCCGGCACATCTCCCAGGTCACGGCGTTGAGCGCCGCGGGGCGGTTCAGCGTGATCCGCCCGGCACAGCCCTCGATGCGCAGGATCAGGTCGCTCATGTCCGCTCCGCCAGCAGGTGGCGCGCCACGATCAGGCGCATGATCTCGTTCGTCCCCTCGAGGATCTGGTGCACGCGCAGGTCGCGCACGATCTTCTCGATGCCGTAGTCGGCAAGATAGCCGTAGCCGCCATGCAGCTGCAGGCACTGGTCGGCGACGCGGCTCGCGGCCTCGGTCACGAACGCCTTGGCCATCGCGCAGTGCTTGGTCGCGTCCGGCTCTGCGCGGTCGAGCTTCCAGGCCGCCTGGCGCAGGAACACGCGCGCCGCCTGCAGCTCGATCTCCATCCCGGCCAGCCGGAACTGGAGCGCCTGGAACTCGTCGAGCCGCCGGCCGAAGGCGCTGCGCTCGCGCATGTAGGCCAGCGTCGCCTCGAAGGCCGCCTGCGCTGCGCCGAGCGAGCAGGCCGCGATGTTGAGCCGCCCGCCGTCGAGCCCGGCCATCGCATAGCGGAAGCCCTGGCCCTCCTCTCCCAGCAGGTTGCCGTGCGGCGTCAGGCAGCCGTCCATCTGCACCTGGCGCGTCTCCTGCGACCGCCAGCCCATCTTGTCCTCGAGCCCCCCGAACGAGAGGCCCTCGGCCCCGTCCTCCACCACGAAGGCCGAGATGCCCTTCGCCCCCTCGCCGCCCGTGCGCGCCATCACGATGTAGGCGTCCGAATAGCCCCCGCCCGAGATGAAGGCCTTGGTGCCGGTCAGCCGCCAGCCCTCGCGGGTGCGCTCGGCGCGGGTGCGCAGCGCGGCCGCGTCCGAGCCCGCGCCGGGCTCGGTCAGGCAGTAGGAGAACACCGTCTCCATGCTCAGCGCCCCGGGCAGGTAGCGCGCCTTCAGTTCCTCCGAGCCGAAGTCGTCGATCATCCGGACGCACATGTTGTGGATCGACAGGAAGGCCGCGACCGAAGGGCAGGCCATCGACAGCGCCTCGAAGACCAGCGTCGCGTCGAGCCGGCCGAGCCCCGCCCCGCCCGAGGCCTCGCGGACGCAGAGCCCGCCGAAGCCCAGAGCCGCAAGCTCGGGCCAGAGCCCCTTCGGGATCGTGCCCCGCCGCTCCCAGTCCCGCGCATGGGGTGCGATCCGCTCCGCCCCGAAGGCCCGCGCCAGGTCGAAGACCGCCCGGCTCTCGTCGCTGAGCGCGAAGTCCATCGCTTCCTCCCCCGCCGCCCCGGCCGAATTGAACGCCCGTTTAGTTCCAGAACCTTGCAGCAGTGTTGCAGACCGCCGCAAGGGGCTGGGAGCGCTGAGACTTCGCCTGCCGGAGGCGCAGGGCCCTCCGGCGCGCGCCCGCGGCCGGCGCGGCCGGCATGGCGCGGGCCCCGTCGGGCCGCCGGCCGGCCTGCGACCCTCCCGCCCGGATGCGGAACCCCCTCGATCGCCCCCGGCGCCGGCGGGCCGCCGCCGCCCCGCCGCGATCCGGCAGGGGCGCCCGTCGCCCGGGGCGGCGCGGCGATGCTGCCCCCGACCCCGGAGGCCGCGGCAAGCTCCGCCGCAGGCATCCCCCCGCGCGAGGCAGACCCGGCGGCGGAATTCCGGACAAGCCCCAAGGGCGGGCGCACCTCCTGACGCACACCCGCCGCCCGTCCCACTTTCGGCCGGAAAATACTCCGGGGGGAGTCGCCCGGAACGGGCGACGGGGGGCAGAGCCCCCCGCCGGCGGCCGTCACTCCATCGGCTTGAAGTGGAACTCGCCGCCTTCCTTCAGCCCCGAGGGCCAGCGCGCGGTGACCGTCTTGGTCCGGGTGTAGAAGCGGAAGGCATCCGGCCCGTGCTGGTTGAGGTCGCCGAAGCCCGATTTCTTCCCCCCGCCGAAGGTGTGGTAGGCCAGCGGCACCGGGATCGGCACGTTGATCCCCACCATGCCGATGTTGACGCGGTTGGCGAAGTCACGCGCGGTGTCGCCGTCGCGGGTGAAGATCGCCGTGCCGTTGCCGTATTCGTGGTCCATGGCAAGGCCCAGCGCCTCCTCGTAGGACTTCGCCCGGACGGTGGTCTGCACGGGGCCGAAGATCTCCTGCTTGTAGATCTCCATCTCGCGCGTCGCCCGGTCGAACAGGGTCGGGCCCACGAAGAAGCCGTTCTCGTAGCCCTGGAGCGTGAAGTCGCGCCCGTCCATCACCAGCTCGGCGCCCTGCTCGACGCCCGAGGTGATCAGCGCCTTGACCCGCTCCATCGCCGCCCGCGTCACCAGCGGGCCGTAATCGACGTCGCTCCCCGCGGTGTAGGGGCCGACCTTCAGCTTCTCGATGCGGGGCACGAGCTTCTCGATCAGGCGGTCGGCGGTGGCCTCGCCCACCGGCACCGCGACCGAGATCGCCATGCAGCGCTCGCCCGCGGCGCCGTAGCCCGCGCCGACGAGCGCGTCGGCGGCCTGGTCCATGTCGGCGTCGGGCATCACGATCATGTGGTTCTTCGCCCCACCGAAGCACTGCACGCGCTTGCCGTTCGCACAGCCGCGCGCGTAGATGTATTCCGCGATCGGGGTCGAGCCGACGAAGCCCACCGCGGCGATCGTGCGGTTGTCGAGGATCGCGTCCACCGCCTCCTTGTCGCCGTTGATCACCTGGAGCACGCCGTCGGGCAGCCCGGCCTCCTGCATCAGTTCGGCCAGCATCAGCGGCACCGAGGGGTCGCGTTCCGACGGCTTGAGGATGAAGGCGTTCCCGCGGGCGGGCGCGGGGCCCATCTTCCACATCGGGATCATGGCGGGGAAGTTGAACGGCGTGATCCCCGCCGCGACACCGAGCGGCTGGCGCATCGAGTACATGTCGATGCCGGGGCCGGCCGAGTCGGTGAACTCGCCCTTCAGCAGGTGCGGCGCGCCGATGCAGAACTCGATCACCTCCAGCCCGCGCTGCACGTCGCCCCTGGCGTCGGGGAGCGTCTTGCCGTGCTCGCGGCTCAGCGCCTCGGCCAGCTTGTCCATGTCGCGGTTGAGCAGGCGGACGAACTCCATCATCACCCGCGCGCGGCGCTGCGGGTTGGTGGCGGCCCACTTCGGCTGGGCCTTCGCGGCGGCCTCGACGGCGGCGTCGAGCTCGGCCTTCGAGGCCAGCGCCACCTTCGCCTGCACCTCGCCGGTCGCGGGGTTGTAGACGTCGGCGAAGCGGCCCGAGGTGCCCGCCACGCGCCGGCCGTTGATCCAGTGTCCGATTTCCTGCATCGCATCCTCCCGCGGCTCTTCAGGGTCCGGTGCATCGTAGTCTTGCGCGAATGCGGGCAGAAGAGGCAGGTTGGCAAAAACGCCTTGCAGGATTTCCCGTATGGCCGCCAACATCGACTGGGACGATCTGCGCGTCTTCCTTGCCGTCGCGCGCGCCGAGAGCCTCTCGGGGGCGGGCCGCGCGCTCAGGCTCGATCCCGCCACGGTCGGCCGGCGCATCGCGAGGCTGGAGGCGGCGCTCGGGGCGCGGCTCTTCCTGAAGTCGCCCCAGGGATACGCGGCGACCGCCGAGGGCCAGCGCCTTCTGGAGGAGGCGGTGCGCGCCGAGGAGGCGGTGCAGGCGGCGGCGGGCGCGGCGCGGGGGGATGGCGACACGCTCTCGGGCCAGGTGCGGATCGGCGCTCCCGACGGCTGCGCGAACTATCTGCTGCCCGGCGTGGTGGCGCGGCTGGCCGCGGCGCATCCGGCGCTCGACATCCAGATCATCGCGCTGCCGCGGGTGTTCAACCTCTCGCGCCGCGAGGCGGACATGGCGATCGCCGTCTCCCGGCCGACCGGCGGGCGGCTGATCGCCGAGAAGCTCGCCGACTACCGGCTGAGCCTCGCCGCCTCGCGCGGCTACCTCGCCGGCCGCGCACCGATCGGCTCGCGGGCGGACCTCGCGGGGCATCCCTTCGTCGGCTACATCCCCGACATGATCTTCGACCGCGAGCTCGACTATCTCGCCGAGGTCGGGGTGGGCCGGGTCGCGATCGCCTCGAACTCGGTCGCCGTGCAGGTCAACCTGCTGCGCGCCGGGGTCGGGGTCGGGATCGTGCACGACTTCGCCCTGCCGCATGCCCCCGACCTCGTGCGGTTGCTGCCCGGCGAGGTGCGGCTCACGCGCAGCTTCTGGCTCCTGCGCCATGCCGACGACCGCCGCGTCGTGCGCCTGAGCCGCCTTGCCGCGGCGCTCGCATCGGAGCTGCGCGCCGAACTCGACCGTCTGGAACGGCTGGCTTGACAGGAGCGCGCCCGGGGGGGACGCTCGGGAAAACGGCTGGCAGATCAAGGGGGGAACCATGCACGTCCACGTCATCCTCAAGGCCAAGCCCGTCGCGGGCGTCGTGACCATCGCCCCCGGCGCATCGCTCGCCGAGGCGGCGCGGCTGCTGGCCGAGAAGCGGATCGGCGCGCTCGTCGTCTCGCCCGACGGCAAGCGCGTGGCGGGCATCCTGTCGGAGCGCGACATCGTGCGCGAACTCGGCCAGCGCGGCGTCGGCTGCATGAGCGAGACGGTCGAGTCGGTCATGACGAAGAAGATCGTGAGCTGCGCGCCCTCCGACACGGTCGAGGAGATCATGCAGAAGATGACCGACGGCCGCTTCCGCCACATGCCGGTGATGGAGGGCAACACCATGGTCGGGCTGATCTCGATCGGCGACGTGGTCAAGGCGCGCCTGTCGGAACTCGCCATGGAGAAGGATGCGCTCGAGGGAATGATCAAGGGCTTCTGACGCGCCGGCCCGTCGGCAGCGCCGCGGCCCGCCAGGGCTTGCAAACGGGCGCGCAATATTGTTGCCTGCGATCGCGGAGGAGCGGGGAATCCTGATGCGCATCGGCCTTTATCCGGGCACCTTCGATCCTCCGACGCTCGGACACATCGACATCATCCGCCGCTCGGCCGCCCTGGTGGACCGGCTGGTGATCGGAATCGCGATCAACCGCGACAAGAGCCCGCTGTTCCCGCTGGAGGAACGCGTTGCGATGATCGAGGCGGAGTGCGAGAACCTGCGCAACGAGACGGGAATCGAGATCGTCGCGCACCCGTTCGAGAACCTGCTGATCGACTGCGCCCGGGACGTCGGCGCCTCGATCATCATCCGCGGGCTGCGCGCCGTGGCGGATTTCGAGTACGAGTTCCAGATGGTCGGCATGAACCGCCGCCTCGACGCCGGCATCGAGACGGTGTTCCTCATGGCCGAGGCCCAGCATCAGGCGATCGCCTCGAAGCTGGTGAAGGAGATCGCGCGCCTTGGCGGCAATGTCGCGCCCTTCGTGACGCCGGCCGTCAAGGCCGCCCTCGATGCCCGCTTTCCGGGGCGTCGGGGTCAGTCCGGGCGGGGAGGGGAGGCCCCGCCCGGACACTCGCTCACCGCGCGATGAGCGCCGTCGGCCTCGCCGCGGCCGCCGCCGTCCTCGCGGCGCTCTACCTGGCCTACGGCGCGGTCATGGTGGCCGTGCATCCGGCCTTCCTCTATCCCTTCGCGCAGGAGCCTGCCGACGTTCCGGGCTTCGTGCGGATCGAGGTCGAGGTGCCGGGCGCGCCGCCGGTGGCGGTTCTTGCGGGCGGTCCGCCCGACGGGGCTCCGGTCCTGTTCTTCATGGGCAACGCCGGCGCGCTGGGCCTGTTCGAGCCCTGGCTGGCGCTGCACCGCGACGCCGGGCGCCGCGTGGTGGCGATGACCTATCGCGGCGGCGGCGGCGCACCGGGCCGGCCGTCCGAGACGGTGCTCAAGGCCGATGCGCTCGCCGTGCACGACTGGCTGGGCGGGGGCGGCCGGCCGGTGGTGCTGCACGGCTTCTCGCTCGGCGCGGGGCTGGCGCTGCACGTCGCGGCGCGGCGCCCGGTGGCGGCGGTGGTGCTCGAGGCGCCCTTCGCCAGCGCCTGCCGGATCATGGCGCGGGCGGCCTGGCTGCCGGCCTGCCGGCTTCCGGTGCAGCGATGGGACAATCTGGCCGAGGCGGCAGCGGTCGCCGCGCCGGTGCTCGTGCTGCATGGCGCGGCCGACGAGGTGATCGGGCCGGACGAGGGCCGCCGCCTGGCCGAGGCCTTCGCCCGCTCCGGGCGGCCCGCGGTCTTCGCGCTCGTTCCCGGCGGCCGGCACGGGGATCTTCCCTTCGCGCCGGCCTACCGCGCGGCGGTCGAGCGGTTCCTCTCCGCTCAGGCGCCGTAGACGGCGCGGCGGGCAATCCTGCGGGCGTCCTCGCGCCAGATGTCGAGGTCGAGCGCGACGTCGAGCGGCATGGCCTCGATCTCGGCCACCGTGCGGCGGTAACGCCGCCAGTCCGACAGCGCGCGGGCGATGCGCTTGCGGTTCAGCATGGTTCCCTCCTTCGGGTCGTCTGCCTCGCCCATGAGGATGGGGGTTTCGTTAGCGCTATCAACCCGGAGCGGGGGCAGGGCCGCCATGCGTCCGGCGCAAGCCGGCCGGGCTAGCGGGCGGCGGCGCGCCGCAGCGCGCGCGCCGCGCCCGGCGCGGGAAGGTCGAGCTTCAGGCCCCGCCGCTCGGCATTGGCGAGGATCGCGGCGCGCAGGCCCTCGTGCCTGTCGAGCAGGGCGAGGAACCGCGCCTCGTCGAGCACGAGGAGCGTCGTCGGGATCACCGCGCGCACCTCGGCCTGCGCCGGGCTGCGCGACAGCAGCGAGAAGTGCCCGATCATCTCGCCGGGGCCGAGGCGCCGCGGCTCGCCCGAGGCGGGAATCGCCTCGACGGCGCCCGAGACGATGAAGCCCACCTGGCGCGGCTGCGTCCCCCGCGGGATCAGCACCCTGCCGGGGCGGACATAGACGGTGCGAAGCGCCCTGGCGAGGTGGCGGAGCTGGGGTTCCTCCATGTCGGCGAAGAACGGAAAGCAGCGCACGAGGTCGGCGCGCCCCACCCGGAGGTCGAGCCGCGGCCGCCGGGCCAGCGCGGCGCGGCGCTGGGCGATCTCGGCGGCAAGCGAGGCGCGCAGCTCCGGCCCGATCAGGCCCTCGGCCGTGAGCGCCTCGTATTCGCGCTCCTCGAGCTGCAGCGCGGTCCGCCGGATGAGCCAGCGCTCCATCTCGGCGGTGTGGTTCGGGAACTGCTGGCGCAGCGCCTCGAGCGCGGCCGCAGCCTCGGTCATGCGCCGCTCCAGGAGCTCGTGCAGCAGCTCGGACACGCGCGCACCGTAAAGGGCGCTGATCCGGGAATCGATGAACCCGTGCAGCTCGCCCAGCACCATCCGTTCGGCGAGCAGCACCTCGAGCCGCCGCGCCGTGCGCCGGCGCAGGGGGCCGGAGATGCCCAGCCGGTTGTGCAGCCATTCGGCGATCTGGTCCGCCCGCGTGCGCTCGATGTTGCGCCGGGCCACGGCCCGGTATTCGCCGCGCCCGCCGACCCGCGTGCGCTCGGCGAGGCGATCGGCCCGGTCGAGCAGGATCTGCGCCAGCTCTTCCTCGATGATGTCGCGCCGGAACAGGTCGAGGATCAGCTCGCGCTCGCGTCCGGCCAGGGCGACGAGGCCGAGCGTGATGCGGTCGCGGTCGAGGATCTCGCTGCCCTCGTCCGCCCTCTGGCGCGCCGCGTCGAGCCGCTTGCGGATGCCCGCCTGCTCGGCCTCGCTCACCTCGGCCGAGAGCCCGAGGCCGCGGGCCGCCTCGTTCACCCGGTCGCCCACCGACTGGAGCGCCACCGCCACCACCTGGTCGCCGAGCGCCGCGTCGATCGGGCTGAGCCGGTCGAGCCCCAGCCGGCGGATCAGCGGGCGCAGCGTCATCCCCTGCACGATCAGCGTGTAGAGGGTGAAGCCCGTGGCGACGATGCCGACCTGGCGGCGGATCTCGAAATCGATGGTCAGGTTCTCGGTGACCGCAAGCGCCAGGGCGAGCGTGACCGCACCGCGCAGCCCGCCCCAGAGGATCGCCACCCGGTAGGGCCGTTCCACCTTCGGCGACAGGCGGGCCGCCGAGAGGAGCGGCAGCAGGCCGAAGAGGATCACCACCCGCGCCGCCAGCGCCGCGGCCACGGTGACCGCGATCAGCAGCAGGTCCGAGGCCTCGGCCCGCTCCAGCAGCCGCGGGATGAACAGCGCGGCGAGGATGAAGATGAAGGCCCCCGCCCAGTGGGCGAGGAGATCCCAGGTGTCGCGCAGCTTGGCCATCGTCGCCGGGCGCAGCCGACCGGGCGCGAGCAGGTTCAGCGTGAGCCCGGCGGCGACCACCGCCACCACGCCCGAGACGCCGAGCAGCCGCTCGGCGCCGATGTAGGACAGGTAGGGCAGGGCGACGCTGACCGAGATCTGCGCGAGCGGATGGGCCGGCATCCGCGCCATCAGCTCCAGCGCCGCCCGGCCGGCGAGCCCGCCCGCGCCCACGCCGCCAAGCAGCAGCCAGGGGAAGGCGGCGATCGCGGGCCCGAGTTCGGGGTCCTCGGCGGCGCGCGAGACGAAGCCGAGGAACAGCCCGAAGAGCGCGATCGCCGCGGCGTCGTTGAGCAGGCTCTCGCCCTCGACGATCCGCGCGAGCCGCTGCGGCGCGGGCAGCGCGCGGAACACCGAGACCACCGCCGAAGGGTCGGTGGTGGAGACGATCGCGCCGATCAGCAGGCAGGCCATCAGCGGCAGGTCCGAAACCGGGACCAGCGCCGCCCCCACCATCAGCGTCGCCACCGCCACCGCGACCACGGCGAGCGTCAGGATCGGCACCCAGTCGTCGAGCATCCGGCGCGCGTTGAGCGACAGCGCCACCTGGAACACCAGCGTCGGCAGGAACACGTAGAGGAAGGCGCTCGCCCGGATCGGGAACTGGAGGATCGCCAGCGCCACCGGGTTCAGCGCGTCGGTCAGCTCGGTGCGCCAGAAGAAGGTCGCCCCCGCGCCGATCAGGATGCCCATGGCGGCGAGAATCACCGTGAAGGGCACGGCCAGCCGCTCCGACGCCAGCTCGCTCAGGGCGACGACGACGAACAGCGTGGCGATGAGGCTGACGGCGACCGCGATCTCCATGAGACCGCAGATAACATGCGACCCGGCCCGGCACACGGGGCGCCGGGCCGAACTTTCGTTTCAGGACCGAAATGTCAGATGAGCTTGCCCATGGCGACGGCGGTGTCGCTCATCCGGTTGGAGAAGCCCCATTCGTTGTCGTACCACGACAGGATGCGGACCATGCGGCCGTCCATCACCTTGGTCTGGTCCATGTGGAAGACCGAGGAATGCGGATCGTGGTTGAAGTCGGAGGAGACGAGCTTCTCCTCGGTGTAGCCGAGGATCCCGCGCAGGTGGCCCTGCGCGGCGGCGCGGATCGCCTCGTTGACCTCCTCGACCGTGGTGTCCCGTTTCGCCTCGAAGACGAGGTCCACCACCGAGACGTTCGGCGTGGGCACGCGGATCGCCACGCCGTCGAGCTTGCCCTTGAGCTCGGGCAGCACGAGGCCCACGGCCTTGGCCGCGCCGGTCGAGGTGGGGATCATGCTCAGCGCCGCGGCGCGGGCGCGGTAGAGATCCTTGTGCATCGTGTCCAGCGTGGGCTGGTCGCCGGTGTAGCTGTGGATCGTGGTCATGAAGCCCTTCTCGATGCCGATGGCGTCGTTCAGCACCTTGGCGACGGGCGCGAGGCAGTTCGTGGTGCAGGAGGCGTTCGAGACCACGATGTCGTCCTTGGTCAGCGTCTCGTGGTTGACGCCGTAGACCACCGTCCTGTCGGCCCCGTCGCCGGGGGCGGAGATCAGCACCCGGCGCGAGCCGTTCTCGAGATGGGGCTGGCACTTCTCCTTCGAGGTGAAGATGCCGGTGCATTCCATCACCACGTCCACCCCGCTCCACGGCAGGTCGGCGGGGTTCTTCATCGCCGTGACCTCGATCGGGCCGCGGCCCACGTCGATCGTGCTGCCCTTCACCTTCACCTCGGCGGGAAAGCGGCCGTGCACGCTGTCGTAGCGCAGCAGGTGCGCATTGGTCTCGACGGGTCCGAGATCGTTGATCGCCACGACCTCGATATCCCTGCGCCCCGACTCGATGATCGCGCGCAGAACGTTGCGCCCGATCCGGCCGAACCCGTTGATCGCAACCTTCACAGCCATTCCGGATCTCCTTTCTGGCGCCCGGTCCGGGCGCCGGCCTGCGGACCGCTCGTTACCGCCGACGCCCGGTCCTGTAAACCTTTGCTAGAGCCGCTCCACCGTCACCTTCTCGGGGGAGAAGGCAAGATGGCCCGCAATCCGCGCGACCGCGTCCTTCGGCGTCTCGTAGGACCAGGCGGCATCGGTGATCGTTCCCGCGCCGGTCACGATGGAATAGTGGCTGGCCTCGCCCTTCCAGGGGCAGGCCGTCTTCCGCGCGGTGCGCTCGAGGAACGGCATGGCGATGTCCGCGCGCGGAAAGTAGATCACGGGGGGCAGGCTTCCCTCGGCGAGTTCGAGCGCACGGGCGCTCTCGCCCACGACGTTGCCGGCCGCGCGCACGACCCACGTCCCCGGCGCCCTGCGGATCGTGATGTGATCGGCCATGGCCCTCTCCCTTTGCACCCCCTACGTAACGCGCCGCGCGCGACAGGTCCATGACCGGCATGGCCGCGGCCACCTGATCACAGCGGCGCGGTGGCGCGTTCGAGCCAGGCGCGCGTCGGCTCCGAGACGCGCGGCGAGAGCTTTGCGCGCACCTCGGCGTGGTAGGCATCGAGCCAGGCGCGCTCCTCGGCCGAGAGCATGCCGGGAACGATCAGCCCGCGGTCGATCGGCGCGAAGGTCAGGGTGCGGAAGGCCAGCATCTCGCGCTCGTCGGCGCCGGGCAGCGGCGGGGCGGGTTCCACCACGACGAGGTTCTCGATGCGGATGCCGAAGGCGCCCTCGCGGTAGTAGCCGGGCTCGTTCGACAGGATCATGCCGGGCTCGAGCGGCACGTCCGAGATCCGCGAGAGCCGCTGCGGCCCCTCGTGCACCGAGAGGTAGACGCCGACGCCGTGGCCGGTGCCGTGGTCGTAGTCCTGTCCGGCAAGCCAGAGCGGATAGCGCGCGATCGCGTCGAGATGCATCCCCGCGAGGCCCTTCGGCCAGCGCAGCCGGCTGATCGCGATCATGCCCCTGAGCACGCGGGTGAAGCAGCGCCGTTCCTCCTCACCCGCCGCGCCGACCGCAAGGGTGCGGGTGATGTCGGTGGTCCCGTCGGGATACTGGCCGCCCGAGTCGATCACCACGAGCTGGCCGGGTTCGAGCCGCCGGTTGCTCTGGGTCGTCACCCGGTAATGGGGCAGGGCGCCGTTCGGGCCTGTGCCGCAGATCGTCTCGAAGCTGATCTCGCGCAGCGCGCCCGTCGCCCGCCGGAAGGCCTCGAGCCGGGTCACCACGTCGATCTCGGTGAGCCGCCCGCCCGGCGCCTCGGCATCGAACCAGGCGAGGAACTCGGCCATCGCGGCGCCGTCGCGCAGATGCGCCTCGGTGGTCGCGGCGAGCTCGGCCGCGGTCTTGCGCGCCTTGGGCAGCACCGTGGGGTCGCGGCCCCAGGCGACGGTCGCGCCGCTGGCCGAGACGATGGACGAGACGGCGACCGGCGCGCTGGCGCGGTCGATGCGCACCGTTCCCGCGAGATCGGCGAGCGCGGGGGCGAAGTCCTCGGGCGGCCGCACCGTCACCGCCTCGCCCAGATGGGCGCGCACCTCCCGGGAGAGCTTCGCGGGGTCGATGAACAGCGTGACGCGGCCGTCGCGATGCAGGATCGCATCAGCCTGCGCGACCGGGTTGCGGGGAATGTCCGCGCCGCGGATGTTCAGCAGCCAGTTGATCCCGTCGGGCAGCGTCAGCACCGCAGCGTCATGCCCCGCCTCGGAGAGCGCCGCCGCCGCCGCCGCCCGCTTCTCGGCAGCGCTCGCGCCGGCGATCGCCTCGGGGAACACGGTGACCGCGGCCTGCGGCGGCGGCGGCCGGTCCTGCCAGATCGCGTCGACGAAATTCTCGGAGTGGTGGAGGGTTATGCCGCTTCCTTCAAGCGAACGCTCGATCGCGTCGATCTCGTCGCGGGTGTGCAGCCAGGGGTCGTAGGCCACCCTGCCGCCGCCCGGCAGCGCCTGCCGGAGCCAGTCGCCCGGCTTGGTCTCGGGCCAGTTCACCGGCACGAGCACCGAGGTATCGACCTGGGCGCGCGCCTGCACGCGGTAGCGTCCGTCCACGAACAGCGCGGCGCGGTCGCGGGTGACGATGGCGAAGCCGGCCGAGCCGGTGAAGCCTGTGAGCCAGGCGAGCCGCGCGTCGCGTTCGGTGACGTATTCGCCCTGATGCGCATCGGCGCGGGGCACGATGAAGGCGTCGTAGCCTGCCTCGGCGAAGGCCGCGCGCAGCGCCGCGATCCGGGGCGGGCCCTGCTCGGGGCGCGCGGAGGTCTCGAAGGTCTGGAACATCTGCGGCCCCGGTCGGTTCAGCGCAGGAGGAGGTTGATCGGCCGGCGCAGGTTCAGCAGCCGCTTCTGCGCCTCGGTCGGCACGGCGCGGAAGGCGAGCACCGAGAGCTCCAGAACCCGCCCCGGCCGGCGCAGGACATAGCCGAAGCCGGCGAGCACCAGCGCCTTCGCGAGCGACTTCTCGGTGAAGCCGGTCCGGTGGGCGTAGTGGTCGGCACCCGACCGGGCGATCTGCGGCCCGTAGCCGTAGATCACGTCGCGCACCCTGACCGGCCCGACCCCGGCGGTGTAGATGACGTCCTCGATGTCGAGCCCGCGCCGGACGACCTCTGCCATGAGCTGGCCCATGTCGGGCACGCGGATGTCGGCGAAGCCGTCGGGCTTGAGCACGTGCATGATGCCCTCGAGCACCGTCGGCACCTCGTGGGCATGGTAGTGCTCGAGGTTGTGCGAGCAGTAGACCGCATCGGCCTGGCCGGGTTCGAGCCGGCCGAGTTCGCGGCCGTCGATCAGCAGGTCGGGCTTCACGGCGGGGTCGATGTCCACCAGCACCTGCTCGAACCCGGCATAGTAGGCGGGGATCGCGATGCCGCGGTCGCCGCCGCCGAGGTTCAGGACGCGAGGCCGGCTGCCCGTGCCGGGTGCGGGAGGCGGTGCGGCCATCTCAGCGCGCCGCTGCCCGGGCGAGCCCGAGGAACCGTGCCCGCGCCCGCGGATCGCGGTCGAACAGGCTCGCGAGCTGTTCCGTCATCGCGCCGGCGAGCTGCTCGACATCGGTGATGGTGACCGCCCGCTGGTAGTAGCGCGTCACGTCGTGGCCGATGCCGATGGCGATCAGCTCGACGGCCTTGCGCCTCTCCACCATGGCGATGACGTCGCGCAGGTGCTTCTCGAGATAGTTCGCCGGGTTCACGCTGAGGGTCGAGTCGTCCACCGGCGCGCCGTCGGAGATGACCATCAGGATCTTGCGCGCCTCGGGCCGCCGCAGCATCCGGCGATGCGCCCATTCCAGCGCCTCGCCGTCGATGTTCTCCTTCAGAAGCCCCTCCTTCATCATCAGCCCGAGGTTCGTGCGCGCCCGCCGCCAGGGCGCATCGGCCGACTTGTAGACGATGTGGCGCAGGTCGTTGAGCCGCCCCGGCGCCTGCGGCCGCCCGCTCTGCAGCCACATCTCCCGGCTCTGGCCGCCCTTCCAGGCGCGGGTGGTGAAGCCGAGGATCTCCACCTTCACGTCGCAGCGTTCCAGCGTGCGGGCGAGCACGTCGGCGCAGATCGCGGCGATCGAGATCGGGCGGCCGCGCATCGAGCCCGAGTTGTCGAGCAGCAGAGTCACCACGGTGTCGCGGAACTCCATGTCCTTCTCGACCTTGAAGCTGAGCGGCGTCGTGGGGTTGGCCACCACCCGGGCGAGCCGCGCGACGTCGAGGATGCCCTCCTCGCGGTCGAACTCCCAGCTGCGGCTCTGCTGCGCCTGCAGCCGCCGCTGGAGCTTGTTGGCAAGCCGCCCGACGGCCCCCTTGAGCGGCTCGAGCTGCTGGTCGAGGAAGGCGCGCAGGCGTTCGAGCTCGGCCGGTTCGGCGAGGTCGGCGGCATCCACCTCCTCGTCGAAATCGGTGGTGAAGACCGTGTAGTTCGGATCGGCCTCGGAATGCGGGGCAGGGGGCGGCGGTTCGAGCGGCGCCTCGCCCTCGGGCATCTCGGCATCCTCGTCGAACGACACCTCGGCGCTCTCGTCCATCGCGAGCTGCGCCTGGCTCGTCTCCTCGCTGTCCTGGCCGTCGTCGGGCTCGGTCTCCTCCTCGCTCTCGGTCTCCTCCTCGCCGGCCGAGTCGGGGCTCTCCTGTTCCTCCTCTTCCTCCCCGGCCTCGGCCTCCTCGTCCTCGCCGGCGTCGGGGTCCTCGCCGAGCTGGTCGCCGTAGCCGAGATCCTGGATCACCTGCCGGGAGAGCCGGGCGAAGGCCGCCTGATCGGCGAGCACCTCGCCCACGCCCGCCAGCGTGCCGGCCGCCGCACCGTCGATGAAGCCGCGCCAGAGGTCCATCACGTTCTGCGCCGCGGGCGGCAGCGGCCGGCCCGTGGCGAGGTGGCGGACGAGATATCCGGCCGCCTGCGCCAGCGGCGCGTCGGCGGCCCGGGTGATCTGACCGTAGCCCTTGCGCTCGGCCTCGGCCGCGATCTTGGCGTCGATGTTGCCGGCCGTCCCCGGCATGTCGCGCGCGCCCATCGCCTCGCAGCGCGCGGTCTCCATCGCGTCGTAGATCTCGCGCGCCATCTGCCCCTGCGGCAGGTAGCGGGCATTCGTCCTGGTGTCGTGGAACCTGTGCCGCAGCGCCAGCGCGTCGGCCGTGCCGCGCGCGATCATCACCTCGTCGCGCGTCATCCGGCGGCTGATCTGCGGCAGCCGCACCGTGTCGGCCGTGAGTCCCGGCGGATCGACCGAATAGGTCACCGTCAGGTCGGGGTCGTTCGCCATGACCTTGGTGGCCTCGGCGAGCGCCTTCTTGAACGGATCGGCGGGGTTGTCGGCTGGCTTCATGCCCGAAACATATCGCACCCGCGCCCCCGCCGGGCAAGGGGTGCGCCCTGCCGCGTGACGCTGCGCAGACGGCGCGGCGGTGCTGCCGCATCCCGCAGAGGGCCCGGCGCGCCCGCCGGTCCGCGCCCGCCGGTCCGCAGCCGGCGGGTCGCTAGCGCATCGCCTGGGCCGCCGCGCTTTCGGGCAGCTCCTCGTCGAAGCAGCGCTGGTAGAACTCGGCCACCGTCTGGCGCTCCAGCTCGTCGCACTTGTTCAGGAAGGTCAGGCGGAAGGCATAGCCCACGTTGCGGAAGATCTCGGCGTTCTGCGCCCAGTTGATCACCGTCCGCGGGCTCATCACCGTCGAGAGGTCGCCGTTCATGAAGGCGGTGCGGGTCAGGTCGGCGACCGTCACCATCTGGCTGATCGTCCGGCGGCCCTTCTCGGTGTTGTAGTGCGGGTTCTTGGCCAGCACGATCGCCGCCTCGGCGTCGTGGCTGAGGTAGTTGAGCGTGGCCACCATCGACCAGCGGTCCATCTGCGCCTGGTTGATCTGCTGGACCCCGTGGTAGAGCCCGGTCGTGTCGCCGAGGCCGACCGTGTTCGCCGTGGCGAACAGGCGGAAGTAGGGGTTCGGCGTGATGATCTCGTTCTGGTCGAGCAGCGTCAGCTTGCCGTCGTGCTCCAGCACCCGCTGGATCACGAACATCACGTCCGGCCGGCCGGCGTCGTATTCGTCGAAGACGATGGCCACCGGGTTGCGCAGCGCCCAGGGCAGGATGCCCTCGTGGAACTCGGTCACCTGCTTGCCGTCGCGCAGCTTGATCGCGTCCTTGCCGATCAGGTCGATCCGGCTGATGTGGCTG
>JANZZL010000012.1 GCA_026419405.1 Paracoccaceae bacterium | reverse complement strand
GGGTGGACCTGATCCAGATGTGCGAAGTCACGGGCATCGACATCCGGGACGGCCGGGTGACCGGCGTGCAGACCACCCGCGGCGCGATCCGCGCGAAGAAGGTGGGGATCGTGGTCGCCGGGCGGTCGTCCCAGGTCGCGGCCATGGCCGGCCTGCGCCTGCCCATCGAAAGCCACATCCTGCAGGCCTTCGTGACCGAGGGGCTGAAGCCGGTCATCGACCATGTCATCAGCTTCGGCATGGGGCATTTCTACATCAGCCAGTCCGACAAGGGCGGGCTCGTCTTCGGCGGCGATCTCGACTTCTACGCCAGCTACGCCGCGCGGGGGAACCTGCCGATGGTGGAGCACGTGATGGAAGCCGGCATGACGCTGATGCCGATGATCGGCCGGGCCAGGGTGCTGCGGTCCTGGGGCGGCATCATGGACATGTCGCCCGACGGCTCGCCGATCATCGACCTCACGCCGGTCGAGGGGCTCTTCGTCAGCTGCGGCTGGAACTACGGCGGCTTCAAGGCCGTGCCGGCCTCGGGCTGGTGCCTCGCGCACCTCATCGCCACCGGCGAGCCGCACGAGGTTGCCCGCCGCTTCCGGCTCGACCGGTTCCGCACCGGCCAGGGGATCATGGACGAGGAGGGGACGGGTGCCCAGCACAACCTTCACTGACCCGCGCGCCCTTGCGCCGGCGGCCGCCCTGGCGCTTGCCGCCTGCGTGGGCAGCGCCGACGCGACCCCCGATGCGGCAGCGGCGGCGGCGGCGCTCGCCCCCGGCCTGCCGCGCGAACTGGCGCCGGGGCTGATGGCGGTCGAGGCGGCGGCCGAAGGCGGGGAACTCGTGCTGCGCATGAACGCGGCGGCCGACCTCGGCCTTCCCGATGCCGCAGGGTTCGCGCGGCCGGTCTGCGCCTGGCCGCCGGCTGCCGACCACCTGGCCGCGGGCGGCGCCCTGCGGCTCGACCTGCGGGGCCGCACGCTTGCGCGCATCGACCGCTGTCCGGGAGGAAGCTGATGCGGCTCGCCTGCCCCCTCTGCGGCACCCGCGACCGGCGCGAGTTCACCTACCTCGGCCACGAGACCTTCCTCGACCGGCCCGCCCCCGATGCCGGGGCGGAGGCCTGGGATGCCTACCTCCACCTGCGCGACAACCCGGCGGGCGAGACGCGCGACCTGTGGTATCACGATCCCTGCCAGTCCTGGCTCGTCGTCACGCGCGATACCGTGACCCACGCCATCCACGGCACCGAACTCGCGGCCGGGCGCAAGCGGGGTGGCCGGCGATGAGGATCGAGGGCAGGGGGCTCGTCAACCGCGCCCGGCCGATGGGCTTCACCTTCGACGGGCAGGCCTTCATCGGCGCCGAGGGCGACACGCTCGCCTCGGCGCTGCTGGCCAATGGCGTCCGGCTGGTGGCCCGCTCCTTCAAGTATCACCGTCCGCGCGGCATCTGGGGCGCGGGGTCGGAGGAGCCGAACGCGCTCGTCACCGTGGGCGAGGGCGCGCGGCAGACCCCGAACGTGCGCGCCACGGTGCAGGAGCTCCACGACGGGCTGGTGGCGCGCAGCCAGAACCGCTGGCCCACGCTCGCGCACGACCTCGGCGCGGTCAACGACCTGCTCGCGCCCTTCCTCGGGGCGGGCTTCTACTACAAGACCTTCATGTGGCCGCGCGCCTTCTGGGAACGGGTCTACGAGCCGCTGATCCGCCGCGCCGCGGGGCTCGGCGCGCTCTCGGGACTGCCCGAGACGGCGCGCTACGACCGCGCCTGGGCGTTCTGCGACCTGCTGGTGATCGGGGCAGGGCCGACGGGGCTGATGGCCGCGCTCGCCGCCGCCGAGGCCGGGGCCGACGTGATCCTGGCCGACGAGGACAGCCTGATGGGCGGCCGGCTCAACGGCGACTCGGGCGAGGTGGACGGCCTGCCCGGCCACCTCTGGGCGGCGCGCACGGTCGAGCGGCTCGCCGGCATGGAGAACGTGCGGCTGATGCCGCGCACCACCGTGACCGGCGCCTACGACCAGGGCACCTACGGGGCGCTCGAGCGCGTCGGGCTCCACCTCGCCGACCCGCATCCGGATGTGCCGCTCGAGATCTTCTGGCGCATCGTCGCCCGCCGCGCGATCCTCGCCGCGGGGGCGATCGAGCGCCCGATCGCGTTTCCGTCGAACGACCGGCCGGGGATCATGTCGGCCGCGGCCGTGCGCACCTACCTCAACCGCTACGGCGTGGCGCCGGGCAAGTCGGTCACGCTGTTCTGCAACAACGACGGCGCCCATGCCACGGCGCGCGACCTGGCCGCCGCGGGCGTCCGGGTGGCCGCCGTGATCGACACCCGCGCGGAGGCCCGCATCGAGGGCGACTTCCCGGTGTTCCCCGGCGGAAGCGTCGTGGCCACCGGGGGCCGGCACGGGCTGCAGGAGATCACCATCCGCCATGCCGGCGGGCAGCGGTCGCTCTGGACCGACTGCCTCGCTGTCTCGGGCGGCTGGAACCCGACGCTGCACCTGACCTGCCACATGAACGGCCGGCCGGTCTGGGACGAGGCCATCGCCGCCTTCGTCCCGGTGCCGGGCTCGGTGCCCGGCCTGGCGGCGGCCGGGGCGGCGCGCGGCGTCTTCTCCACCGCCGGCTGCCTCGAGGACGGGCTTGCCGCCGCCCGGGAGGCGCTGGGCGAGCTGGACCTCTCGCCGCCGCGGCTCGAGGCGCCGAGGGCCGAGGACGGCCGCTATGCCATCGCCCCCGTCTGGCATGTCGAGGGCCTCGGCCGGAAGGGCGGCCGCGCCTGGCTCGACCTGCAGAACGACGTGACGGTGAAGGATGTCAGGCTCGCCGCGCAGGAGGGCTTCGCCTCGGTCGAGCACATGAAGCGCTACACCACGCAAGGGATGGCGCCCGACCAGGGCAAGACCTCGAACGTCGCCGCGCTTGCCGTGCTGGCGGATGCGACCGGGCGCGGCATCGCCCAGACCGGGACGACGACCTTCCGCCCGCCCTTCGTGCCGGTGACGATCGCGGCGATGGGGGCGGGGGCGCATGGCAAGGGCTTCGCGCCCGAGCGCTTCACCACCTCGCACCGTGCCGCGGTCGAGCGCAACGCGCCGATGCTTGAGGCGGGCCTGTGGTATCGCCCCGCCTGGTTCCCCAGGCCCGGCGAGTCGACCTGGCGCGAGAGCTGCGACCGCGAGGTGCTGATGGTGCGCGAGTCGGTCGGCGTGACCGATGTCTCGACGCTGGGCAAGATCGACATCCAGGGCAAGGACGCCGGCGCCTTCCTCGATCTCGTCTACACCAACACCTTCTCGACCCTGCCGGTCGGCCGCGTCCGCTACGGCCTGATGCTGCGCGAGGACGGCTTCGTGATGGACGACGGCACCTCGGCGCGGCTGGCCGAGGACCATTTCGTGATGACGACGACGACCGCGGCGGCGGGCCTCGTGATGCGCCACCTCGACTTCGTGCACCAGTGCCTCGTGCCGCAGATGGATGTCCGCCTCGTCTCGGTCACCGAGGCCTGGGCGCAGTTCGCCGTGGCCGGGCCGAAGGCGCGGGCGCTGCTCGACACGGTGCTCGACGAGCCGCTCGGTGCGGACGAGTTCCCCTTCATGGCCTGCGGTCCGCGGCGGATCGCCGGCGTGGAGGGGCGGTTGTTCCGCATCTCGTTCTCGGGCGAGCTGGGCTACGAGGTCGCGGTGCCCGCCCGCTACGGCGAGAGCCTGTTCCGGCTTCTGGTCGCCCAGGCCGAAAGCCTCGGCGGCGGCGCCTACGGGCTCGAGGCGCTGAACGTGCTCCGCATCGAGAAGGGCTTCATCACCCACGCCGAGATCCACGGCCGCACCACGGCCTTCGACCTCGGGCTGGAGCGGATGGTCAGCCCCGGCAAGGACTGCATCGGCAAGGCGGCCGCGCAGCGCCCGGGGCTGCACGGCCCGCACCGGGAGCAGCTCGTGGGCCTCCGGCCGCTCCGGCCGGCCGAGGGCATCACCGCGGGCGCCCATCTCTTCCGCGAGCACGCCGCCGCCGTCAGCGACAACGACGAGGGCTACGTCACCTCGGTCTGCTTCTCGCCCACGCTCGGCACCTGGCTCGGACTCGGTTTCCTGGTGAACGGCCGGGCGCGCCACGGCGAGACGGTGCGGCTCGTCGATCACCTGCGCCATCTCGAGGTGCGCTGCGAGGTGACCGACCCGGTGTTCCTCGACCCCGGCGGAGGGCGGATGCGTGCCTAGGCTGATCGCGAGGTCCCCTCTGGAGGACGTGCTTCCCCTCGCCGTCGAGGGCGCGGTGCTGACCGAGGTCGCGCTGGACCGCGCGACCTGCATCGCGCCGTTCAGGGGCAGGGAGCGGGCTGCCGGCGCGGCGCTCAAGGAGATCGGGCTTGCCTTCCCCGCGCCGGGATGCAGCGCGCGGAAGGGCGAGGCGCGCATCCTGTGGTGGGGGCGCGGGCAGGCGCTGCTGATCGGGGCCGCGCCGCCGCCCGCGCTGGCCGGCATCGCCGCCCTGACCGAGCAGGGCGACGGGCTCGCCGGCCTGCGGCTGGAGGGCCCGCTGGCGGAGGCCGCGCTGGCCCGGCTCGTGCCGATCGACCTGCGGCCGAAGGCGTTCCCGGCCGAGGCCACGGCGCGCACGCTCCTGTTCCACATGACCTGCACGATCACCCGCCTCGGGCCCGAGGCCTTCGAGATCCTGGTCATGCGCTCGATGGGCAGGACGGCCGTGCACGACCTCGCCGGAGCGATGCGCGCGGTCGCGGCCCGGCAGGGCTGAGCCGGCGCCCGGACGCCGCCCGGACGCCGCCCGGGCCGGGGGGCGCTGCCCCCCGTCCCCGCCCGCGGCGGGGACTCCCCCCGGCGTATTTCGGGACAAGAGGAAGGGCAGGCGCGCCGCGACCCCGTGAAGGTCGTCGGGCGGGCCCTGATCGAGGCGGGCTTTGACTCGGGCGCCGGGCGTCCCGATATTCCGTCCATGAGTCTGCCCCCCGCCTTCCTCGACGAGCTGAGAGCGCGGCTGTCGCTCGCGCGCGTGGCGGGCCGGAAGGTGACCTGGGATGCGCGCAAGTCGAACCCTGCCAAGGGCGACCTCTGGGCGCCGTGCCCGTTCCACCAGGAGAAGACCGCGAGCTTCCACGTCGACGACCGCAAGGGCTACTACTACTGCTTCGGCTGCCACGCGAAGGGCGACGCGATCAGCTTCGTGCGCGAGACCGAGAACGTGGGCTTCATGGAGGCGGTCGAGATCCTCGCCCGCGAGGCCGGGATGCCGCTGCCGGCGCGCGACCCGCAGGCGCAGGCGCGGGCCGACCGGCGCACGCGGCTCGCCGAGGCGGTGGAGGCGGCGGTGCGCCACTACCGGTTGCAGCTCGGCACCGCGGCCGCGGCGCCGGCGCGCGACTACCTCGCCCGGCGCGGGCTTTCCGGGGCGGCGCTCGAGCGCTTCGAGATCGGCTTCGCGCCCGACGCGCGCCAGGGGCTCTTCGAGGCGCTGCGCCGCAAGGGGTTCGACGAGGAGACGATCCTCGCCGCCGGCCTCTGCGCCCGGCCGGAGGAGGGCGGGGCCCCCTACGACCGGTTCCGCGGCCGGATCGTCTTCCCGATCCGCGACGCGCGCGGGCGGGCGGTCAGCCTCGGCGGGCGGGCGATGGACCCGGCCGCGCGGGCCAAGTATCTCAACGGCCCCGAGACCGAACTCTTCGACAAGGGGCGCAGCCTATACAACCACGGCCCGGCGCGGGAGGCGGCCGGCAGGGGCCAGCCGCTGATCCTGGCCGAGGGCTACATGGACGTGATCGCCCTCGTCATGGCCGGGTTCGAGGCGGCGGTGGCGCCGCTCGGGACGGCGGTGACCGAGGATCAGCTGCGCCTGCTGTGGCGGATGCATCCCGAGCCGGTGGTGGCGCTCGACGGCGACCGGGCCGGGGTGCAGGCGGCGATGCGGCTGATGGATCTGGCGCTGCCGCTCGTCGGCGCGGAGCAGTCGCTGCGCTTCGCGCTGCTGCCCGGAGGGCGCGACCCCGACGACCTGATCCGCGAGGGCGGCGCGGCGGCGATGCGGGCTGTCCTCGAGCGGGCCGAGCCGATGGTGCGGCTGCTGTGGCGGCGCGAGACCGAGGGCCGGGCCTTCGACAGCCCGGAGCGGCGCGCGACCCTCGACCGGCGGCTGCGCGCCGCGCTGGGGCGGATCGGCGATGCCGACCTCAGGCGGCACTACGGCGACGAGCTCGGCCGGCTGCGCGCGGAGCTGTTCGGCGGCGCGCGCGCCCCGGCCCCCCGGCGCGGCCGGGGGCCGCGCGGCGGGACGGCCGCAGCCGCGCCGGCCCAGCCGCTGCCCGCGACGCGCGCCTCGCTGCTCGCGGCGGGGTCCGGCGCGGTGGAGGAGACGCTGCGCGAGGCGGTGATCCTCGCGACCCTGCTTGCGCATCCCGCGCTGGTGCCCGAGTTCGAGGGCCCGCTCGAGGATCTGGACTGCCGCGATCCGGCGCACGGGGCGATCCGGGCCGCCATCCTGTCCCATGCCGGGGCGGGCAGCGGGCTGCGCGCCGCGGTCGAGGCCGAGGTGGGGACGGCCGCCCTCGAGCGGCTGCACGCGCCGGGTCACGTGCGGCTTGCCCCCGCGCTCCGCCGGCCGGGCGATGCCGACACCGCCCGGCTCTGCCTCGCCGAGGACTTCGCCCGCCTCGCCGCCCTGCGCGGCATCCGCCGCGAGGTGGCCGAGGCGATGGACGACCTCGCCGGGCTTGCCGACGAGGGCCTGACCTGGCGGCTGAGGCAGGCGGCCGAGGCCGCGGCCCGCGCCGGACGCAGCCAGACCGAGGACCGGATCGAGTACGACGTGGCCGACAACGGCCTGCGCCTCAGCCGCGCCGAGCGCGGCGCCTTCGGCGAGCTTCTCGCCCGAATCGGGCATCCGCGGGGCCTGGCGCAGCAGGTCGAGGGAAAGATGAAAAAAGAGGGCTAGGCGGGTAGCATCCCGCCCGATTCGCACTATGTGATTCGCCGTCGCCCCGGAGCGCGAATCAGAGCCACCGCCAAGGAGCACACATGGCCGCCAAGGACACCGACGAGCTCAAGACCGACGAGCAGGACGCCGACACCATGCTCGACATGAGCCAGGCGCAGGTGAAGAAGATGATCGCCGACGCACGCGAGCGCGGCTACATCACCTACGACCAGCTCAACCAGGTGCTGCCGCCCGACCAGGTGTCCTCCGAGCAGATCGAGGACGTGATGTCGATGCTCTCCGAGATGGGCATCAACATCATCGAGGACGACGAGGCCGACGAGGCCGAGGAGGGCGGCGAGGTGGTCGAGGCCGCGACCGGCCGCGAGCTCGCCGTCGCCACCCCCCAGTCCGAGACGCTCGACCGCACCGACGACCCGGTGCGGATGTACCTGCGCGAGATGGGCTCTGTCGAACTCCTCTCGCGCGAGGGCGAGATCGCGATCGCCAAGCGAATCGAGGCCGGCCGCAACACGATGATCGCGGGCCTCTGCGAGAGCCCGCTGACCTTCCAGGCGATCACCGTCTGGCGCGACGAGCTTCTCAACGAGGACATCCTGCTGCGCGACATCATCGACCTCGAGGCCACCTTCGGCCGGTCGATGGACGGCGACGAGGGGATCGAGCCGCTCGACGTCGAGGCCCCCTCCAGGCCGCGCAAGGCCGAGGAGCCGGAGCTCGACGCCGACGGCGAGCCCATCGTCCGCCCCGACGAGGAGGAGGACGAGGACGAGGAGCAGGCCAACATGTCGCTCGCCGCCATGGAGGCGGCGCTCAAGCCCCGCGTGCTCGAGACGCTCGACCGCATCGCGCGCGACTACGCCAAGCTCGCCGAGATGCAGGATCTGCGCATGTCGGCCACGCTGAACGAGGACAACTCCTTCTCGGTCGCCGACGAGACCGCCTACCAGAAGCTGCGCTCGGAGATCGTCGAGCTGGTCAACGAGCTGCACCTGCACAACAACCGCATCGAGGCGCTGATCGACCAGCTCTACGGCATCAACCGCAAGATCATGTCGATCGACAGCGCGATGGTGAAGCTCGCCGACCAGGCCCGCATCAACCGGCGCGAGTTCATCGATGCCTACAAGGGCTACGAGCTCGACCCGACCTGGGCCGAGCGCATGGCCAGGAAGTCGGGCCGCGGCTGGGAGACGCTGTTCGAGAAGTTCGGCGACAAGGTCGAGGAGCTGCGCGCCGAGATGGCGCAGGTCGGCCAGTATGTCGGCGTCGACATCGGCGAGTTCCGCCGCATCGTCAACCAGGTCCAGAAGGGCGAGAAGGAGGCCCGCCAGGCCAAGAAGGAGATGGTCGAGGCGAACCTGCGCCTGGTCATCTCGATCGCCAAGAAGTACACGAACCGCGGCCTGCAATTCCTTGATCTCATTCAGGAAGGCAACATCGGCCTGATGAAGGCGGTGGACAAGTTCGAATACCGCCGCGGCTACAAGTTCTCGACCTACGCGACCTGGTGGATCCGCCAGGCGATCACCCGCTCGATCGCCGACCAGGCGCGCACCATCCGCATCCCCGTGCACATGATCGAGACGATCAACAAGCTGGTGCGCACCGGGCGGCAGATGCTGCACGAGATCGGCCGCGAGCCCACGCCCGAGGAACTGGCCGAGAAGCTGCAGATGCCGCTCGACAAGGTCCGCAAGGTGATGAAGATCGCCAAGGAGCCGATCAGCCTCGAGACCCCCATCGGCGACGAGGAGGACAGCCAGCTCGGCGACTTCATCGAGGACAAGAACGCGATCCTTCCCCTCGATTCGGCGATCCAGGAGAACCTGAAGGAGACGACGACCCGCGTCCTCGCCTCTCTGACCCCGCGCGAGGAACGGGTGCTGCGCATGCGCTTCGGCATCGGCATGAACACCGACCACACGCTCGAGGAGGTGGGCCAGCAGTTCAACGTGACGCGCGAGCGGATCCGCCAGATCGAGGCGAAGGCCCTGCGCAAGCTCAAGCACCCGAGCCGGAGCCGGAAGCTCAGGAGCTTCCTGGATCAGTGAGGGGCGGGGGCGCCGGCGCGCCGGAACGGTTCACGCCCGACTGGACCCGCGCGATCTCCCGCAGGACGGCTGACCGCCGGGCCCCATCCGCGCGGCGGCCTGCCGAGGCTCGCCGCCGGGGTGCGGCGGAGGTCGCTCTGCCGCAGACCTCCGCAGCCGGGGAGAGGCGCGGAACCGGAGGGTTTCCGGGCTCGCAGGCGCCGTTCGGGAAGCGCCTGCGGGCCGCATCGATCGATGCCCCGCCGCGCCTGGCCGGTCCGGGGGTCCGGGGGCTTGCGTTCCGGGGTCGCAGCGCCTGGGCGGACGCGGAAGTCCGTTGGCCACGGGTCCGCCCGCCGAGGTCCATCGCGGCGTGTAGACATGGCCGACTTCCCGGAGGCGTGGCCGAGGACGAACGGCGAGCCGGCTGACAAGCGGCCCGCCGGGCCGCAGTTCGCGCGGTTGCGGAACGCGCGGTGCGATGTGCGCCCTGCGGACGGTCGCTTCGTCGAGCGACGGGACCTGCCTGTCACCAGCCGCACGCAGGGATCCCGCAGGGACGGCCCTGTCAGGTTGCAGCTCTTGGCCGCGACGCCGGCAAGCGGCTGCGGCGCTCGTTCCCCTGTGACGGGAAGCCTTCGCCCGGTGCGGACCGGGCGCAAGGCCGCCGTGCCGAAGCGGGCCCTCCCGAAGCGCCGCGGGCGCGCCTGCACCACGGCGACGAGCCGCTGCCGGCGCCGGCCGCGAACCTCTCGCGGGGCGATGGTGCGCACCCGAACGGCCGGGGATCGCCGCGCCGCGGCCCGTCGATGGCGCGGCATGCGTCCCCGGCCATGGCGGATCCGCGCGGGCCTTCCCCGACCGCGCCGCGGATCCTCCCGCAGAGTCGAGCGGCGGCCGGGCACCCCCTTGCCCGGCCCGCCGTTTCGCGCGACGCTCGCGCCCCATGCCCCTCCGCCCCCGCCTGCCCCGCGCCTGCGTCCCCGCCTCTGCCGCGACGGCCCTCGCGGCCACGCTCGCGGCCGCCCCGGCGCTTGCCTGCGGCAAGGGCGAGGTGGTGCTCTCCTGCGCCGTGGACGGGGGCAGGCGCCTCGAGGTCTGCGCGCTGGCCGACCGCTTCACCTACCGCTTCGGCCCGCCCGGCGCGCCCGAACTCGCGCTCGAGGTGCCGATGTCGGCGGGCACGGTCACGCCCTGGCCGGGAGTGGGCCGCGCCATCTCCTCCTCGGTCGGGTTCCCCGTTGACGGCTACCTCTACGAGGTCTGGACCTCGGTCGAACGCGCCCCGGTGGCGGCGGAGCCCTGGGGGGGCGTGGTGGTGTCGCGCGGCGCGGCCGAGGTCGCCCGCCGCGACTGCCTGCCGGGCACCGTCGAGGGCCCGGCCTTCGTGCTCGAGGATGCGATGGCGGCCGCCGGCTGGTGCTGGGACCGCTCGGCCCTCCTCTGGCGCCGCGACGGCGCCTGCCCCTGACCGCCCCCTTCTCGCGGGGACCGGACCGGTCCGCGCGACCCCGGGCACGCCTGCGTTGCAACCCGTCGCGGTTCGGGCGAAACTGCGCGCATGCCCTTCTGGAAATCCCTCTTCGGCACCGGCCGCCGCGACGACGACCCCGCCCCCGCGGCGGGCGCCGAGCACAAGGGCTTCCGCATCACGCCCGCGCCGATCCGCGAGGGCGCGCAGTATCGCGTCGCCGCGCGGATCGAGAAGGAGGTCGGCGGGGTGCTGCTCAGCCACGAGCTGATCCGGGCCGACACCGTCGCGGCGCTCGACGAGGCGAGGGCCCTCTCCCTCGCCAAGGCGCGGCAGATGATCGACGAGCAGGGCGAGCGGCTCTTCGGCCCGCGCGCGTCCTAGCGCCCCGCCCGCCCGCAGGGAGACCGCCCGATGACCCATCCCGCGCTCACGCCCGACTCGGTCGCCCTCGTCACCGGCGGCGCGGCGGGCATCGGGCTTGCCGTGGCCGAACGCTTCGCGGCGATGGGCATGGCGGTCGCCCTCGCCGACACCCGCGCCGAGCTGCTGGCGCCCGCCGCCGACCGGCTGCGCGCCGCCGGGGCGCGCGCGGTGCTGACCGCCGCCACCGACGTTGCCGACCGCGCGGCGGTCGAGGCGCTCGAGGCCGAGGTCGCCGACCGCCTCGGCGGCACCGACATCCTGATGGCGAACGCCGGCATCCAGCCGGGCTCGGCGATGTTCGGCCCCGACGCGGCCTGGCACCGGGTGATCGACGTCAACTTCTGGGGCGTGGCCAACGCCGCCCGCGTCTTCGCCCCCCGGATGATCGCGCGCGGCCGGCCGGGCGCCATCGTCGTCACCGGCTCCAAGCAGGGCATCACCACACCGCCCGGCGATCCGGCCTACAACGTCTCGAAGGCCGCGGTGAAGGCCTTCGCCGAGGCGCTCGCGCACGAGCTCAGGAACACCCCCGGCGCGCGCCTCACCGCGCATCTCCTGATCCCCGGCTTCGTCTTCACCGACCTCACCCGCCGCGACAGGGCCGAGAAGCCCGCCGGCGCCTGGACGCCGGAAGAGACCGCCGCCTTCTTCCTCGACCGCCTGAACCGGGGCGACTTCTACATCCTCTGCCCCGACAACGAGGTGCCGCGCGCGCTCGACGAGAAGCGCATCGCCTGGGCGGCGGGCGACATCATCGAGAACCGCCCCGCGCTCTCGCGCTGGCATCCGGACTGGGCCGAGACCTTCGCCGAGTTCGTCAGGCGCACCTGAGACGCGGGCGCCGCCCCCCGACTCGGCCCGGGGCGTGCTATGCTCTGCCCCTCATCGCCGCCGAGGGAGGGGCCGATGTCCGTCATGAACGTGGTGCACATGCGCGTGAAGCCCGGCAAGGAGGAGGAATACATCCGCCTCCACCGTCAGTTCGACATCCGCGCCCTGCCGGGCGGCAGGAACTTCTGGGTCGTCCGCTCGGGCGAGCGCGACTTCATCGTGGTCGGCGAGTGGGAGAGCATGGAGGCGCTTGCCGCCGCCCGCCCGGCGATGATCGCCAACCTCGACCGGCTGCGCCCGATCCTCGAGGACCTCGGCGGCGGCCGCGGCGTGACCGAGCCCTGGTCGGGCGAGGTCGCGGTCCACCTCGCGGCCTGAACCGCGCCCCGTCGCGCGCCCCGTCGCGCGCCCCGTCGCATTCGGGCCGGGCGCCCCTTCCGGATCGCGGCGCCAGCGGCTACGACGTCGGCATGCGCCCGCAGTTCGCCCTTCTCGTCGTCGCCACCGCCGACGGCTTCATCGCCCGCCATCCGGCGCATGCGCCGGCCGACTGGGCCAGTCCCGAGGAGCAGGCGCATTTCCTCGCCGCCGTCGATGCCGCCGACTGGGGCATCCTCGGCCGGCGCACGCACGAGGCCGCCGACCGTCCCGACCGGCGGCGCATCGTGTTCTCCGCCGCGGCCCGGCGCCCGGAATGGCGCCGTCCGACGCAGCTCTGGCTCGACCCCGCGGGCCTTGCGCCCGACGACCTCGCGGCGCTGGTCGCACCGGTGCGCCCGATGCGGCAGGCGGTGATCCTCGGCGGCACCGCCGTGCACGACTGGTTCCACCGTGCCGGCCGCATCGACCGGGTGCTGCTGACGGTCGAACCCGTCACCTTCGGCGCGGGCCTGCCGCTGTTTTCCGGCCAGTCGGGCCCGCCCGAGGCGGTGCTCGCCCGCCTCGGCTACCGGGCCGCGGCGGAACGCCCGCTCAACGGCCGCGGCACCCGGCTCGTCACCTTCCTGCCCGGCTGAGGCGCGCCGCGCCGGGGCGAGGCCAGGCCCGGGCCGCGCCGGATGGCCGCGCGGGTGCCGCCGTGGTAGGTGCGCGGCGCGCGGCGCAAGACGGGAGGACGGCATGGCGGCCCAGGGCATCTTCACGATCGCGACCTCGGGGCAGGGCTTCTACGAGTTCACGCCCGAGGTCCTCCGCTGGACCGCCGGCCGGGGCGACGGGCTGCTGACCCTGTTCGTGCGGCACACCTCCTGCTCGCTCCTGGTGCAGGAGAACGCCGACCCCTCGGTGCGCCACGACCTCGCAGGCTTCCTCCGCCGCCTCGCGCCGCCCGCCGACGCGGCCGCGATGGCCTGGCTCACCCACCGGCTCGAGGGCCCCGACGACATGCCCGCGCATATCCGCGCGATGCTGCTGCCGGTCTCGCTCTCGATTCCCGTGGCCGGGGGGCGGCCGCTGCTCGGCACCTGGCAGGGGATCTTCCTCGTCGAGCACCGCGACCGGCCGCACCGGCGCGAGGTCGCCGCGCATTTCGCCTGAGCCGCAACATATTGGCCGCGATTTGGCCCCTACCCAAATCCTAGCGGTCCGCCTATAGTCCTTGCCAGGGAAGGCTTCCGGGCGACGAGGGGAAGGCGATGCGCTGTCCGTTTTGCGGGAACGTCGATACCCAGGTGAAGGATTCGCGGCCCGCAGAGGATCACGTCGCCATCCGCCGCCGCCGCTTCTGCCCCGCCTGCGGCGGCCGCTTCACCACCTACGAACGGGTGCAGCTGCGCGACCTCGTGGTGATCAAGGCCAACGGCCGGCGCGAGGAGTTCGACCGCGACAAGCTGGAACGCTCGGTGCGCATCGCCATGCAGAAGCGCCCGATCGAGCCCGAGCGGATCGACCAGATGGTCTCGGGGATCGTGCGCCGGCTCGAGAGCATGGGCGAGACCGACATCCCCTCGAAGGTCATCGGCGAGATCGTGATGGAGACGCTGGCGCGGATCGATACCGTCGCCTATGTCCGCTTCGCCAGCGTCTACAAGAACTTCCAGGCCGCCGACGACTTCGAGCGCTTCGTGGACGAGCTGCGCCCCGAGACTGCGGCCGAGGAGCGCTGACGCCCGGGCCGGAGGGGCCGGCATGACCGAATCCGACCTGCGCTGGATGCGGCTTGCCATCGCGCTCGGCGCGCGCGGGCTGGGCAGGGTCTGGCCGAACCCTGCCGTGGGCTGCGTCCTGGTGCGCGAGGGCAGGGTGGTCGGCCGCGGCTGGACGGCCGAGGGGGGGCGCCCCCATGCCGAGACGCAGGCGCTGGCGCAGGCCGGCGCGGCGGCGCGGGGCGCCACCGCCTATGTCAGCCTCGAGCCCTGCGCCCATCACGGAGAGACGCCGCCCTGCGCCGCGGCGCTTGCCGCCGCCGGCGTGGCGCGCGTCGTCAGCGCGCTCGAGGATCCCGACCCGCGGGTTTCGGGGCGCGGCCATGCGCTGCTGCGCGCGGCGGGCATCGCGGTCGAGACCGGCGTGCTCGAGGCCGAGGCGCGCGCCGTCCAGGCCGGCTTCCTCTCGCGCGTGACGCGGGGGCGGCCGATGCTGACGCTGAAGCTCGCCGCCGGCCTCGACGGGCGCATCGCCACCGCCTCGGGCGAAAGCCGCTGGATCACCGGGCCGGAGGCGCGGCGGATGGTGCATGCGATGCGCGCGCGCCACGACGCCGTGCTGGTCGGGGCGGGCACGGCGCGCGCCGACGATCCCGCGCTGACGGTGCGCGGCCTCGGGGTCGCGCGCCAGCCGGTCCGCGTGGTGGCCGCGCGCCGGCTCGACCTGCCCACCGACGGGGCGCTGGCGCGGACCGCGCGCGAGGTGCCGCTCTGGCTGCTCCACGGCCCCGAGGCCGAGCCGGCCCGCCGCGCGGCCTGGGAGGGGCTCGGCGCGCGGCTCGTCGAGGTGCCCGCCGGGGCCGACCGCCAGCTCGACCCCGCCGCGATGCTCGCCGCGCTGGGCCGCCTCGGCCTCACCCGTGTGTTCTGCGAGGGCGGCGGGGCGCTCGCCGCGGCGCTGCTTGCCGCCGGCCTCGTGGACCGGCTCGCGCTCTTCGCCGGGGGCGTGGCGCTTGGCGCCGAGGGGCGCCCCGCCGTCGGCGCGCTCGGGCTCGACCGGCTGGCCGATGCGCCCCGCTTCCGCCTGGCCGAGGCTCGCGCGGTCGGCCCCGACACCCTCCAGCTCTGGGAAGCCGGCTGACCGGCCTGGCCCGCCGCTAGCGCCGCCAGAGCCGCGCCTGCCCGGCCATCAGCCCCTGCGCCTTCGCCAGCAGCCGCAGCGAGGCTGCCCGCCGCCCGGTGCGCCCCGTTGCCAGCCGCGCCACCACCACCTCGGGCGGGCAGGGCAGGCCGCTCACCGGGTCGAGGTAGCGCGGATAGGCGATCAGCGCCGCATGGGCCAGCGCCGCGAGGCCGGGCCGGGCGGTGCGGCGGGCCGGCACCGGCGCGAGGTCGCGCGTCAGCCCCCAGCCGGCGTAGAACGGCACGCCGAGGCAGGTGACCGGCCGCCCGCGCAGCAGCGCCTCGAAGCCGAGCAGCGAGGTCAGCGTCCAGACCTCGTCGCAGGCGGCGATCAGCGCCGCGGGGTCGGCGCCCGTCACCACCGCATCGGCCAGCCGGGCGAGCGCCGCGGCCGGCACCGCGCCCGGCCGGAGCCCCGCCTCCACGTCGGGGTGCGGCTTGTAGACGATGACGGCGCCGGGGTTTTCGGCCCGGACCCGTTCGAGCAGCGCGAGGTTCGTCCGCTCCGCCGGGCAGGCGGTCAGGATCGAGGCGTCGTCCTCCACCTGACCCGGCACCAGGATGCGCCGCCCCTCGGGCAGGGGCGGGATCGCCGCGGCCCCCGCCATGTACTTGCTGACCCCGCCCGCGGCGATCGCCGCGACCAGCGCCGCCGCCCGCGCGGTCTCGTCGGGGCGCAGGCTGCCGCAGGCCGCGATCAGCCGCTCGAGCCGGCTTTCCCGCGCCGGGTCGTAGTAGATGCCGAGGTCGTCGGCGACGAGCGACATCGGCGGCACCAGCCGGGCGCCCAGCCCGCGCGAGCGCAGGAACCCGTCCTCGACCCGCGCGAAGCGGATGCCGAGCGCGGCGGCCTCGGCGGCGCGGGCGGGCGTGCCGGGCGCGCTCGCCCAGGCCAGCAGCCCGCGGCCGTCGCGCGCCGCCCGCACGGCCGGCGCCCGGTCGGCGAAGACGAGCGGCCGCCAGCGCCCGAAGAAGCGCTGGAGATGCGGCCGTTTCCAGAGCCGCATGCCCGCCGCGACATGGCCCGCCCGGTCCTCGCGCCAGGCGCGCACCTCGGCCTCGAGCTGCGCCAGCGCCTCCTCGAAGCTGCACAGCCGGTCGCGGCAGGGGTCGTACCAGGTCGGCGCGAGGATCATCGCCGCGGCGAAGAGCTGCGCCGCGGTCAGCCGCCGGCCGCGGCGGGGCGGCGGGCGCTCGTCCTGCGTCAGCCCCCAGCCGGCGTAGAAGGGCTGGCCGAAGACCCGCGGCGCATGGCCCACCAGGATCGCCTCGAAGCCCATCTGCGACGCGACGGTGTAGACCGCCCGCGCGCCCGCGAGCAGCGCCCCCGGCGCGACCGGCGCGGTCAGCAGCCGCACCCGCGCGTCCTCGATCCCGGGGCCGAAATGGCCGGGCCTGAGGCCGGCGCGCGTCTCGGGATGGACCCTGACGAGGATCTCGGCGTCCGGGTGTTCGGCCCGGGCCGCCGCGAGCATCGCCGCGAAGGTCGCCCCTGTGGCGCCCGAGGCGGTGACCGAGGCGTCGCCCGCCGTCTGGTCGATCACCAGTACGTAGCCCGGCGCCGGCGGGGCAAGATCAGGGTCGTGATCATTGTATTTCGACAAGCCACCAGCGGAAATCCGCGCCATTCCGGCTTGCGCACGTTCGATAAGTGCAAGCTCGTCGAGCGGGTGATCGGTCAGGATCCGCTCCAGCGCCGAGGGGCGCGCCGGGTCGAAATGCACGCCCTCGCCGTCGAGCAGGAGGCCGAGCGGCGGGTCGCCCGCCCGCCCCGGCCGGACCGAGCGCAGGAAGGCGTCCTCCACGGTCAGCAGCTGCGCCCCCCGCCAGCGGGCGATGGCGCGGCCGCGCGCCGCCGCCGGGGTCGCGCCCCAGACGCCGACGCGCCCGCCGCGCGGCGGCAGGCCCAGGCGGGGGCGGTAGCCCGACAGCTCCAGGATGCGCCGGACCCGTCCCGGCCGCAGCAATCCCGCGCTCACGACATGCAGCGGCCTGGCCGCCCCGTCGCTCGGCGCCGCGCCGGTCACCGCCGGTCAGCTGTCGTTGCCGTCGGCCAGGTTGGCGAGGTTGTTGGCCGACCCGGCCGCGCCGGTGATGGCGCCGATGATCTTCTGCCACTGCAGGAAGGGCGCCTCGGTGACATAGATCGTGTCCTCGTCGCGGATCATGAAGTCGCGGGCGATGAAGATGCCCGAAGGCTTCGTGAGGTCGATCACGTAGGCCATGCGCTGCGGGCCGCGCAGGTCGGTCCGGCCCAGCACGCGGTTGGCAATCTCGGCCGGTTCCTCGCGCAGCACGAAGATGCCGGTGGGGTCCGCGGTGCCGGGGTTCAGCCCGCCGAACTCGGCGATCGCATCGATCGCCGAGAGCTCCTGGCGCTCGAACGGCACCCGGCGCTGCCCGCCGGTGGCGCCGAGCGCGATGAAGGCGCGGTCGTCCTCCTCCACGAGGATCTTGTCGCCCGCCCTGAGCGCGATGTCGTTGGCCGGATCGGCATAGAGGTCCGAAAGCCAGATCGTGCCGCGGTGCCGGCCGCGGGTGACGGTGATCTTGGCGACCTCGGGCTTCACCGAGATGCCGCCGGCCTGGGCCAGCATCGAGGTCAGCGTGCGGTTCGGCCGCTCGAGCGGGAACACCCCCTGCACCCCGGCGTTGCCGATCACCGAGACCGTGGCCCCGTCGCCCGCCTTGCGCGCGACCACGACCTGCGGGTCGGGCGTCTGGTTCTCCAGCAGCCGCGTGATCGTCTGGCGCAGCGCCTCGGGCGAGTTGCCCGCCGCGCGGATCCGGCCCGCGTAGGGCACGAAGATGAAGCCCTGCCCGTCGACCTGCGTCTCGGGAAGCTGGGTGGCGTTGTTGCCGCCCACCGCCAGGACGCCCTGGTCCACGTTCTCCCAGATGGTGATCGACAGCACGTCGCCGGGGTAGATCGTGTCCGAGGCGACGACCCCGGCATCGAGGAACTCGCGCGAGAAGCTGAGCCCCGAGGGCAGTGCCGTCGCCGCGGCGACCGCGTCGGTCACCTCGACGAAATGCGCACCCCCCCGCCGGTCGATCGCGCTCGCCAGGAACTCCTGCTTGGTCGGCCCCGACCGGGGCAACCCGCATCCGGCCACGAGCGACGCCGCCGCAAGCGCGGCAACGGCCGCCGCCGCTCGGGACGATCCGATCCTCACCCTCGCGCTCCCCGGTTCCTGCAACCTGCCCGTCGTTTTGCGCGACCCTAGCCGCATGGCGATCCGATTTCCAGCGATCAGCCGCCGCCGGCGGCAACAACGCGCAACTGTTGCCGCGGCGCCGCCGTGCCCGAGCGCAGCGCGTCGTAGGGGTCCTCGGGCGCGAGCATCATGTCCACCACATGGCGCAGCGCCGCCCGCCGGCCGCGCAGGGAGTAGAAGCCACCCGGCACCTGCGAGGTCTCGAGCAGGAAGCGGCGGAAGTCGCGGTAGGCGCCCACGTCGGGGCGCAGCGGGGCGGCGAAGAACTCGGCCATGGTCTGCTGCGAGACGAACTCCGGCTTGCCGTAGACCGCGCGCCCGACGCATTTCACCGGAAGCCCGCGGAACAGCGCCTGCTGCGCCGCCGTCGAGTTGACCGTCACCGCCGAGCGCGCCTCGGCCAGCAGCCGCGCGAGCTTGCCGCCCGGCACGTAGCGCACCCGCGCGCCGATGCCCCGGGCGCGGGCCAGCCGCCGGATGGTGGCGCGCAGCGGCGTGCGCCCGTCCTCCAGAGGATGCGCCTTGAACACCAGCAGGTGATGCGCCGGCGCGCCCTCGGCGAAGCCGTCGATCACCTGCGCCAGGAACTCCTCCTGCCCCGCCACCCCGCCGTGGCTGAGCAGGCTTGCGTCGTGCGCAAGCTGGAGCAGCACCAGGTGGTAGGGCCGCCCGCTCCAGGCCACGCGGGCCGAGGTCAGCGCCCGCTCGGCCATCAGCAGCGGCGAGGCGAACAGCCGCCTGAGGTGCAGCGCGAACTCCCCCGCCACGCCGATCCCGCGATGCGGCCGGAACCCCGGATAGCCGCGGTTCAGCGCCAGCACGAAGAAGTGGTAGAGCGCCCCGTAGAACATGTGCTGGCGCATGTCGCCCCAGCGCGCCGGGGCCTCGGGCTGGTCGGTGCCCGCCCGCGCCAGGGCGGCGCGCATCTCGTCGATGCCGAGCTCCATCAGCCGCGAGTTCCCGTTCGCCCCGCCGCGCTCGTAGGTGATCCAGTAGGGCCTGAGGTAGCCCTCCTCGAAGACGTGCAGCGTCAGCCCGCGCGCCTTCGCCCTTTCCGCCGCGGCGGCGTGGACGGGCCGGGTGTCGCCATAGAGCACCACGTCGGTGATGCCGAGGTCGGCCACGGTGCGGTCGAAGGTCTCGGGCCAGTCCTCGGGCGCGCCGCGATAGGGGATGTAGCGCGCGCGGTCGCGCCAGAAGGCCGCGTCGCCCGCATTGAAGCCGACCCGCCAGCACTCCGCCCCGGCAGCGGCGAGCATCCGGGCGAGGGCGGAGAAGAAGGGCCCGTGCGGCCCCTGAAGGAAGAGAAACCTGCGCTGCAACTCGTCCCCGGCCTCGCCTCCCGCCCCCGTCACGCTTCTACCGCCGCCCCCTCCGCCCTGTCACCGCCGAATCCGGCCTGCCGCGCGGTTTGCGCCCGGATGATGCGCCGCGGCCGCGCCGGTCCTGCGTGGTGCCGACCCCGCGCGGCGGCTCGGCACGGCGGCCTTGCGCGGCGGGGGCGCGCGGGCTAGGTCGGACGGACGCAGGAGGGCAGGGGCATGTTCACCGGCATCGTCACCGACATCGGCGAGGTGCGCGCGGTCGAGCGCCGCGGCGACCTGCGCGCGCGCATCGGCACCGCCTATGATCCCGCGACCATCGACATCGGCGCCTCGATCGCCTGCGACGGCGTCTGCCTGACGGTGATCGACCGCGGCCGCGACGCGCGCGGCGGCTGGTTCGAGGTGCAGGTCTCGGCCGAGACCCTCGCGAAGACCAACATCGCCCCCTCCGGCGCGAACCCCGGCTGGGTGCCGGGCCGGCGGGTCAACCTCGAACGCGCGCTCCGGGTCGGCGACGAGCTCGGCGGACACATCGTCTCGGGCCACGTGGACGGCACCGCCCTCGTCGTCGCGCTGCGCGACGAGGGCGAGAGCGCGCGCGTCCGCTTCCGCGCGCCCGAGACGCTTGCGGGGTTCATCGCGCCGAAGGGGTCGGTGGCGCTCAACGGCACCTCGCTCACCGTCAACGAGGTCGAGGGGGCGGAGTTCGGGGTGAACCTGATCCCCCACACCAGGGCGGCGACGACCTGGGGGGCGGTGCGCGCGGGCGACCTCGTCAACCTCGAGGTGGACACCCTCGCCCGCTACGTCGCCCGCCTCCGGGAGTGGGGCTGAGGCCGCGCCCCGCGCCCGGCCCCCGCGTCCGGCCTCCGCGCCCCGGGAGAAGCCCAGCAAGCCCAAGTGGCGCCCGGCCCCCGCGTCCGGCCCCCTCGCCCCCGCGCGCGGCCAGCGCGACGGCCTGTGGGACACTGCGGCGGTCGAGGTCCCCGCGCCGCCGCGCCCCCGCGCGCGAGCAGCGCTGGCGACGATCGGCAGCGCTGGCGACGATCGTTCGACAACCGGCGGGGGATCATCCGGCCCCCGCGCGCGCGACCAGCGCGGGTGCGCCCGTCCCCCGCGTCCGGCCCCGGCCGGCCTCCGGTCAGGCCGGCTCGGAGCGCGCGGCGATCCACGCCCCCGCCTTCCAGCAGGCCAGCGCGATCAGCGCGCCGGCGTAGCTGTCGATGGCGTAGTGATAGCCGAGGTGCACCGTGCCGAGCAGGATCACCACGGCGAAGGCAGTGAGCAGGATCCCCGCCCAGCGCGCGCAGGCCCAGCCGTAGAGCATCAGCAGCACCGTGCTTGCCATGTGCATGCTGGGCATCGCCGAGATCCCCTTGGCCGCCCCGCCGTTGGCATAGCCGTCCCAGAGCATGTCCTGCACGGCCAGCGCCGGCACCCGCGTCGTCTCGTTGATCGCCCGCAGCCGGTCCATCAGCGGCTCGAAGTCCGCGCCGTGGCCGAGCCGTTCGTAGAACACCGGCCCGGCCGAGGAGAAGACGGTGGCCAGAAGGTTGCCGCCGATCACCCAGACCAGCACGAAGGCGACGAGGAAGGTGGCGCGCAGGCGCATGTCGCCGGCCGAGAAGCAGGCCACGAACACCGTGAAGTAGGTGATGAACAGCCAGTGGTGGTACATGGCGTTGATGAACGCCGTCGCCGGCGCGTTGCCGAGCAGCGGCAGCAGCAGCCGGTAGGGGTCGGTCCCGCCGTGCAGCCAGCGGTCGATGCCGGCGAAGAGCGGATCCCAGACGAAGGGCACGAGGTCCGGGATCGCGCCCTTCACGTAGGTGAAGTTCACCGCGAAGACGAGCACGAGCAGGAAGGCGACCGCGCCGCCCAGGATGCGCTCGGGGTCGAGCAGGATGCGCCCGAGATCCGCAAGGAACCAGTGGATCGGGCGGCCGGGCCTGACCCGCACCGCCATCCAGAGGAAGCGCCAGACCAGCAGCGCCAGCAGGAACAGCGGCAGCACGCGCAGGAACAGCCGGAACAGCCGTCCGGCGGTGCTGTAGTCCACCGGCTGGCCGAGCCAGGCCGCAAGCGCGAAGGTCGCCGCGGCGTGCAGCGCGACGATGGCGAAGAGCCAGCGTTCGCGGCGCAGCACCCGCAGCAGCGCGCCGCCCCCCTCGACCGTTTCCGAAACCGCCATGAATCGCCCCTCGCGCCTCGACCATCTCCTGCTGGCGCAGGAATGCGGCATTTCTGGGGAGGCGGGCGGCCGAGCGTGGCCGGAGGGCGCCCCTTTACCCGGCCGGACCGGCGTGCGAGGCTCGCCCCGGCGGTCGGAAGGGAGGCGCGGAATGACGCGGGCCGGTCTCGGCCACAACGGCGGCCCGACGCTCGAGCCCGGGGCCTCCTGGCGCCGCGCGGCCTGGCGCCGCGCCCGGGCCGAGCTGCTGCCGACGCTGCCGGTCGAGGTGGTGCGCCTCCGCGTGCGCCGCGCCACCGAGCTCGGGCTCGACTACCGCGCCTATGCCGCGTTCCGCGCCGCCTCGGGGCACGACGTCGTGGCGCTGCTGTTCTCGAGCAATGCGCTGCGCCTGCTGCCCCCGGCGCCGGCGCTGCCGCCCGACCGGCGGGCCCGGCTGGCCGCCATCACCGGCGCCGGCCGGGTCGCGCTGACCCGCGCGCCGCTCGCACCGCAGGCCGTGGCGGCGCTGGCCGCCGGCGTGATCGACCGCGCCCACCCGGCGCCGCGGCCCTTCGCCGCCTGGGGCGAGGCGCGGCGCGCGCTGCTCGGCGCGCTCGCGCCCGACCGCTGGCCCGCCGACCGGGTGCTCATGGTCGGCGAGGGGCCGGACGAACCCGGCTGGGCCGAGGCCGCCCGGCTCGGCGGCTACCTGGCGGCCGGGCGCTACTTCGCCGCCTGAGCCGGGTCCGCCCGCCGGGGCCTGCCCGCCCCCGCCCCCGCGCCCGTCGGCGGCAGGGTCGGACGCCGCCGAGGCGGAGACGGCCCCCCCGCCGCGCCCGTCCCGGGCGCGGCCGCGGCGCCCTCGCCTCTGGCCAAGCGGGGCGGCCTTGTGTATCCCGCGCCCGAGACCGTGGAGAGCCGATGCCCGACACCACCGCGCCCGACTATGCCGATGCCGTCTCGTCGATCGAGGACATCCTCGACGACGCGAGGAACGGCCGCATGTTCATCCTCATCGACCACGAGGACCGCGAGAACGAGGGCGACCTCGTGGTGCCCGCGCAGATGGCCACGCCCGAGAAGATCAACTTCATGGCGACCCACGGGCGCGGCCTGATCTGCCTTGCCATGACCGCCGAGCGGATCGACGCGCTCGGCCTGCCGCTGATGGCCCAGGCCAATTCCTCGCGCCACGAGACCGCCTTCACCGTCTCGATCGAGGCGCGCGAGGGGGTCACCACCGGCATCTCGGCCTACGACCGGGCGCGCACCATCGCGGTCGCCATCGACCCGACCAAGACCGCGGCCGACATCGCCACGCCCGGCCACATCTTCCCGCTGCGGGCGCGCGAGGGCGGCGTGCTGGTCCGCGCCGGCCACACCGAGGCGGCGGTGGACATCGCCCGGCTCGCGGGGCTCAACCCCTCGGGCGTGATCTGCGAGATCATGAACGAGGACGGCAGCATGGCGCGCCTGCCCGACCTCGTGGCCTTCGCCCAGCGGCACGGGCTGAAGATCGGCACCATCGCCGACCTGATCGCCTACCGCCGGCGTAACGACAACCTCGTGCGCGTCACCGAGGAGCGCGTCGTCCGCTCCGAGTTCGGCGGCGAGTGGACGATGCGGATCTTCACCGACTCGACCCAGGGCTCCGAGCATATCGCGCTGATCAAGGGCGACATCTCCGGGCCCGAGCCGGTGCTGGTGCGGATGCACACGCTCGACCCGCTGCTCGACGTGGTGGGGATCGGCGGGCCGGGCCGGTCGCGCGAGTTCGGCAACGCCATGAAGCTGGTCGCCGCCGAGGGGCGGGGGGTGCTCGTGCTGCTGCGCGACACCCACATGAAGCTCGCGACCGGCGATGCGGCCTCGCCGCAGACGCTGCGCCAGTACGGCCTCGGCGCGCAGATCCTGACCGCGCTCGGGCTGCACGAGATCGTGCTCTTGACCAATTCCGCGCGGCCCCGGATCGTCGGGCTCGAGGGCTACGGCCTGTCGATCGCCGGCACCCGGCCGATCCCGAGGGACTGAGCCGATGGCCGGACAGGAAAGCCACCACATCCTGCCGCTGCCTACCTTCGACCGGCCGGTGAAGCTGCTGCTCGTGGTCGCGCCCTACTACCGCGACATCGCCGACCTGCTGGTCGCCGGGGCGAAGGCGGTGGCCGCCCGGGCCGGCGCCGAGGTCGAGGTCGCCGAGGTGCCCGGCGCGCTCGAGATTCCCGTCGCGATCCGCCTCGCCCGCGGCCAGGGCGAGTATGACGGCTTCGTGGCGCTCGGCTGCGTGATCCGCGGCGAGACCACGCATTACGAGACGGTCTGCAACGACAGCTCGCGCGGGCTGATGCTGCTCGGGCTCGACGGGATCTGCATCGGCAACGGCATCCTCACCGTCGAGAACCGCGCCCAGGCCGTGGTGCGCGCCGATCCGGCCGGGCAGGACAAGGGCGGCGGGGCCGCGGCCGCGGCGCTGCACCTGATCGCGCTTTCGCGCCGCTGGACCGGGCGGCCCAAGGGCATCGGCTTCCGCCCCGGCGGACGGGACGAGCGGCCGGAATGACCGCCACCCGTCAGATGAAGTCGGCCGCGCGGCTCTACGCGCTCCAGGCCCTGTTCCAGATGGAGGTCTCGGGCCAGTCCTGCGACGCGGTCCTGCGCGAGTTCGAGGAGCATCGCCTCGGCGCGGTCTACGACGAGGGCGAGATGGCCGAGGGCGACGTGGACCTCTTCCGCAAGACGGTGGAGGATGCCGTCAACTGGCAGGCGCGGATCGACCAGATGACCGACCGGGCACTGGTGGCGAAATGGCCGATCGACCGGATCGACCCGACCCTGCGCGCCCTGTTCCGCGCCGCCGGGGCCGAGCTGGTCCAGGGCGAGGCGCCGCCGAAGGTGGTGATCAACGAATACGTCGAGATCGCCAAGGCCTTCTTCCCCGAGGGCCGCGAGGCGCGCTTCGTCAACGCCGTGCTCGACCACATGGCGCGCGAGGCGCGCCCCGAGGCGTTCTGAGCCGGCCGGCCCGGCCCCTCCACCATGACGAGGCAGGGGGCGATCGCGTTCCTCAGCCAGGGCACCAGCGCCGCGCACCAGCCCGCCGGGGCGAGCCAGGGCGCCACGTCGGCATAGGTGCGCACCTCGGTGCGCGCGCCGGGGGCAAGCCCGGCCACGAAGCCCGCGATCGCGTCGTGGTCGATCCCCCAGGGCATCGCCGGCGCGCGCCAGGCCCTGGTGACCGGAAGACCCCTGCGGGTCCGCGCCGCGAAGCCCTGCGGCACGGTGTCGAAGAAGAGCGTCGCGGCCGGAAACCGCGCGAAGAGCGCGCGGATGATGGCCTCGACCTCGCGGGGGTCCAGATACATGAAAAGCCCCGCGGCCTCCACGAAGGGCGGCGCGCCGCCGGACAGGGCCTCGAGCCAGGCGAGCTCGGCCGCCGAGCCCGCGATGTCCTGCCGCCGCGGGTCCTCCGGCAGCAGGCGGCGGCGCAGCGCCACGACCTCGGGCAGCTCCACCGTGATCCAGCGCACGCCCGGGCCGGGGTCCACCCGCCAGAACTGCGTCTCGAGCCCGCCGCCGAGGATCACCACGGTGCCCTCCGGGTGCCGGTCGAGGTAGCTGCGGATGCGCCGGTCGCCCTCGCGGGCGCGCAGCGCATGCCAGGGCCGGGGCGCCCCGAAATGCGCGCGGAACGGGTAGTCGATGCGGCGCACGAGATCGGCCGCCAGCGGATCGGGCAGCAGCGCAAGCGGCCCCGCCGAATAGGCCGCGCGGTGCCAGAGCGCCCAGAGCAGCGTCTCGGGCGCGCCGGAAAGCGCAGGCCGCAGCCTGCCGGGCGGATCGGGCAAGCCTGGCAGCGGACCTCCCCCCGCGCGTCTCGCGCCGCAGTCTAGGCCGGAGGGCCGCCGGGGGGAACCGGGCCGATGCGGACACCGCGGCCGCGCGCCGCAGCCCGCCGGGGCCGCGGGGGCTGGAACCGGGCGCGCGCCTGCCCTACCTTCCGCCCCAGAAGGAGGTCGCGCCCATGCCGGAACTCGTCCGCCTCTACATCCGCCACGTCGCCATCGGCTTCGCGCTCGCCGCCGCGTTCACCGCGATGCTCCTCTGGCTCGATGTCGCCGGTCTCTGGCACCTCGTCACGCACACCGCCGAGGGCCCGCTCGCCGTGCTGCTCCTCGTGGCGTTCAACGGCATCGTGTTCTCGGGCGTCCAGTTCGGCATCGCCGTGATGCGCATGGCCGAGCCGCCGCCCGCGGGCGGCAAGCGCCGCCGGATCGGCGCGGTGCCGGTCCCGGTGCCGGTCCCGGTGCCGGTGCGCATCGCGGCGCGGCGCCCGCGCTGATCACTCGGCCGGCACCAGCTCGGTCGCCAGCGCCAGGTCGGCGAGCTCTCCGGGCAGGAGCACGTAGATCTCCTCCGGCGGCGTGGCCATCGCCGGACGCATCAGCATCGGGCTCACTCCCATCTCGTCGAGGAAGGCCATGACCTCGGCCTGTCCGCGCTGGATGTCGCGCACCGCGACGAAGGCGGGCAGCATGACGTTCTGGCCGAAGTCGTGCTGGTGCACGCCCACCTGCGCCGCGCGGTGCACCTGGCGCGTCACGCCCCCGGCCAGCATGTAGGGGCAGGCCGAGAGGCAGATCGCGCCGTCCTCGACCACCGTCGCCAGTGCCGCGGCCCGGATCGCCCGGCCGATCGCCAGCGCATCGGCCACCGAGCCGCCGGGGCTGAGAAAGGCGATGCGCGCGGGCGGCGCGGCTAGCCCGGCGAGGTGGGCGGCGAAGCGGTCCGCATCGCCCGGCGCGATCTCGCCGGTCAGCCGCAGCGTGTCGCCATCGGGCTCGAAGGCAAGCCGCGTCGGCATCGCCTCGGGCACCGCGAAGGGCAGGCCGGGGCGCCGCCCGGGCAGCTCGCGCGGGGCATAGCGGCGGGTCTGGTCGCCGGGCCGCACCGGGTCCGACAGGGGCGGCGCCGCCGCCGGCGCGACCAGCGCGGGCAGGCGCCCGAGCCCGTCGCCCGCGACCAGCAGCAGCGCCAGCACGACCTGAAGCCAGAGGATCCCGCGGAGCGCGCCGCGGGTCGTTGCCGCGCGCAGGCGCGCCGCCGGCATCAGCCGCCTCCCGTGCCGTCGCGGCCGGGCACCACCACGTGCGGCGGCGCGGGAACGGCTGCCGGCGCGGGGCGCGGCGCGGCCGGGGCCGGGGTGGGGGCGGCGGCCGGGGCCGGGGCGGCGGCCGGGGCGGCCGCGGTATGGGGC
>JANZZL010000008.1 GCA_026419405.1 Paracoccaceae bacterium | reverse complement strand
CCTGACGAGCTCGAGCTTGGCACCGTGCTGATCGAGCTCGGCGGCGGGACCACGACGCTCGCCGTCTTCAACGAGGGCTACGCCTGGCACACCGCGCAGCTGCCGCTGGGCGGCTGGCACGTGACCAACGACATCGCGCGCGGGCTGTCCACCCCGATCGCCCATGCCGAACGGCTCAAGACCATGCATGGCAGCGCGCTCGAGGACGACGACCGCGGCGAGATGCTGCCGGTGCCGCAGGTGGGGGAGGAAGGCGACGCCCTGGCGCGGGTGCCGCGGCGGATGGTGCAGGCGATCATCCGCCCCCGTCTCGAGGAGATCTTCGAGCTGCTGCGCAGCCGGCTGGAGGCCGCGGGCCTGCCGGAGGAGGCGCGGCGCCATGTCGTGCTGACCGGGGGCGGGGCGCAGCTGATCGGCATCGCCGAGCTGGCGGCGCGGGTGCTCGGCATACCCGCGGCCAGGGTGCGCATCGGCCGGCCGGCACGGGTGCGCGGCCTGCCGGAGAGTGCGCATGGCCCCGCCTTCGCCACCACGATCGGGCTGCTGCACTGGGCGGGCGGCCACGGCCGGCCGCTGCTCGACTTTGCCGCACCGGCACCGGCGCGCGGCTGGCGGCGTCTGTTCGACTGGCTGCGGGGGCTGTGATGGGCCGGCATCGCCACATCGCTGTGGAAAAGGTGGATGACGGGCATTTCCCCCGCCGCGGGGGAGACGCGAATCGCCACCGATCGGTAACCTGACGCGGACGGAGAGAGCGCATGACACTGAACCTCACCCTGCCGGTCGCCAACCACGTCGACTTCCACCCGCGCATTGCGGTCATCGGCGTGGGCGGAGGCGGCACCAATGCGGTCAACAACATGATCGCGATGGGGCTGAGCGGCGTGGAGTTCATCGTCGCCAACACCGATGCGCAGTCGCTGATGCACAGCCCGGCGGAGCGGCGCGTCCAGCTCGGTCCGCACCTGACGCAGGGGCTGGGCGCCGGCGCCAAGCCTGAGATCGGCCGCGCCGCGGCCGAGGAGGCGACGGACGAGATCGCGCGCCACATCGAGGGCTGCCACATGGTCTTCATCACCGCCGGCATGGGCGGGGGCACCGGCACCGGCGCGGCGCCGATCATCGCCCAGGCCGCGCGCGAGCTCGGGGTGCTCACCGTCGGCGTGGTCACCAAGCCGTTCCAGTTCGAGGGCGCGCGGCGGATGCGCCAGGCCGAGGAGGGGGTCGAGGCGCTGCAGCGGGTGGTCGACACGCTGATCGTGATTCCCAACCAGAACCTGTTCCGGCTGGCCAACGAGCGCACCACCTTCACCGAGGCCTTCGCCATGGCCGACGACGTGCTCTACCAGGGCGTCAAGGGCGTCACCGACCTGATGGTGCGGCCGGGCCTGATCAACCTCGACTTCGCCGATGTCCGCGCGGTGATGGACGAGATGGGCAAGGCGATGATGGGCACCGGCGAGGCCTCGGGCGAGGATCGCGCGATCCAGGCGGCCGAGAAGGCGATCGCCAACCCGCTGCTGGACGAGATCAGCCTGCGCGGCGCGCGCGGCGTGCTGATCAACATCACCGGCGGCTACGACCTGACGCTGTTCGAGCTGGACGAGGCCGCCAACCGGATCCGCGAGGAGGTCGATCCCGACGCCAACATCATCGTCGGATCCACCCTCGACGACGCCATGGAGGGCGTGATGCGGGTCTCGGTCGTGGCGACCGGGATCGATGCCGCGCCCGCCGCCGAGGTGCCGCAGCCGCGGCGCCGCTCTGCCGCGGCGCCGGTCGCTGAGCCGCGGGCCGAGGTGCGCGAGGCCGTCGCGGAACCCGCGCCTCAGCCCGTGCCGGCGCCGGCCGCGGTCCGCGAGGCGCCGCAGCCCGCCTTCGCCGCCGCCGCCGTCGCCGCGGAGGAGGAAGAGGAACCCTCGCTGTTCTCGGGCCTCGACGAGGCGGCCGAGGACGACGAGGCGGCGGGCGACGGGCTGCCGCCGCCGGCCTACAACCCCGCCGCGGCGCGTGCCGAACCGCCCGCGCCGCCGCAGGCTGCGCCCGCGGTGCGCGAGGGCACGGTGCGCGAGACCTTCGTCGCCCCGGCGGCGGCCGGCCGGCCCGGCATGCCCTCGCGCGAGACCATGGAGCGGCTGCAGGCGGCGGTCAGCAAGGTGCCGCCCGGCGGCGCCCGACCGCGTCCGACCGCCGCCCCCGCGCCGCAGCCCGAGCGCAGCTCGCGCTTCGGCATCAACCAGCTGATCAACCGGATGACCGGCGGGCACGGGCAGCCGCACGAGACCGAGCGCGCGCCCTTCGGCGCGATCCGCCCGCAGCCGCCCGTCCGCGGCGACCAGACCCGCGCCGTGGCGCCCGAGCCGGAGCACGACCCGGACCGCGAGCGTATCGAGATCCCGGCCTTCCTGCGGCGTCAGGCGAACTGACGCCCGTCACATCTGCATCCCCGGGGGCCGGAGCCGTCCGGCCCCCAATGCATTGAGGGCAAACGCTTTCCCGCCCGCGCGATTCGACCCGGCAGAAACCTGCTGAGCGTGAAGCGTTAATATTTCATGAAGTTGCAAAGAGTGAGTTGAGGGGGCCGGGCCGGATCGCTACCTCGGGGCGGCAAGGATGGCGCGCCACGAGCAGCGCGCCGCGGATTGAGGTGGATCGTGCAAGTCACCCTGAAGGCACCCGTCGGGTTCAGCGGAACCGGCCTGCATTCCGGCCGGCCGGTGCGCATGACCCTGCGCCCCGCCTCGGCCGAATACGGCATCTGGTTCCGCCGCACCGATGTCGCGGGCCGCGACGGCCTGATCCCCGCCCGCTGGGATGCGGTGGTCGAGGCGCGGCTGTGCACCCGCATCGCCAACGCCGCCGGCGTCGAGGTCTCGACCGTCGAGCACCTGATGGCCGCGCTCGCTGGCTGCGGCGTGCACAACGCGCTGATCGAGATCGACGGGCCCGAGGTGCCGATCCTCGACGGCTCGGCCGCCCCCTTCGTCCGCGCCATCCTCGCCCGCGGGCTGGTCAGGCTCGAGGCGCCGGTCAGGGCGCTGCGCGTGCTCGAGCCGGTCGAGGTGCGCGACGGCGAGGCCTGGGCGCGGCTGGCGCCGGCCGAGACGCTGGAGATCGACTTCGCCATCGATTTCGCCGACGCCGCCATCGGCCGCCAGCGCAAGGCGCTGTCGCTGGCCAACGGTGCGTTCGTGCGCGAGCTGGCCGACAGCCGCACCTTCTGCCGCAAGGCCGATGTCGATGCCATGCGCGCGAGCGGCCTGGCGCTGGGCGGCAGCTACGAGAACGCCGTCGTGGTGGACGGCGCCGAGGTGCTCACGCCCGGCGGGCTGCGCCACGGCGACGAGCCGGTGCGCCACAAGATGCTCGACGCGCTGGGCGACCTGGCGCTTGCCGGCGCGCCGATCCTGGGGCGCTACACCGGCCACCGTGCCGGCCATGCGATGACCAACCGCCTCCTGCGCGCGCTCTTCGCGCGGCCGCAGGCCTTCCGGATGACCGTCTGCGACGCGGAGGTGGAGCGCCGGCTTCCGGGCGCCGGAGTCGGCCGCGACGACCTGCTTGCGGTGGCCTGATCCGGGGCGCGCCGGCGCCGCCGATTGGCGTTTTGCGCCCCGGATTTTTCTGTGCTACGACACCGGCACCGGAGGGCGCGCCGCAGCGCAGACCCCTTCGTGTGCAAGAAAGTTCAAGAAACGGGACGGGCATCGGGCATGAGGGGCGGTCGCTGGGCGGGTCGGGGGATCGGGGCCGCGGTCCTCGCGCTGGCGCTCTCCGCCTGCGGCGGCAACCGCGAACCGCCGCTCGAGAGCTATTCCGCCGAGGAGATCTATACCCGCGGCGAATACGAGCTGGAGACCGGCAATCCCGAGGAGGCCGCGCGCTACTTCGGCGAGGTGGAGCGGCTCTATCCCTATTCGGAATGGGCCAAGCGCGCGCTGATCATGCAGGCGATGGCCTATCACCGCGACCGCGACTACGAGAACAGCCGCGCCGCGGCGCAGCGCTTCATCGACTTCTACCCCGCCGATGACGACGCCGCCTATGCGCAGTATCTGCTGGCGCTGAGCTACTACGACCAGATCGACGCGATCGGGCGCGACCAGGGGCTGACCTTCCAGGCGCTGCAGGCGCTGCGCGCGGTGATCGAGCGCTACCCCGACAGCGAGTATGCGCGCTCGGCGATCCTGAAGTTCGACCTCGCCTACGACCACCTGGCGGCGAAGGAGATGGAGATCGGCCGCTACTACCTCAAGCGCGGGCATTACGCCGCCGCGATCAACCGCTTCCGGGTGGTGGTGGAGCAGTTCCAGACCACCACGCACACGCCCGAGGCGCTGCACCGGCTGGTGGAATGCTACCTCTCGCTCGGGCTGACCGACGAGGCGCAGACCGCCGGCGCGATCCTGGGCCACAACTTCCGCGCCAACCCCTTCTACGAGGACAGCTACGCGCTGCTGACCGGCCGCGGGCTCAAGCCCGAGGCGCGCGGCGAAAGCTGGCTCAGGCAGGTCTACCGCCAGGTGATCCGGGGCGAATGGCTCTAGGCGCGGGCCTCGGGCCATGCTGAGGCAGCTCGAGATCCGCGACATGCTGCTGATCGGGCGGCTGTCGCTCGACTTCCGCGAGGGGCTCAACGTGCTTACCGGCGAGACCGGGGCGGGCAAGTCGATCCTGCTCGACTGCCTCGGCTTCGTGCTCGGCTGGCGCGGCCGCGCCGAGGTCGTGCGCGCGGGGGCCGCCGAGGGCGAGGTGACCGCGGCCTTCGACCTGCCCGAGGGCCATGCCGCGCGGACGGTTCTGGCCGAGGCCGGCCTGCCGGCGGGCGGGGAGCTGATCCTGCGCCGCACCGCCACGCCCGACGGCCGCAGGGCCGCCTGGGTGAACGACCGGCGCGCCTCGGCCGAGGTGCTGCGCGCGCTTTCCGAGACGCTGGTGGAACTGCACGGCCAGCACGACGACCGCGGGCTGCTCGACCCGCGCGGCCACCGCCGGCTGCTCGACGCCTTCGCCGGGGCCGAGGCGGCGCTGGCCGAGGTGCGCGCGGCCTGGGCGGCGCGGCGGGCCGCGGCCGAGGCGCTGGCCGAGGCCGAGGCGGCGCTGGCCGCCGCGCGGGCCGAGGAGGACTTCCTGCGCCACGCGGCCGGCGAGCTCGACGCGCTTGCCCCGCAGCCGGGGGAGGAGGCCGCGCTCGACGCCCGGCGGCGGCTGATGCAGGCGGCGCGCCGGATCGGCGAGGACATCGCGCGCGCCCATGCCGCGATCGGGCCCGAGGGCGCGGAGGGCCGGCTGATCGACGCGGTGCGCTGGCTCGAGGGCGCCGCCGGCCCCGCCGGGGGGCGGCTCGACGCGCCGCTCGCCGCGCTCGGCCGGGCGCTCGCCGAACTCGCCGACGCGGATCGGGGCATCGCCGACTGCCTCGAGGCGCTCGACTTCGACGAGGGCGAGCTGGAGCGCACCGAGGAGCGGCTGTTCGCGATCCGCGCGCTCGCCCGCAAGCACGGCGTGGCGCCCGACGCGCTGCCGGCGCTGGCGGCGGAGATCCGCGGCCGGCTCGAGGCGCTCGACGGCGGCGGGCGCGACCTCGCCGCGCGCCGCGCCGCCCTGGCCGCGGCCGAGGCCGGATACGACGCGGCGGCGGCGCGGCTCACGGCGTTGCGGCGGGCGGCGGCGGGGCGGCTCGACGCGGCGATGGCGGCCGAGCTCGGGCCGCTGAAGCTCGAGCGCGCGGCCTTCGCCACCGAGGTGGCCGCAGCCGAGCCGGGCCCGGAGGGGCGCGATGCGGTGGCCTTCACCGTGGCCACCAATCCCGGCGCCCCGCCGGGGCCGATCGCCCGGATCGCCTCGGGGGGCGAGCTCTCGCGGTTCCTGCTCGCGCTCAAGGTCTGCCTCAGCCGCGGCTCGGAGGCCACGGTGCTGATCTTCGACGAGATCGACCGCGGCGTGGGCGGGGCCACCGCCGACGCGGTGGGCCGGCGGCTGGCGCGGCTGGCCGAGGGGGCGCAGGTGCTCGTCGTCACCCATTCGCCGCAGGTCGCGGCGCGGGCGGCGCATCACTGGCGCGTGGAGAAGGTGCTGGAGGACGGCGCGGCGCGCTCGCGCGTGGTGCCGCTGGGGCCGGCCGAGCGGGTGGACGAGATCGCGCGGATGCTCGCCGCCGACCGGGTGACCGAGGAGGCGCGGGCGGCGGCGCGGGCGCTGCTCGCCGGCTGACCGGAGCGCGGGCGGCAGGGCCGGGGGGCGTCACGCCCCCCGGGACCCCCCGTGGCGTATTCGCGACAAGGGGAAGGGGGCGGGCCGGGGTGCGGGGGCGGCAGGGGTGCGCGCCTCGTGGCGGCGCATGTCGTCGGGGTTCCGCGGCCCGTCTGTGGCCCGTCGGGGATCGGAAGGTGGGCCTCGAGCGCGCGGGCGGCGGGGCCGGGGGGCATCACGCCCCCCGGGACCCCCCGTGGCGTATTTGCGACAAGGGGAAGGGGGCGGGCCGGACGGGGCCGGGGCGGGGATGGGGGGCTGCGGTCCGGCGGCGGCGCATGTCGCCGGGGCTCCGCGGCCTGGCTCCGGCCGCAGGACACGGGGCGGTCAGGCGGCGAACTGGTCGGAGGCCTCGAGCGCGCGGGCGCCGTACATGAAGGCGGGCCCGCCGCCCATGTACATCGTGACCGAGATCGTCTCGGCGACCTCCTCCCGCGTCGCGCCGGCGCGGATCGCGGCCCTGAGGTGGACGCCGATGCAGTCGTTGCATTGGCCGAAGATGCCGATGGCGAGGCAGGCCGGCTCCTTCTCTTTCACGCCGAACGCGCCCTCGGCCATCACCGCCTTCGCCATGCCGGCGAAACCCGCGGCGGCCTCGGGGGCGCGGTGGCAGCAGCGCGCGAGGTTGCGGTTCGCCTCGGCGATGCAGGCCTTCCAGTCCATGACGAAGGGCTCCCTGTTCCCGGTTCCGGGAGCCCTTCTGGCGCGCCGCGGGCGGCGCTGCCTTGAGCCGGATCAGGCCAGCATGGCGAGCGGGTGTTCGAGGTGCCTGACGATCGCCTCGAGCAGCGCTGCGCCGAGCGCGCCGTCGATCACCCGGTGATCGACCGAGAGCGTGACCGACATCACCGTGGCGGCCGCGATGGCGCCGTCGTCGGTCACCACGGGCTTCCGCACGCCCGCGCCCACGGCGAGGATGCCGCCGTGCGGCGGGTTGATCACCGCGTCGAAGCTGTCGATGCCGAACATCCCGAGGTTGGAGATCGCGAAGCTGCCGCCCTGGTATTCCTGGGGCGCGAGCTTGCGGTCGCGGGCGCGCCGGGCCAGGTCCTTCATCTCGGCCGAGAGCGCGGAGAGCGACTTGAGGTGGGCATCCCGCAGGACGGGCGTGAAGAGACCGCCCTCGACCGCCACCGCCACCGCGACATCCGAGGGCTTCAGCTTCAGGATCCGGTCGCCCGCCCAGACCGCGTTGGCATCCGGCACCTCCTGCAGCGCGAGGGCTGCGGCCTTGATGATGAAGTCGTTGACCGAGAGCTTCACCCCGCGCGGCTCGAGTTCGGCGTTGAGACGGGTGCGGAAGTCGAGCAGCGCGTCGAGCCGGATGTCGCGGCGCAGGTAGAAGTGCGGGATCGTCTGCTTGGCCTCGGTGAGCCGTGCGGCGATGGTCCTGCGCATCCCGTCGAGCTTCACCTCCTCGAAGGCGCGGCCCTCGTACATCCTGAGCACGGTCTCGGCCGCCGGTCCGGCGGGCATCGCCGCCTTCGGCGCCTCGGCGGCCGGCGCGGGGGCAGGCGCCTTCGCCGGCGCGGCCGGTCGGGCGGGGGCGGCGCCGGGCTGGGCGGCCTCGACATCGGCCCGGACGATCCGCCCGTGCGGACCCGAGCCCTTCACGGCGGCGAGATCGATGCCGCGCTCGGCGGCGATGCGGCGCGCGAGGGGGCTGGCGAAGATGCGCCCGCCCTCGGCCGAGCGCGGCGCGGCGGGGGCGGCCGCGGGGGCCGGTGCCGGGGCGGCCGTCGCCGCCGAGGACGACGGAGCCCGAGCCGGGGCCACGGAAGGGGCGGGCCCGGGGGCCGCCGCGGGTGCCGGGGCGGCGGGGCTCTCGCCCTCCTCGAGGAGCAGGGCGATCGGGGTGTTGACCTTCACCCCCTCGGTGCCCTCGGGCACGAGGATCCGGCCGACGATCCCCTCGTCGACCGCCTCGAACTCCATCGTCGCCTTGTCGGTCTCGATCTCGGCGATGACCTGGCCGGCGGAGACGGCATCGCCCTCCTTCACGTGCCACTTCGCCAGCGTGCCCTCCTCCATGGTGGGGGAGAGGGCGGGCATCAGGATCTCGGTTGCCATCTCGGGTCTCCTCCGCAAGGACGATCGCATCGGGCGGGCGCATCGGACGGGCGCATCGGACGGGGCGCGCGCGTGCCGTCCCGCCGGCCGCTCGGCCACGGCCCGGGCGCCGGCGGCAGGGCTCCGGGCGCGCCCGTCGCGGGCCGTGTGGTGGCAGCTGTCTCTTATACACATCT
>JANZZL010000100.1 GCA_026419405.1 Paracoccaceae bacterium | reverse complement strand
GTCCTTGCTGTCCGTGTCATATCGGAACCGGCTGAGCACCCCAACGCCCCGCGCGCGTGGGGTCCTTGCGAAATCCTCTCCCTACTGCCATTGGCCGACCGGCAACGCCCCGCGCGCGTGGGGTCCTTGCCCGTTCCCAGGGGCTCACGCCGCGGGAGTTCTCCAACTCCGCGGGCGCGCGGCGGCCTTCCTGTCGTCGAACCGCGCGGCGGGCAGCGTTCCATGCATCTCCCCTCCTCGCGCGCGGGGCGTCCTTCACCCCGAATTTCTTGCCGCCACAAACGAGTTCCTCCCCTCCTCGCGCGCGCGGCGTCCTTATCCGGAGCTCACGCTTCGCCGGCGCCTGCTCCCTCCCTCCTCGCGCGCGCGGCGTCCGTGAAACAAGTGGGATTTCAAATGGTTGCCCGGCACCTCCCTCCTCGCGCGCGCGGCGTCCGTGGGGCCGAAGCGTCGCGGCATCCAATGCCCCGCGCGCGGGGCGTCCTTGACTGGAAGGTCTCGCGCAGGAAGGCTAACCCCCGACTTCCCGCGTCCGTGCGGCGTCCGCTGCATCCCCGGGTTTCGGGGCCTCGAACCGATGCCAGCTTCCCGCGCCCGTGCGACGCCCGCACCCCGAAGCGGGGTGCCGGATCCGTTGCTGCAGCCGCCGCGCCCCGCGCCGAGGGTTCGGCTGGCGCGCGAGGCCCGCGGCGGCGCGAGCGGTTCCCACCGCCCCGCGCGCCGGGTCCGGCGGGACCCCCCGTAGTCAGTCGGCGCGCGCGACGGCCCACCGCCCCGCGCGCCGGGTCCGGCGGCTGCGCAGGGGCGTCCGCGACTTCCGGCTCAGCCCTGCGCCTGCGCCGCCTCGCGGGCACGCCAGGGTGGCATCGTGGTCGGCGCGCCGTGGACGTAGCCCTGCTGGCAGTCGAAGCCGAGATCGGCGAGGAAGGTCGCCTCCTCGGGCGTCTCCACCGCCTCTGCGATGGTGAACATGTCGAAGTGCTCGGCGATCGACAGCAGCGCCCGCGCCAGGCACTGGTTGTCGGGGTCGGCATGGATGCCCCGGATGAACTGTCCGTCGAGCTTGACCGCGTCGAAGGTGAAGTCGCGCAGGTAGCGGAAGGCCGTGAAGCCGGCCCCGAAATCGTCCAGCGCGAAGGAGATGCCCTTGCGTTGCAGCCCCTTCATGAAATGCGCCGTGATGTCGGGGATCACCATGGCCGAGGCCTCGGTGATCTCGAGGATCAGCCGCTCGGCCGCCGTCGGGTCGCGCTCGAGCCCGCGGTGGAGCGCCTCGGTCCAGCGCGGGTAGGCGATCGAGCGGGCCGACATGTTGATCGAGAGCCGCAGCCCCGGCTCACGCGCGAGCTCCGCGAGCCCGAGCTCCAGCGCGAGGCTGTCGAGGATCCGCCCCGCCTCGGTCATCTCGGCCGCGGCGATGAACTGCCGGGCCGGAATCACCCGCCCCTGCGGATCGAGCACGCGGATCAGCCCCTCGTGGAAGGCAATGCTGCCGGGATCGCGCGAGCGCACCACCGGCTGGAACGCCAGCAGCACGTCGCCCCGCCTGAGCGCCTCGCGCACCAGTTCCAGCGCGGCCCGGTCGCGCGCGGTCAGCGCCACGGCCAGCGGCGACAGCGTGTCGGGGTCGCCGGGATCCGGCCGGTCGATCGGGTCTTCGGTCATGCCTCGCCTCCGGTCGCGTGGACGGGGCGAGACTGGCTTGCGAACCCTTACGGTCGGGTAAACACTCGCGGCCCGCCCGACTCGAGGAGCCGCCACATGGACCGATGCCCCTGGTGCGGGGCCGACCCGCTCTACGTCGCCTATCACGACACCGAATGGGGCGTGCCCGAGCGCGACAGCCGCGTGCTGTGGGAGAAGCTCGTGCTCGACGGCTTCCAGGCCGGCCTCTCCTGGATCACCATCCTGCGCAAGCGCCGCGCCTTCCGCGCCGCCTTCGACGGGTTCGACCCCGAGCGCGTCGCCCGCTACGGCCCGGCCGACGTGGAGCGCCTGCTGGCCGACCCCGGCATCGTCCGCCACCGCGGCAAGATCGAGGCCGCGATCGGCAATGCGCGCGCCTTCCTCGCGATCGAGGAGCGCGGCGCCGGCTTCGCGGCGTTCCTCTGGCGGCATGTCGGCGGCGCGCCGGTGCAGAACGCCTGGACAAGCCCGTCCGAAATCCCGGCCGAGACGCCGGCCTCGCGCGCCCTCTCGCAGGACCTGCACCGCGCGGGCTTCCGCTTCTGCGGGCCCACCATCGTCTACGCGGTCATGCAGGCCACCGGCATGGTCAACGACCACCTCGTGACCTGCCCGCGCCACGCCGCGGTCGCGGCCCTGGCCTGACCCCGCTCCGCCGTCAGCGTGGCATCCCGGCAACGGCGGGCTGGCGCGCCGGGGTGATTGACGCAGGTCAACGCCGGCGCCCGGGCGCGATTCTAGCCATGGCGCGGGACAGGGAAGCGCGCGGCGGATGCCGGAATCGGCCCAATGCTGGAGCAGTTCATGCACAGATCCTCTCTCGCCGTCGCCGCGGCGGCGCTTGCCTCTGCGGCCGCATCACCCGCCCTTGCCGAACCGCTGCGCGACGAGGCCCTCGGCTGGTTCAAGCCGGTTCCCTCCACCACTCCGGCCATCGCCGACAACCCGGTCACCCCGGCGAAGGTCGCGCTCGGCAAGGCGCTGTTCTTCGACCCCCGCATCTCGGCCTCGGGCGTCTTCTCCTGCAACTCCTGCCACAACCTCGCGACGGGCGGCGACGACAACCTCGAGACCTCCATCGGCCACGGCTGGCAGAAGGGTCCGCGGAACGCGCCGACCGTCCTCAATTCGGTGTTCAACGAGGCGCAGTTCTGGGACGGCCGCGCGCCCGACCTCGCGGCCCAGGCCAAGGGGCCGGTCCAGGCCGGGGTCGAGATGGCCAACACCCCCGAGAACGTCATCGCCACGCTGACCTCGATGCCGCAGTATGTGGAGTGGTTCGCCGCCGCCTTCCCCGGCGAGGCGGAACCGGTGACCTTCGACAACTTCGCCCGGGCCATCGAGGCCTTCGAGGCGACGCTGGTCACCCCCGCACCCTTCGATGCCTGGCTGAACGGCGACGACGCCGCGCTCAGCGACGAGCAGAAGCGCGGCCTGAAGGTGTTCATGGAGGCCGGCTGCGCGCAGTGCCATTCCGGCGTCAACCTCGGCGGCAACGGCTACTACCCCTTCGGCCTCATCGAGAAACCGGGGGCCGACATCCTCCCGGCCGGCGACAAGGGGCGCTTCGCAGTCACCGCGACGGTTGACGACGAATACGTGTTCCGGGCAGCGCCGCTGCGCAACATCGCCGTGACCGCACCCTACTTCCACTCCGGCAAGGTCTGGGATCTCAAGACCGCCGTCGAGATCATGGCCACCTCGCAGCTCGGGGCTGACCTCTCCGACGCGGACCTGGAAGCCGTCACCGCCTTCCTGGGGTCGCTCACGGGCCGGATTCCCGAGGTGACATACCCTGTCCTGCCGCCCGAGACGGCCACCACCCCGCGGCCGACGGGCGCGGCGGTCCCGAACTGAGGCGCATGCCCGCGCCCGGCGCCCCGGAGCGGTCCGCTCCGGGGCACGGCTGCCGTCCCGCCGCGCCTGCGCGCCCGGCGCCCTGTTATCGGATGACAGCCGCGCAGGCTCGCCGGGACGGGCGGACGGGCGTCGCTGTTATTGGATGACAGGGGCAGGCCTGCCAGATCCCGTGCATCGCTGCAACGAACGAACCTGCAGGAAAGGCAGAGATCATGACCCGTATCACGCTCGTTTCCGCCCTGGCTGCCCTCACCGCGCTTTCGGCCTGCGTGTCCAGCACGCCCGCCCAGCGCTCGGCGAACTGCGCGGTCGGCACCGCGGGCGGCGCGGCGCTCGGCGCGCTCGCCGGCCGCGAGCTCGGCCGCGGCAAGGGCCGCGACGTCGCCACCGTCGCCGGCGCCGTGGGCGGCGGCCTGGCCGGCTCGGCGCTGATGTGCCAGTGACCGCCGGCGGCGCCGGGCGGGCCGCACGGCTCCGCCCGGCCGCCGTGCGGTGCGGGGGGCGGGGGCGCGGTGGCCCGCCGCGTCCCCGGCCCGGGCTCAGGAGCCCTGCATCAGCGCGGCGAGCAGGGCGCGCGCCTCGGGGCCATCCCAGGCGGCCTCGCCCATCAGCCGGGCCACCTCGCGGCCCTCGGGGTCGATGATCACCGTCACCGGCAGGCCGAGCACGGCCATCGGCCGGGCAAGATCGTGGCGCGGATCCACATAGAGCGGCAGGTTGTCCACCCCGATCTCGTCGAAGAACTTCTCGATCGCCTGGGGCGAATTGCGGCCTGTCGCCACCGTCACCACCGCGAAGCGGTCGCCGCCGAGGTCGCGCTGGAGGTTGGCGAGCATCGGCATCTCCTCGCGGCAGGGGGCGCACCAGGTCGCCCAGAAGTTCAGCAGCACCCACTTGCCCCGGAAGTCGGCCAGCGAATGCGTGCTGCCGTCGAGGTGCCCGAAGGCCGCATCGGGAACCGGTTGCGGCGCCTCGTGGAACACGAGCTTGCGCATGTCGCCCGCGCGCAGCGCCGCCGCCGCCGACGTGTCGGCCGCCGCGGCGTTTGCGAAAGCGAGAAGCGCCGTGTAGAGGACGGCCTTGCCGAAGACACCCATGCATCCCTCCGAGGGCCTGATGACCGAGAACACCCGGAACACGATGTGGGGCGGGCGCTTTGCCGAGGGGCCGGACGCGGTCATGCAGGCGATCAACGCCTCCATCGCGTTCGACCGGCGGCTTGCGCCCCAGGACATCCGGGGCTCGCGGGCCCATGCGGCGATGCTGGCCGCCACGGGCATCCTGACGGATAGCGACGCCGAGGCGATCCGGGAAGGGCTCATCACGGTGTTGTCAGAGATCGAGGCGGGGACGTTTCCGTTCCGCACCGAGCTCGAGGACATCCACATGAACGTCGAGGCGCGGCTCGGCGAGCTGATCGGCGAGCCCGCGCGGCGGCTGCACACCGCGCGCAGCCGCAACGACCAGGTGGCGACCGACTTCCGGCTCTGGGTCCGCGACCGGATCGACGCGGCGACCGCCGGGCTGACCGCGCTGATCCGCGCGCTCCTCGCCCAGGCCGGGGCGGGGGCCGACTGGGTGATGCCCGGATTCACCCACCTCCAGACGGCGCAGCCCGTCACCTGGGGCCACCACATGATGGCCTATGTCGAGATGTTCGGACGCGACCTGTCGCGGCTCGCCGACGCCCGGGCGCGGATGAACGAATGCCCCCTCGGCGCGGCCGCGCTCGCCGGCACCTCCTTCCCGATCGACCGCGAGATGACGGCGCGCGAGCTCGGCTTCGACCGGCCGATGGCGAATTCGCTCGATGCCGTCTCGGACCGCGACTTCGCGCTGGAGTTCCTCGCCGCCGCCGCGATCTGCGCCATGCACCTGTCGCGCCTGGCCGAGGAGCTGGTGATCTGGTCCTCGGCCCAGTTCCGCTTCGTGACGATCTCCGACCGCTTCACCACCGGTTCGTCGATCATGCCGCAGAAGAAGAACCCCGACGCGGCAGAGCTTCTGCGCGCCAAGCTCGGGCGCATCCTCGGCGCGACGGTCGCGCTCTTCACCGTGATGAAGGGCCTGCCGCTCGCCTATTCCAAGGACATGCAGGAGGACAAGGAGCAGGTCTTCGACGCCGCCGACACGCTGCTCGTCGGCCTTGCGGCGATGGAGGGGATGGTGCGCGACCTCACCGCCAACCGCGCGGCGCTGGAGCGCGCGGCCGCCTCGGGCTTCTCCACCGCCACCGACCTCGCCGACTGGCTGGTGCGCGAACTCGGCCTGCCCTTCCGCGAGGCGCACCACGTCACCGGAACCCTGGTCCGGGCCGCCGAGGCGCGGGGCTGCGACCTGCCCGACCTGCCGCTCGAGGCGATGCAGGCGGTGCATCCCGGCATCACCGAGGCGGTCTACGGCGTGCTCGGGGTGCGGAACTCGGTGGCAAGCCGCACCAGCTACGGCGGCACCGCGCCGGTGCGCGTGCGCGAACAGATCGCCCGCTGGAAGGAAAGGATCGGATGATGCGCCTCGCCCTGCTCCTGGCCGCACTGACGCTCGCCGCCTGCGGCGCCGACGGCCCGCCCGAGCGGCCGGGCGGCGCCGCCGCGGTCCAGACCGGCGTCTCCGGCCGGATCGCGGTCGGCCTCACCGGCGGCTGAGCGCGCCGCGACCGGCGGCCCCGCGCCCCTGGCCCTGTCGCGCGCGCGGCCTACCTCTGGCCCGGCAAGCCGGAGAAGCTCGCCTCGAGGACCACCCGGAGGAGCATCCCCAGAGGAACATTCCCAGAGGAGCATCCCATGTCGCCCCTGCGCCTTCTCTACCTCGCCCTCGCCGTCTGGGGCGCGATCCACCCGATGTACTGGTTCCTGAAACACATGCGCGAGACCGGCAGCGGGCTCTCGGGGCTGATCGACGCCTGGTACGTCAACGCCTCGACCACCGGCCTCACCTGGGACCTCACCATCGCCGCGATCGCGCTGACGGTCTGGATCGTCGCCGAGACGGCGGCGCGGCGGAACTGGATCGCGCTCGTGGCGATCCCGGCGACCTACGGCATCGGCCTTTCCTGCGGCCTGCCGCTCTACCTGTTCCTGCGCACCCGGCCCGTCGGCTGACGGCCCCGGCCGGCGATGCCGCGCCGGCCGCAGCGGGCGGGCGCGGGGCGGGTGCGGCGGAGATGCCCGACGGACGCGGGGTGCCGAGGCGGCCCCGCCCCGGCCAGCCGGCCGAGCCGGCCTCGCCCCGGCGCGCCGACCGCCGATCGACCGGGTTACCGCCACCTTCTTCGGCCGCAGGGGCGTCGAGGGGCACTTAGGCGGCTTCGCCTTCGCGGAGCAGGGGCGCGCCGCAGGGCGTTGCCCTCCGGCGCCCGGAGAGGAGAGTCGTGCGGGTGACGGGCAATCGCGGCCGCCGCGTCATCGGCCGCACCGTCGCCGAAGCGTTCACCCGCCCCTGCCGCCTCGAACGCGCCGCCGGCACCTGTCCGCGCGCGCCGCAGACCGGCCGGCCGCTGCGCGTGCCCTGCGGCGCGGGCGCCCCGAAGCCGAAGCGCACGCCGGGCCGAGGCACGCCAGCCGGACAGCCCGCCGGGCGATTCCCGCCCCGAAGCTCGTGCGCCGGGCCGAGGCCGACCCCGGCCGGGCGGATCGCCACCTCGCCGACCTCGGCAGGGTCCCCGACCGAGCGGCACCCGACGGCCGCCACCGACCGCGCGGTGGCGCGGCGGCCGGCGGCGTGCTAAGGGCGCCTTCCACGACAGGGGTTTCCGAAGGGCGCAGGCGCCGGCGATGGACCACTTCCTCTACCGCGAGGGCATCCTCCACGCCGAGGACGTGCCCATCCCCGAGATCGCCGCCGCGGTCGGCACGCCCGTCTACGTCTACTCCACCGCCACGCTGATCCGGCACTACCGGCTCTTCGAGGAGGCGCTGCGGCCGCTGCCGCACCTCGTCTGCTTCGCGATGAAGGCGAACTCGAACCTCGCGGTGGTGCGCACGCTCGGCCAGCTCGGCGCGGGGGTCGATGTCGTCTCGGCTGGCGAGTATCTCAAGGCCCGCGCCGCGGGCATCCCCGGCGAGCGGATCGTCTTCTCCGGCGTCGGCAAGACGCGGGAGGAGATGCGGCTCGCGCTCGCGGGCGGCATCCGCCAGTTCAACGTCGAGAGCGAGCCCGAGCTCGCCGCGCTCTCCCAGGTGGCCTCGGCGATGGGGCGGCGCGCGTCGATCGCGCTCCGCGTCAACCCCGACGTGGATGCCGGCACCCACGAGAAGATCGCCACCGGCCGCAAGGAGGACAAGTTCGGCATCCCCATCGGCCGGGCGTGCGCGGTCTATGCCGAGGCCGCGCGGCTGCCGGGGATCGAGGTCGTCGGCATCGACGTGCACATCGGCAGCCAGCTCACCCGGCTCGAGCCCTTCGAGGCCGCCTACCGCAAGGTGGCCGAGCTGACCCGCCTCCTGCGCGCCGACGGGCACGACATCCGCCGGCTCGACCTCGGCGGCGGGCTCGGCATCCCCTACACCCGCTCCAACGAGGCGCCGCCGCTGCCCACCGACTACGGCGCGATGGTCCGGCGCACCGTGGGCGACCTCGGCTGCGAGATCGAGATCGAGCCGGGGCGGCTGATCGCGGGCAACGCCGGGCTGCTCGTCGCCCGGGTGATCTACGTCAAGCAGGGCGAGGGGCGCGACTTCCTGATCCTCGACGCGGCGATGAACGACCTCGTTCGCCCGGCCATGTATGGTGCGCACCACGACATCGTGCCGGTGGTCGAGCCCCCGCCCGGCGCCGCGCACCACCCCTACGACGTGGTCGGGCCGGTCTGCGAATCCGGCGACACCTTCGCCCGCGGCCGGCCGCTGCCGCCGCTCGCCGAGGGGGATCTGGTCGCCTTCCGCTCGGCCGGGGCCTACGGCGCGGTGATGGCCTCGGAATACAACTCCCGCCCGCTGGTGCCCGAGGTTCTCGTCCACGGGGATCAATTCGCCGTCATCCGCGCGCGCCCGACCTTTGACGATCTGATCAGGCGCGATACCATACCCGGGTGGCTGTGACCGCGCCTGCCCGCCCTGCGGTCCCCTGACCGGAGACGCCCCCGCCCGCATGACCGCCCCCGGCGATCTCCCGCAGGACGCGCGCGCCCGGCTGGTCGTGCCGCTCGCGCTCACCCGGCTGGGGCTTCTCGCCGAGCGGATGGCGCGGTGCTTCTGGCCGCTCTGGACGATCCTGTTCCTCGCCGTCGCCGCGCTCGCCCTGGGCCTGCACGAGACGGCGCCGGTCGAGGCCGTCTGGGTCGGTTCGGTCGCCGCCGTCGCGGGTGCGGCCGTCGCCCTCGCGCGGGGCCTCTGGCGTTTCCGCTGGCCGACGCGGGCCGAGGCGATCGACCGGCTCGACCGCAGCCTGCCCGGCCGCCCGCTCGCCGCGCTCGCCGACCGCCAGGCGATCGGGGCGGGCGACCGGGGGTCCGAGGCGGTCTGGCGCGCCCATGTCCGCCGCATGGCCGAGCGCGCGGCCGTCGCCCGCCCGGTCAGGCCCGACCTGCGGCTTGCCGAGCGCGATCCCTTCGCGCTGCGCTACGTCGCGCTGACCGCGCTTGCCGTCGCGCTGCTCTTTGGCTCGCTCTGGCGGGTGTCCAGCGTGGGCGGCATCATGCCCGGAGGCGCGGGGGCGGGCGTGGCCGCGGGCCCCTCGTGGGAGGGCTGGATCGAGCCACCGGCCTACACCGGCAAGCCCTCGCTCTACCTCAACGACATCGCCGCGCGGTCGATCGAGGTGCCCGAGGGCAGCCGGGTGACCCTGCGCCTCTACGGCGAGGTCGGCGCGCTCGCCGTCGCCGAGACCGTCTCGGGCCGCACCGGTGTGCCCGACAGCGCCACCGAGCCCGCGCAGGAGTTCGAGGTCGCCGTCTCGGGCGAGATCGAGATCGACGGCCCCGGTGGCCGCGCCTGGAGCGTCACCGCCCTGCCCGATGCCCCCCCGACGATCCGGCCCGAGGGCGAGGTGGAGCGGGCCGCGGGCGGCCAGATGCGCCGGGGCTTCACCGCCACCGACGACTACGGCGTGATCGCCGGCCGGGCCGAGATCGCGCTCGATCTGCCGGCGGTCGATCGCCGCCACGGGCTTGCGGTCGATCCCGAGCCGCGCGAGGCGATCGTGCTCGACCTGCCGATGCCGATCTCGGGGGACCGGACCGGGTTCACCGAGGCGCTGGTGGAGGACCTCTCCACCCATCCCTTCGCCAACCTGCCGGTCACGATCACGCTGACCGTCGAGGACGGCGCCGGCCAGAGCGGCAGCGCCGCGCCCGAGGCGGTCGTCCTGCCGGGGCGGCGCTTCTTCGACCCGCTCGCCGCCGCGGTGATCGAGATGCGCCGCGACCTGCTGTGGAACCGCGACAACCTGCGGCGCGTGGTGCAGGTGCTGCGCGCCGTCACGCACCGGCCCGAGGGCTTCGTGCGCGACAGCGGCGCCTATCTCCAGCTCCGCGTCGCGATCCGCCGGATGGAGGCGGCGATGAACGCCGGCGGCTTCACCCCCGAGGCGCGCGACGAGATGGCCGGGGTGCTCTGGGACATCGCCGTCCGCCTCGAGGAGGGCGACCTGGCCGACGCGCTCGAGCGGCTGCGCCGCGCCCAGGACCGGCTGAGCGAGGCGATGCGCAACGGCGCCTCGCGCGAGGAGATCGCCGAGCTGATGCAGGAGCTCTCCGAGGCGATGCAGGACTACATGCGCCAGCTCGCCGAGCAGGGCGAGCGGCAGGAGGGCCAGCAGTCCGCCGAGAACATGCAGGAGATCACCGGCGACCAGCTCCAGCAGATGCTCGACGAGATCGAGCGCCTGATGCAGGAGGGCCGGATGGCCGAGGCGCAGGCGCTGCTCGACCAGCTGATGCGGATGATGGAGAACCTCCAGGTCACGCAGGGGCCCGGCGGGCAGCCCTCGCCCGGTCAGCAGGCGATGGAGGGCCTCGGCGAGACGCTGCGCGAGCAGCAGGAGCTCTCCGACGATTCGTTCCGCGAGCTGCAGGAGCAGTTCGGCCGGAACGGACAGCCCCAGCAGGGCCAGCAGGGCCAGAGCGGCCAGGGGCAGGAGGGCCAGCAGCTTGGCCAGGAGGGCAGCGGCGGCCAGCAGGGCCTCGGTCGCGGCCAGGGCGAGGACCGCCGCCTCGGCCAGGGCGAGGGCGGCGACCTCGAGGGCTCGCTCGCCGAGCGCCAGGAGGCGCTGCGCCGCGAGCTCGAACGGCAGCGCCGCAACCTGCCCGGTGCGGGCACCGAGGAGGGCGAGGCCGCGCGCGAGGCGCTCGACCGCGCCGGCCGGGCCATGGAGCGCGCCGAGCAGGCGCTGCGCGAGCGCAACCTCGGCCAGGCGCTCGACGACCAGGCCGAGGCGATGGACGCGCTGCGCGAGGGCATGCGCAACCTCGGCGAGGCGCTCGCCGAGCAGCGCCGGCAGGAGGGCCAGCAGGGCGAGGCCTTCGGCCAGGGCGATCCCTCGGCCCGGCGCGACCCGCTCGGCCGCAACATCGGCAATGCGGGCCGGATCGGCACCGACGAGAACCTGCTTCAGGGCGATGACGTCTACCGCCGCGCCGAGGAGCTGCTCGACGAGATCCGCCGCCGCTCGGGCGACCAGAGCCGCCCGCGGCTCGAGCTCGACTATCTCCAGCGGCTGCTCGACCGCTTCTAGCGCGCCCGGCGCCGCGCCCGCGCCGGTGCCCGGCCTACTCCGTCCGGGTCAGGTCGCGGATCGCCTCGGTGGCGCTCACCGCGGCCCCGTTGAGCCACAGCCGCCCGGCGTCCACCCGCTCGGTGAAGCGCGTCATCCCCGGTTGGAGCGAGGGCGCCCGCGCCACGATCGCATCGGCGAAGACATAGGCAAGAAGCAGCGCGAGCGCCGCCGTCAGCGTCAGCACGAAGCCGACGCGGAACCCCGCGCGCCGGTATCCGCGGGTGGCCGGGGGCAGGGCCGGCTCGTCCTCGGCGGGGGGCGGAGTCGCCACCCGTCCCTCGAGCGTCGAGTTGATCTCCTCCACGTCCGGCAGCCGCTGGTTGCCGCGCGAGCGTGCCGTCTCGTCGATCCCCTCGATCGCCTCCATCCGCTCGCGCACGGCGGCCTCGCGCTCGCCCTCGCCGCGGCCCAGCGTGGCCACGAACGCCGCGTCGGGAACGGCCGCCGGCGCGCCCTCCGACCGGCGGGCGCGGGCTTCCCGCTCGGCCTCCTCGCGCAGCACGTCGAGCACCGCCTCGTCGAGCGTCCTGGGGGGGCGGTTGCGCGCGGCCTCGGAGATCCGCGGCGGCGCGCCCTCCTCGTCCTCGTCCGGCCAGGCCCCGTCCTCGTCCGGGGCCGGCGCGGGTCCGGCAGGCGGGCGCGGCGCGGCGGCGCTGGCCGGCGCCGGCAGAGGCTCCGCTGCCGACGGCGCGAACGCCGGTTCCGGGGCGGGCGCCGGCGCGGGCGCCTCCGCCATGCCGTCGCCGTCCGCGGCGGCGGCCTCCGGGGCGGCCTCCGGCGCCGCGGTCCCGGCCTCCGCCGGCTCCGCAGCCGCGGCGGGCGCCGCGACGGGCCGCTGCCACCAGGTATGCCCGCAGTTCGAGCACTGCACGTCGCGCCCGGGGGCGGGGATCGCGCTCGCATCGACCTCGTACTGCGCCGAACAGTTCGGGCAGACCAGCCGCATCTTCTCTGCCATCGCCGCCTCAGCCTCCGGACGGTGCGCGCGCCCCTTCGCCAGTCTACATCATCGCCGATTTGCCGACGGGGATCAAAGCGTTTGGGGGCGATCTTGTTGAATCCGGCGCGGCGCTGGGGCAACACTTCGCGCGCAATCGGCGGAGTTCCGGTCGGTGATCGAGCTTGAAGACGTGGCGTTCGGCTATGGCGGGTCCGTGCTGATGACCGGCATCGCCCTCGCGCTCGCGCCGGGCAGCTTCCAGTTCCTGACCGGCCCTTCGGGCGCGGGCAAGACCACCCTCCTGCGGCTGTGCTCGATGCACCTGCGGCCCACGGCCGGCACCGCGCGCGTCTTCGGCAGGGATGCGGCAACGATGACGCGCGACGAGGTGGCCGCGGCGCGGCGCAGGATCGGCGTCGTCCACCAGGACTGCCGCTTCCTCGACCACCTGCCGGTGGCCGACAACGTCGCCCTGCCGCTCCTCGTCGCCGGCCGCAGCCGCCAGGCCGCCGACCGCGACGTGGCCGAGCTCCTGGCCTGGGTCGGGCTGGCCGGGCAGGCCGGGGCGCTGCCGCCCGCGCTCTCGGGGGGCGAACGCCAGCGGGCCGCGCTTGCCCGCGCGGTCGTCACCTCGCCCGACGTGATCCTCGCCGACGAGCCGACGGGCAACCTCGACTGGGAGATGTCGCTCCGGCTCCTGCAGCTCCTCGTCCAGCTCAACCGGCTCGGCAAGGCGGTGCTCGTCGCCACGCACGACCTCAACCTGATCCGTGCCGCCAAGGGGCAGGTCGCGGCCCGCGTGCTGCGCCTGTCGGGCGGGCGGATCCAGCAGGCGGGGGCGGAGCTGTGAGGCGCGCGCTGGCGGGGCTGGCGCGCCGGCTGAGCGGCGGCGACGGGGTGCGCATCGTCCCGCCCACGGGCTTCACCGCCCGCCTCACGGTGTTCTCGGCGGCCGCGATGGCCATGCTCGCGGTCTTCGCGCTGGCCCTCGCGCTCGCCGCCGGCCGCTTCGCCGCGGGCTGGGAGGCGACGCTGGCCCGCGCCGCGACGGTGCGGGTCGCGGCACCCGCCGGCGAGCTGGAGGCACAGGTCGCCGCGGCGCTCAGGGTGCTGGACCAGACGCCGGGCGTCGAGTCGTTCCGCCGCCTGCCCGAGGCCGAGCGGCGCGCGCTGCTCGCGCCCTGGCTCGGCGCCGAGCTGCCGGCCGCCGACCTGCCGCTGCCCGAGCTGATCGAGGTGACCCTCGGCGCCGAGGGCCCCGATGCCGAGGGGCTCCGGCTGCGGCTGGCCGCCGAGGCGCCCGGCGCGCTCTACGACGACCACGGCCGCTGGCGCGAGCCTGCGGTCGCGGCGGCGGGGCGCCTGCGCACGGTCGGGCTCGCCGCCGCCGCGCTGATCGCCGCCGCCACCGCCGCGATGGTCGCGCTCGCCGCCCAGGCCTCGCTGGCGGCCAACCGCGGGGTGATCGAGGTCCTGCGCCTCGTCGGCGCGCGCGACCGCTTCATCGTGGCCGCCTTCGTGCGCCGCTTCACCCTCCGCGCCCTCGCCGGAGCGGCCGCCGGCGCGGCGCTGGGCGCGGCGGTGGTGGCGCTCCTCCTGCCGGCCGGCCCGCTCTCCGCCGGCCCCGGCTTCAGCGGACCCGAGTGGCTCTGGCCGCTCGCCGTCCCGCCGGTCGCCGCGCTGGTCGCCTTCGCGGCGACGCGCCTCGCCGCGGTCCGCGTCCTGCGGGAGCTGCCCTGATGCCGACCGCGCTGCGCTGGATCCTCTCGCTCGCCTTCGTCGTCCAGATGTATCTGATGATGGCGGTGCTGGCCGTGGTCTACACCCCCTGGGCGCTGGTGGACCGCCGCGGCGCCTTCGCCGGCGCCCACGCCTTCTGCCGCTGGGTGCGCTGGACCGCCCGCTGGATGGTGGGGCTGCGCTCCGAGGTGCGCGGCACGCCACCCACGGGCGAGGTGCTGATCGCCGCCAAGCACCAGAGCTTCTTCGACATCATCGTGATCTTCTCGGCGGTCCCGCGCGGCAAGTTCATCATGAAGAAGGAGCTGAAATGGGCCCCGATCCTGGGCTGGTATGCGCTCAGGATCGGCTGCGTGCCCGTGGACCGCGGCCGGCGCGCCGAGGCGATCCGGCAGATGATGCAGGGCGTGAAGTCGGGCGCGCTCGAGGCCGGACAGCTCATCATCTACCCCCAGGGCACCCGCGTCCCGCCCGGCGAGAAGCGGCCCTACAAGGTCGGCACGGGGCTGCTCTACCAGCAGCTCGGCCAGCCCTGCGTGCCGGTGGCCACCAACGTCGGCCACTTCTGGCCGAAGCGCGGCATCATGCGCCGGCCGGGCACCGCGGTCGTGGAATTCCTCGAGCCGATCCGGCCCGGCATGGAGATCGGCCCCTTCATGGCGCATCTCGAAAGCGTGATCGAGACCGCCTCCGACCGGCTGCTCGAGGAGGCGCGCCGGGGCGGGGCCGCCGGCAAGGGCGGGTGAGGCGGCGGCCTCAGGCCGCGAGGCCCTTCTGGCCCATGCCGAGGAACTTCTTCCGCCGCTCGGCGATCAGCGCCTTGCGGTCCATGCCCGAAAGCTCCTTCAGCATCGCCTTGATCGCGCCGCCGACGGCCTTCACCGTCGCCTCGCGGCCGCGCTGCGCCCCGCCGACCGGCTCGGGCACGATCCGGTCGATCACGCCGAGCTTCTCGAGGTCCTGCGCGGTGAGCCGCAGCGCCTCGGCCGCCTCGCGCATCTTCTCGGCATCCTTCCACAGGATCGAGGCGCAGCCCTCGGGGCTGATCACCGAGTAGATCGAGTGCTCCAGCATGGCGATCCGGTTGGCCGTGGCGAAGGCGACCGCGCCGCCCGAGCCGCCCTCGCCGATCACCACCGAGACGATCGGCACCCCGATCTGCAGGCACTTCTGCGTCGAACGCGCGATCGCCTCGGCCTGGCCGCGCTCCTCGGCGCCCTTGCCGGGATAGGCGCCGGGCGTGTCGATGAGCGTGATGACCGGCAGGCCGAACCGGTCGGCGAGGTCCATCAGCCGGATCGCCTTGCGGTAGCCCTCGGGCCGGGCCATGCCGAAGTTGCGCTCGATCCGGCTCTTGGTGTCGTGTCCCTTCTCGTGGCCGATCACCACCACGGGGCGGTCCTCGAAGCGGGCGAGCCCGCCCATCACCGCGTGGTCGTCGGCGAAGTTGCGGTCGCCGGCGAGCGGCGTCCACTCGGTGAACAGCGCCTCGATGTAGTCGCGGCAGTGCGGCCGGTCGGGGTGGCGCGCGACCTGGCACTTCTGCCAGGGCGTCAGCCCCTTGTAGAGCTGCCGCAGGAGGTCGCCGGCCTTGCGGTCGAGTGCGGCCGCCTCGGCCTCGACGTTCATGCCTTCGTTCTGGCGCGCCAGCGCCCGCAGTTCCTCGGCCTTGCCCTCGATCTCGGCAAGCGGCTTCTCGAAGTCGAGATAGTTCATCGCGGGGTCCGGGCTTGGCTGCCAGTGCCGCCCGTATATGGCCGGACGGGACCGGATTTGCAACTCGCGCGGGTCGGCCGCCGCGCGCCCGGTTGACCCCGGCGGGCGCGGCCGCCATGCTCCGGCCCGGTCACCCCGGGAGGTCTCCCCGCCATGCTCCGCGCCGCCGCCGCCGCGACCCTCGCCGTCGCGCTCAGCACCGCCGCCCTCGCGCAGTCGGTCAAGTACGGCGACGATACCGGCGACTATCCCGGCGACGGCGAATGCGACGACCGCCGCTTCTTCGGCACCGCGATGGCCACGACCCTGACCTGGAGCGCCGTGGGCCGCGACGCGACCGACTGCCGCGCCCTGCACGCCGCCGGCCGGGTGGAGCTGTGGGACATGGAGGCCGCCCGCGCCGCGACGAGCTGCGGCGCGGTCAAGTGGGGCGACGACAGTTCGGAATACGCCAACGACGGGACCTGCGACGACCCGCGCTTCGAGGGGATCGGCGCGGCCGACCTGCTCTATTCCGAGGATTCCGGCCGCGACGCGAGCGACTGCCGGCGGCTGTGCGAATACGGGCTGATCTTCCTGCGCGACTACTGAGGCCTCAGCGCCCGCCGATCAGGTCGGCCTGCCGCACGATCACCTCGGCCTGCCGGATCGAGGCGATGTCCACCAGCCGGCCCTTGTAGACGGTCGCCCCCTGGCCCTCGGCCCTGGCCTTCTCCATCGCGGCGAGGATCTCGCGCGCCTCGGCGACGGCCGCCTCCGAGGGGGTGAAGACCTCGTTTGCCAGCGCCACCTGCCGGGGGTGGATCGCCCACTTGCCCACCATGCCCAGCGTCGCCGCCCGGCGCGCCTGCGCGCGGAAGCCCTCGTCGTCCGAGAAGTCGCCGAAGGGCCCGTCCACGGGCAGCACGCCGTGCATGCGGCAGGCCGCCACGATCGCGGCACTGGCCCAGTGCCAGGGGTCGGCCCAGTAGCGGCTGCCCTCGCGCAGCATGTAGTAGTTCTCCTGCGTGCCGCCGATCCCGGTCGTCTGCATGCCCATGCTGGCGGCGAAGTCCGCCGCGCCGAGGCTCATCGCCTGAAGCCGTGGCGAGGCGCCGGCGATCTCGGCGACGTTGGTGATGCCCTGCGCGCTCTCGATGATCACCTCGAAGCCGAGCCGCTTGCGGCGCCCCGCCTGCGCCTCGAGCGCCGTCACCACGGCATCGACCGCGTAGAGGTCGCGCGCGTTCCCCGCCTTGGGGATCATGATCAGGTCGATCCGCTCCGATCCCTTCTCGATCAGGTCCACGAGGTCGCGCACCCACCAGGGCGTGTCGAGCCCGTTGATGCGCACGCTCAGCGTCTTCGTCCCCCAGTCCACCTCGTGGCTGGCCGCGATCACGTTCGCCCGTGCCGCGGCCTTGTCGCCGGGGGCCACCGAATCCTCGAGGTCGAGGTTGATCACGTCGGCCGCGCTCGCCGCCATCTTGGCGAAGAGCTCCGGCCGCGAGCCGGGGCCGAAGAGCTGGCAGCGGTTCGGCCGGGCGGGGGCGGGGGGCTGGGTGCGGAAGGACATCGGCGCGCGCTCCGGGTCTGGCAGGGTCGGCGGCTGGCGGCCCCTCCGCTAGGACATCGCGGGCCCGCCTTCAAGGCGTTTTCCGCAGGCGCAGCATTTCCCGCCGGGGCGGGCTACACTCGCCCGCGAATCCAGCCGCGGAGCCGCCCATGATCCCCACCCCCTACCTGCTCTTCCTCGGCGACGCGCCGGACCAGCTTGCTGCCAAGGTGGCGCAGGGCATCCGCGACTGGCGCCCCGAATTCGCGCTCGGCCAGTACCGGATGGACGGCTGCCGGGCCGATCTCGGCCTGCCAGACATGTCGCTCGCCGAGGCCCGTGCCGCGGGGGCGCGGACCCTCGTCATCGGTGTGGCGAACCGCGGCGGGGTGATCTCGCAGGCGTGGAAGGACGTCCTGCATGCCGCGCTCGAGCAGGGCTTCGACCTCGCCTCGGGCCTGCACAACCTGCTGCGCGACGAACCGGATCTCGTGGCCACGGCCGAGCGCCACGGCCGCCGGCTGCACGACGTGCGCGTGCCGGCCGTGAAGTATCCCATCGCCAACGGGGTGAAGCGCAGCGGCCGGCGCTGCCTTGCCGTCGGCAGCGACTGCTCGGTGGGCAAGATGTATACCGCGCTCTGCCTCGAGAGGGAGATGCGCGCCCGCGGCATGAAGGCGACGTTCCGCGCCACCGGCCAGACCGGCATCCTGATCGCCGGCGACGGCGTGCCGCTCGACGCGGTGATCGCCGACTTCATGGCCGGCTCGATCGAGTGGCTCACCCCCGACAACGACCCCGACCACTGGGACCTGATCGAGGGCCAGGGAAGCCTCTTCCACGTCAGCTATTCCGGCGTGACCCTCGCGCTGATCCACGGCGGGCAGCCCGATGCGCTGGTGCTCTGCCACGAGCCGACGCGCACCCACATGCGCGGGCTTCCGGGCTACGGCCTGCCGACGCTGGAGCAGGTGCGCGACAGCGCGCTCGAGATGGCGCGCATCGCCAACCCTGCCTGCGTCGCGGTGGGCTGCTCGATCAACACCCAGCACCTGCCGGAGGCCGAAGCGCGGCGATATCTCGAGGAGACCGAGGCGCGCATGGGCCTGCCGGCGACCGACCCCTTCCGCTTCGGCGCGGGCCGGCTCGTCGATGCGCTCGCCGCGCTCTGAGGCCGCGGCAATGCGGATCGCAGTCACGCCCGAGACCTTCCGCCTTGCCGAGGCCTTCACCATCTCGCGCGGCAGCCGCACCGAGGCGCGGGTGCTGACGGTCCACGTCACCGCCCAGGGGCTGACCGGCCGCGGCGAATGCGTGCCCTATGCCCGCTACGGCGAGACGCCCGAAGCCGTGGCCGCGGCGATCGAGGGGCTGCCCGGTGAGCTCACGCGCGAAGGCCTCCAGCACCTGCTGCCGCCCGGCGCGGCGCGCAACGCGGTCGATTGCGCGCTGTGGGATCTCGCGGCGAAGCGCGCCGGCCGCCGGGTGTGGGAGATCGCCGGCCTGCCCGCACCCGGCCCGGTCGTCACCGCCTACACGCTCTCGCTCGACACCCCCGAGCGGATGGAGGCCGCCGCGGCGCGCCATGCGCACCGGCCGCTGCTCAAGATCAAGCTCGGCACCGCCGAGGACATGCCCCGGCTCGAGGCGGTGCGGCGCGGGGCGCCCGGGGCGCGGATCATCGTCGATGCCAACGAGGGCTGGACGGCCGAGATCTACCGCGACCTCGCCCCCCACCTCGTGCGGCTCGGCGTCGAGCTCGTCGAGCAGCCGTTGCCGGCCGGCGCCGACGAGATCCTCGCCGAGATCGCCCGGCCGCTGCCGGTCTGCGCCGACGAGAGCTGCCACGACCGCGCCTCGCTTGCCGACCTCGCGGGCAAGTACGACGCGGTCAACATCAAGCTCGACAAGACCGGCGGGCTGACCGAGGCGCTGGCGCTGCGCGACCTCGCCCGTGCCCAGGGCTACCGGATCATGGTGGGCTGCATGGTGGGCTCCTCGCTCGCCATGGCGCCGGCGGTCCTGGTGGCTCAGGGGGCCGAGGTGGTGGACCTCGACGGCCCGCTGCTCCTGGCCGAGGACCGGGAGCGCCCGCTGCGCTACGAGGGCAGCCTCGTCCACCCGCCCGAGCCGGCGCTCTGGGGCTGAGCGCGGCGGCCGGCGGGCCTTGACACCGCCCCGCGCCTGCCGCACGCCGGACGGCAGAGGGCCGAGAGGAGAGCGCCGATGTCCCGCATCGTCTATGTCAACGGAGACTACGTGCCCGAGGCCGAGGCGAAGGTCTCGGTCTTCGACCGGGGGTTCCTCATGGCCGATGCCGTCTACGAGGTGACCTCGGTGCTCGACGGCCGGCTGATCGACTTCGAGGGCCATGCGGCCCGGCTCGCCCGGTCGCTGGCCGAGCTCGACATGACAAATCCCCTGTCGCATCAGGAGCTTCTCGAGGCGCACCGGGCGCTGGTGCGCAAGAATTGCGTGACCGAGGGCATGGTCTACCTCCAGGTCACGCGCGGCAATCCCGGCGACCGGGACTTCCTCTTCCCCGACCCCGGGACCTGCCGGCCGACCGTGGTGATGTTCACCCAGTCGAAGCCCGGGCTGGCCGACAACCCCGCCGCGCGGACCGGCTGGCGGGTGATCACCCTCCCCGACCTGCGCTGGGCGCGGCGCGACATCAAGACGGTGCAGCTCCTCTATCCCTCGATGGGCAAGATGGCGGCGAAGCGGGCCGGGGCGGACGACGCCTGGATGGTGCAGGACGGGCTGGTGACCGAGGGCACCTCGAACAACGCCTACATCGTCAAGGGCCGCACCATCGTGACCCGCGACCTCAGCCACGACATCCTGCACGGCATCACCCGCGCCGCGGTGCTGCGCTTCGCCCGCGAGGCGCAGTACGAGGTCGAGGAGCGGCCCTTCACGGTCGACGAGGCGCAGGCGGCGGACGAGGCCTTCGTCACCTCGGCCTCGACCTTCGTGATGCCGGTGGTGGAGATCGACGGGGTGCGGCTTGCCGACGGCAGGCCGGGCCCGGTGGCCCGCCGGCTGCGGGAGATCTACATCGAGGAGAGCCGCCGCTCGGCGATCTGAGCCGGGCGCGGCCGGGCGGCGCGAATCGGCGCGCCGGCGCCCCGGCGAGGCGGCGGGGCCGCTGCACAACCCGTGCACAACCCGTGCACAACCCGTGCACCGCGCGTGCGACATGCGCGGCGCCCGTCGCGCCCGGGCAAGGGGCGGCGGGCGACCGCGGGGCCAGGGTGAACCGGCCGCGCGGCGGGCGTTGCATGCCGATTGCGGGCCCTCAGCCCGCCGTTGCCGCGCAGGCGGCGATGGCGGCAGCGAGCGCGCGCATCATCTCGCCGTAGAGCGCCGGGCCGGGCTCGAAGCCCGCCCCGTCGGGGTCGAGCATGCCGGCGGCGCGGCCGGTGTCGGCGGCCAGCGTCTCGACCAGGGCGGGGTCGTGGTTCGCCTCGGCGAAGAGGCAGGCGGTCTCGTCCCCGGCGAGGCTGGCGCGCAGCGCGGCAAGGCGCTGGGCCCCCGGCGCGGCGGCGTCGCCCTCGGCGAGCGTGCCGGCGACGGTCAGTCCGTAGGCCGCGGCGAGGTAGCCGTAGGCGTCGTGGAACATGACGAGCGGCACGCCCCGCGCCGGGGCGAGCGTCTCGCGCAGTTCGGCGTCGAGCGCGGCGAGGTCTGCCCGCGCCGCCTCGGCATTGGCGGCATAGGCGGCGGCGTTCGCCGGATCGGCCGCGGCGAGGCGCGCCTCGATCACGCGGGTGAAGGCGATGGCGTTCGCCGGGTCGAGCCAGGCATGCGGATCGGTGCCCGCATGGGCATGGCCGTGGCCGTCGTGCGCAGCCTCGCCGTGGGCGTGGTCGTCATGGCCGTGGTCGTCATGGGCCTGGCCGTCATGGGCCTGGCTGTCCTGGGCGTGGTCTGCCGCGCCCCCTGCCTCGTGGGTGGCGTAGTCGCGCAGGGTCACGCCCTCGGCCCGCAGGAGCGGCACCGCGCGGTCCGCCGCGCCCGACCCGGCCAGCGCCCGGTCGAGCCAGGGGGTGAGTTCCGGGCCGATCCAGAACACCAGATCGGCCCCGGCCAGCGCCGCCGCCTGGCTGGGGCGGAGCTGGAAGGAATGGGGGTCGGCGCCCCGGTCGAGCAGCAGCACCGGCGCGCCGAGATCGCCCATGACCTGCGCGACCAGCGAATGCACCGGGGCGATGTCGGTCACGACGCTCGGCACGTCGCCCGCGGCAGGGGCGGCGTCGTCGGCCGCGGCGGGAGGGGCGGCGACGAGGGCGGCGGGAAGGGCGGCGAGCGTCAGGGCGAAGGCGGTGGGGCGGAGCATGGGAACCTCGGGCTTGCGGTCGCTGCGGCAGGGGGACTATGTTATCTCATAACGCTGCCTATCCCTGTTATGAGATAACATGTCAAGAGGCTGGAGATGAGCCGGGAGCCCGCCCCCCCGGCCGGAGGGACCGAGACCGGCGGCGCCGCCTCGCTCGCCTTCGCCGCGCACGACCATGCCCGCTGCGCCGGCGGGGCGCTCAGGCGCGCCGAGGCGCTGGTCGCCGAGCGCGGCGTCAGGCTCACGCCGGTGCGCCGGCGTGCGCTCGAGATCCTGCTCGAGGCGCACCGGGCGATGGGCGCCTACGAGGTGCTGGAGCGGCTGGCCGCCGACGGCTTCGGCCGGCAGCCCCCGGTGGCCTACCGGGCGCTCGACTTCCTGGTCGAGCAGGGGCTGGCGCACCGCATCCGGCGGCTGAACGCCTTCGCTGCCTGCACCCTGCCGGGCGGGGCGCACAGCCCGGCGTTCTTCATCTGCACCGGCTGCGGCGCGATCGCCGAGGCGCCGGGCGAGGCGATCCGCGCATCGGTGGAGGCCGCCGCCGCGGCGCTGGGCTTCACGGTGGAACGCGCCTCGATCGAGGCGGCGGGCACCTGCCCCGCCTGCCGGGAGGGCCGGGCATGAGCCTGATCGCGGCCGAGGGGCTTTCGGTCAGCTACGGCGGGCAGCCGGTGCTCAGCGGGGTGGATCTGGCGGTGCAGCCCGGCGAGATCGTCACCGTCGTCGGCCCGAACGGGTCGGGCAAGTCCACGCTGCTGCACGCGCTGATCGGCACGGTCCGGCCCGCGGCCGGCCGGGTGGTGCGCCGCCCCGGCCTCCGGATCGGCTACGTGCCGCAGCGGCTTGCCCTCGACGGCCGGATGCCGCTGACGGTGCGGCGGTTCCTCTCGCTGCCCGAGCGGCGCAGCGCGGCCGAGATCGCCGAGGTCTTGCGCCGCACCGGGGTGCCGGGGACCGAGGGGCGGCAGATGACCGCGCTGTCGGGCGGGCAGTTCCAGCGCGTGCTGCTGGCCAGGGCGCTGCTCGCCCGGCCCGAGATCCTGATCCTCGACGAGCCGACGCAGGGGCTGGACCAACCCGGCGCGGCGGCCTTCTACCGGCTGATCGAGGAGGTCCGCGCCGAGACCGGCTGCGCGGTGCTGATGGTGAGCCACGACCTGCACGTGGTGATGAGCGCCTCGGACCGGGTGATCTGCCTCAACGGCCATATCTGCTGCGAGGGCACGCCCACGGTGGTGAGCGCGGCGCCGGAATACCGGGCGCTGTTCGGGCTGGGCACGGGCGGGGCGCTGGCGCTCTACCGGCATGAACACGACCATGGGCACGACCATGGGCATGACCATGCGCACGGGCACGACCATGGGCAGGGGCACGACCATGCCCATGACCGGGGCCATGACCGCGACCACGGGCATGCGCACGGGCATGCGCACGGGCAGGGGTGGGGGCCCGGTGCCACGGCCCGGCGCGACCCGGCCGGGGCGGAGGCGGGCCGCTGATGCTCGACGACTTCCTGGTGCGGGCGGCGCTCGCGGGGCTGGCGACGGCGCTTGCCGCGGGGCCGCTCGGCTGCTTCGTGGTCTGGCGGCGCATGGCCTATTTCGGCGACGCGACGGCGCATGCCTCGGTGCTCGGCGTGGCGCTGGCGCTCGGCTTCGCGCTGCCGGTGTTCTGGGGCACGCTGGCGGCGGCGCTCGCCATGGCGCTGGCGGTGGCGGCGCTGGCCGGCCGCGGCGTGACCATGGACACCGCGCTGGGCGTGCTCGCCCATTCGGCGCTGGCCTTCGGGCTGGTGGCGGTGGCCTTCGTGCCCGGCCTGCGGGTGGACCTTTCGGCCTATCTCTTCGGCGACGTCCTGGCGGTGTCGCAGGCCGAGCTCCTGACGCTGTGGCTCGGCGCGGCAGCGGTGGCGGGGCTGCTCGCCTGGCGCTGGCAGGGGCTGCTGACGGCGACGCTGAACGAGGACCTCGCGCTCGCCTCGGGGGTGGATCCGGGGCGCGAGCGGCTGGCGCTGACCGTGGCGCTGGCGCTGGTCGTCGCGGTGGCGATCAAGACGGTGGGCGCGCTGCTGATCGCGGCCATGCTGATCGTTCCGGCAGCGGCGGCGCGGCCCTTCGCCCGCACGCCCGAGGCGATGGCCGTTCTGGCGACGGCGATCGGCGCGGGCGCGGTGGGCGCGGGGCTCTGGGCCTCGCTGGCCTTCGACACGCCGGCCGGCCCCTCGATCGTGGTCGCGGCGGCGGCGGCCTTCGCCGCCTCGCTCGGCGCCGCGGCGGTCAGGGGCTGAGGCGGCGGCGCGCGTCGAGGATGGGCGCAAGCACCGCCATGCTGCGCGCGGTGGCGCCGGAATGGGCGGCGAAGAAGGCCCCGGCCCGGTCGGCGGCCCCGGCGAGCGCCGCGGGCTCGGCGAGCAGCGCCGCGATGCGCGCGGCCATCGCGGGCACGTCGGGGCAGATGGCGAGCACGCCGGCCGCCTCGGCCTCGGCGGCGGGATACTCGATCGTCCAGATGTGCGGGCCGGTGAACACCGGCCGGCCGAGCGCGAGCGGCTCGATGACGTTGTGCGCGCCCGAGGGCAGGAAGCCGCCGCCCGCCACCGCCACGTCGGCGAGGCCGAGGTAGAAGAACATCTCGCCCATCGAGTCGCCGAGGAGCACGTCGGCCGCGGCGAGCGCGGCGGGATCGCCCGAGAGGTCGGCGCCCAGCGCGCGCGAGCGGCGCAGGACGGCGAGGCCGGCGGCCTCGAGGAGGTCGCCCGCCTCGGCGAAGCGTTCCGGCGCGCGGGGGACATGGACGAGGAGGGGCGCGGGCGCGCCGCGGCCGGCCGCCTCCGCCCGGAGGCGGCGCAGGAGGTCGATGTAGAGCGCGTCCTCGCCCTCGACGACGCTCGCCACCGTGACGACGGGCCGGCCGAGGTGCGGGCGCAGCCGGGCGGCGGCGGCGGTGAGCGCGGGCGGCACCGGCTGGTCGAAGCGCAGCTCGCCCGTGATGTGGACCGCGCGCGCGCCGAGGGCGCGGAAGCGGCCGGCCTGGAGGTCGGACTTGGCGAGCACGCCCGCCGCACCGGCGACCGGGTGGCCCAGGAGCCGCGCCAGCGCCCGGGCGCGCGGGAAGCTCCGCCCCGGCACCTGGCTGTTGACGAGCCAGAGCGGCACGCCGGCGCGGGCCGCCTCGGCGATCATCACCGGCCAGAACTCCACTTCGAGCGCGAGCGCCAGCGGCGGCCGGGTGGCGGCGAGGAAGCGGCGGAAGGCGGGGCCGAGTTCCATGGGAAGGTAGCGGGCGACCAGGCGCCCCTCGGCGATCTCGGCGGCGAAGGCGGCCTCGGCGGCGCGGCGCCCGGCCGGGGTGAGGTGGGTGGTGACCACGCGCTCGCCGCGGTCGAGCAGCGCCCGCACGAGGGGGACGGCCGAGCGCATCTCGCCGAGCGAGACGGCATGGACCCAGACCGCGCCGGGGATCGTGCGGCCGCGGCCGAAGCGTTCGCCGATGTGGCGGCCGTAGGCGGGATCGCGCCGGGCCCTGGCGCGCAGGTAGAGGAGCGCGACGGGCAGCGCCGCCCACCAGAGCGCGCGGTAGAGGATGAGGGCGAGGCGGAGGCGGCGGCTCATGGCGCCGGCGCCGGGGGGCTGTCTGCCCCCCCGACCCCCCGAGAGTATTTCCGGGCCGGAAGGGGAGCGGGCGCGCGGCGCGGGGCGGGGGGCCGCGCGCCGGGGCGACGGTGCGGGGCGCATCCGGCCGGCGGGGCGGAGGCGGCGGAGGGGCGGGGGAGAGTCATCGGCCGGGTTCGATCAGCGCGAGGAGGCGGCGGGCCATCTCGCGGGGCAGCGCGGCATTGGCCTCGGCGAGGGCGGCGGCGCGCGGGCGCATCGCGAGGGTGGCAGGGTCGAGCACCGCGGCGGCGAGGGCGGCGGCATCCCTGACCTCGCGGGCGGCCCCGGCGGCATGGAGGGCGGCGTAGTCGGCGGCGAAGTTGCGCACCTCGGGCCCGTGCAGGATGGCGCAGTCGAGCCGGGCGGGCTCCCAGGGGTTGTGGCCGCCGGTGGCATCGAGCGAACCGCCGACGAAGGCGACCGGCGCGAGCCGATACCAGAGCCCCATCTGGCCGATGCGGGCGACGACGAGGGCCTGGGCGGGGCGCGGCGGCAGGTTCGAGGGCGGCAGGACCTCGGCGTCGATGCCGCCCCGCGCCAGCGTCGCGGCGGCGGCCGGTGCCGCGGCGGGATCGCGGGGGGCGAGGATCAGGCAGGCCGCGGGGTCGGCGGCGAGGACGCGCCGGTGCGCCTCGGCGACGGCCGGCTCCTCGGCCGGGTGGGTGGAGGCGGCGAGCCAGAGCCGCCGCCCGGCGAGCGCGGCCGCGACCGCCGCCCGCTCGGGCCGGTCGGCGAGCGGCGCGGCGGCGGTCTTGAGCGAGCCGGTGACGGCGATGCGGCTCTCGGGCACGCCGAAGCCCGCGATGTGGCGGGCGGTCGCCGCGTCCTGCGTCTCGATCAGGGCGAAGCGGGCGTAGAGGTCGGCGAAGAGGCCGCGCGCGCGGGCCTTCCCGCGCGCCGAGGCGGCATCCATGCGCGCGTTGACGAGCGCCGTGGGGATGCCGCGGCGGGAGAGGTCGGCGAGGAAGCCCGGCCAGAGGTCGCGCTCGGCCCAGACCGAGAGGTCGGGGCGCCAGTGGTCGAGGAAGCGCCGCCGCCAGCGGGGGATGTCGAGCGGCAGGAACTGGTGGATCGCCCCCGCCGGCAGGTTCGGCGCGAGCGCCTCGGCCGAGGTGCGCGAGGACGAGGTGACGAGGACCGAAAGGCCCGGCCGTTCCTCCATCAGCGCGCGCGCGAGGCCGGGCAGCGCCAGCACCTCGCCCACGCCGACGGCATGCAGCCAGACGAGCGGACCTTCGGGCCGGGCGGCGGAGGGCACGCCGCGCTTCTCGTGCCAGCGGTCGGGGTCCTCCTTGCCGCGCGCCAGCCGGGCGCGCAGGTGGCGTCGCGCGACGGGGCCGGCGAGATGCGTCAGCGCGAGCCAGGCGCGCAGCGCGGGGCCGGTGCGGGGCGGCTCAGCCAAGGTCGCGGAACGCCTTCTGAAGCGGCCGCGCCCAGAAGGCGGGATCGTTGAGCACGGCGAGGAAGCGGTCGGCGGCGCGGCCCTCGCCGAAGCCCGCGTGCCGCGGGTAGCGGCGGCCCCATTCGGCGGCGAGGAAGGCGGCGATCCGGTCGGTCTCGTGCGCATCGGCGCAGGTCACCGAGGGCGCGGCGGCGCGGTTCGCCTGCCGCGTGCCGATGTCGAGCGAGGGCACGCCAAGCCAGGGCGCCTCGCGCACGCCGGCCGAGGAATTGCCGACGACGGCGGCGGCATTGCGCATGAGCTCCGAGAAATGGGCGAAGCGCATCGAGGGGATGCGGCGGAAGCGGTCCTCGGGCAGGCGGGCGATGACCTCGAAGATCGCCTCGGCGCCGGGGTCGTTGTTGGGCAGGATCACCACGAAGTTCCGCCCCGAGGCCTCGAGCGCGCCGAAGAAGGCGCGGGCCTGGTCGCCCATCGTCGCCTGTTCGGAGGTGACCGGGTGGAAGGTGGCGATGCCGTAGTCCTCCCACGGGATCGCGTAGCGGGCGCGCACCTCGTCGAGCGTGACGCCCGAGGGCGCGCCGTGGACGTCGAGTTCGGGGCTGCCGATGACGTGGATCGCGCCCTCCTCCTCGCCCATCGCCATGACGCGCGCCTTCGCCGCCTCGGAGGAGACGAAGTGGTGCGTGGCGAGCTTGGTGTTGCAGTGGCGGAAGAGCTCGTCGATCGTGCCCGAGACCTCGCCCCCCTCGACATGCGCCGAGCGCACGTAGTTGGTGGCCGCGACGAGCGAGGCGGCCAGCGCCTCGACCCGGTCGCCATGGATCACCACGAGGTCGGGCCGGTGCTCGGCCAGGAAGTCGGAGAAGCCGAGCACGGTCTTGGCGAGGATCATGTCCTGCGGGTCGCCGGGGCGCTGGTTGAGGTATTCGTGCACGCCCACGCCCGGCACGCGGTGCACCTCGATCTTGGTCAGCCCGTAACGCTCGAGCATGTGCATGCCGGTGACCCAGAAGGCCACCCGGAAGCCGCCGTCGCGCGCCGCCGCGGCGAGCGGTTCGAGCTTGCCGAAGTCGGCGCGCGTGCCGGTGACGAAGAGGAGGGAGCGGGTCATGGGGC
>JANZZL010000018.1 GCA_026419405.1 Paracoccaceae bacterium | reverse complement strand
CGCGGCGCCGCCGCCGCGGGCGTCGGTCGCCGACCTTCTCGCCCGGCCCTCTCGCCCGGGCCGCGGGTGCCGTCCGGGGCCGGGGGACAGGCCCGGCCGCGGGGCCCAAGAGGTCGGGACGTGCGGGCGGATCCCCGGCCGGGGGCGTCCCGCCCGGCCGGGGCGGCTCTAGCCGCGGCGCCGCCGCCGTTCCCGGCCTTCGCCCCCGGTGGTGTCGCCGGTCCCGTCGGAGGCCGAGGAGAAGGGCCCGGTCGCGGCCGTGATCTGGTCGAGCGTCGGGCGCGGGCCGCGCGGGCGGGTCTCGAGCGCCGCGCGCATCGCACGCAGGTGCTCGGGCGTGGTGCCGCAGCAGCCGCCGATGATGCGGGCGCCCGCGTCGCGCGCGAGGACGGCGTATTCGGCCATCAGCGCCGGCGTGCCGTCGTAGTGGATGTGGCCCTCGTGGAACCGCGGGATGCCGGCGTTGCCCTTGGCCACGACCGGCCGTTCGGTGCCTTCGGCGACGAAGCCGAGGATCGTGCGCAGCAGGTCGGAGGCGCCCACCCCGCAGTTCGCCCCGAAGGCGACGGGCGGATGCGGAAGCTTCTCGACCAGCCGCACCAGGCCTGCCGAGGTCAGCCCCATCATCGTCCGGCCGGCGGTGTCGAAGCTCATCGTGCCGACCCAGGGCATGCCGGCGAGCGCCGCCGCCTCGCCCGCGGCGCGATACTCCTCGGGGGACGAGATCGTCTCGACCCAGAGCACATCGACACCGCCCTCCTTCAGGCCCTCGGCCTGTTCGTGGAAGATCTCCACGGCGGCGGTGTGGGAGAGCGGGCCCATCGGCTCCATGATCTCGCCCGTCGGGCCCATCGAGCCTGCCACCACCACCGGCCGGCCGGCCCGGTCGGCGACCTCGCGCCCGAGTTCGGCCGCCACGCGGTTGAGCTCGCGCACCCGGCGCTCGGCGCCGTGCAGCTTCAGCCGGCTGGCGTTGCCGCCGAAGGAGTTCGTCAGGAACAGGTCGCTGCCCGCCGCGACCGCGCTGCCGTAGAGCGCCCGGATCCGGTCGGGGTGCTCGGTGTTCCACAGTTCCGGCGCGTCGCCCGCCGTGAGCCCCATGTTGAACAGCTGCGTGCCCGTCGCGCCATCGGCGAGGATCCAGTCGGCCCCGGCCAGCAGGCGGGAGAGGGCATCGGTCGCGGGCGTGGCCATGGCGAAATCCTGTCGCTGGCGCCCCGGCCGGGGCGCGGGGGGAGTCCCGGCGCGGTCATGGCACGAGCCGACGGGCGAGGCAATGCGAAAGCCCTCATGATGGTGATGAGGCCGCCTCACGCTGCGGCTGCACGGGGCCTGCCGCCGGGGCTGCCCGGCGGGCGGCGGCGGGCGCCGCCGGCAGCGGCGGCGGACGGGCCACCGCGCGGGCGAGGTCCGCCCCCGCGAGCGCCAGCGCAAGCGGCCCCGGCGCCGCGGCATAGAGTGTCTCCCACCGGGGCGCGAAGGCGCGCTTGAACTGGCCGAGCCCGTCGGAGAGCGCCGCCGGGCGCAGCGCGCGGGGCAGGCGGGCGAAGGCGCGCTCGACCGCAGGGTGCGGCAGCGCGGCGAGCGACAGGCGCGGGCAGCCCTCGGCCGCGGCATCGGAGATGGCGCGCACGAGAAGCGCGTGCATGGTCCCCTCCGGCGCCTCCGGCAGGGAGCGCATGAGGTCGAGCGTCCATTCCCGGGCGCCGCGGTGCAGCGTGAGGAAGGCGACGAGCCGGCCTCCGGCCTCGGCCAGGTAGACCTGCTGCGCCGCGACGTAGCCGGGCGCGTAGCGGCCCATCGTCAGGCCGCGCTCGCCGCCGCGGGCCTCGGCCCAGGCGCGGGCGACGGCGGCCATCGCGGCCTCGGGCAGCGCGCCCGGCGTGCCCGCCGAGATGCGCACCCCGAGCGCCGCGGCCCGGCGCAGCTTGCGGCGGAGCTGGCGACGCTCGGCGCCCTCGGGAGAGAACCGCGCCGGTTCCACCCAGGCTTCGCGCGCGACCGGAACGACCGTCCAGCCCGCGCGGCGGGCGGCGGCGGCGGCGCGCGCGCCGGTCTTGTAGAGGAGCGCCGCGCGCCCGCAGGACCGGGCGGCGGCGAGCAGCGCGCGCCGCACCTCGTCCGGCCCGGCGCCGCCCAGAGGGTCGCCCAGGGACACCAGCGCCTGCGGCGTGGTCAGGACGAGCGCCTGCCCGCGCCCGGCCGCGAGCAGCCGCGCCTCGCCCTGGCGCAGGAGCCCGGCCTCGGCCCGGGGAGCCGAAGCGAGGATCCGTTCGGCCGCGGCGGGGCAGGCCGGCGCGGCATCCGCCCCGGCCCCCGAGGCCCCCGACCGGACGCGCCCCGGGCCGCGGGCGAGCAGCCCGAGCGCCAGCACGGCGGGCAGGGCGTGGTAGACCGCGCGCCAGGCGAGGATGCCGGCGAGCAGCGGCTCGGCCGGGGCCACCGGCGCGAGCGCCAGCAGCACGACCTCGAAGGCGCCGAGCCCGCCCGGCGCGCCCGAGACCATGCCCGCCCCGAAGGCGAGCAGGAAGGCCGGCAGGAAGGCCGGCAGCGCCGGCGCCTCGGAGGCCGGGAGCAGCGCCCAGAGGCAGAGCCCGGCGGCGAGCGTATCGATCGCGGCCAGGCCGGTCAGCCGGGCGAGGAGCGGCAGCGGCGGCAGCGCGCGGGGCCGCCCGAGGATCACCGGCCTCGGCCACAGGAAGCCGGCGCCGGCCGCAAGCGCGAGCAGCGCAAGGCCGGCCCAGCCCGCCGACGCGCCCGCGGCGAGACCCGGGGGCGGGGCGAGCGCCAGCGCGGCCGAGGCGACCGCGGCCCAGCCGGCCAGGAACAGCGCGGTGACCGCGAGCGAGACGCGGAGCGCGCCCGCGAGCCCCAGGCCCGGCAGCATGCGCAGCCGCACCAGCGTGCCGGTGAGCAGGCCGAAGCCCGCCGTCTGCCCCAGCGCGATGGCCAGAAGGCCGGCGCGGCCGGCCTCGGAAGGGCGGCAGCCGGTGCCGAGCCAGCCGTGGACCAGCACGTCGTAGCGCCCGGCCGCCCAGAAGCTGAGGGCCGCAAGCCCGAGCGCGGCGGCCCATTGCCCGGCCCCGAGCCGGGAAAGCGCCGCGGCGACGCTGCCGGGATCGGCCTCGCCGAGGCGGCCCCAGAGGAGCGCGACCAGCGTCGCCCCGAGCGCCAGCGCGGGCAGCTGGCGCAGGGCGAGCCGCAGCAGCGCGGCCTGGGGATGCGCCGCCGTGCGGGCGGCAACCGCCGCCGCCGGACGGGCCGCCCGGACGGGCGGCGCGGGGGAAGGGATCATGGCCGCGGGGCTCCTCGCAGACACCGGGGCGGCGAGACTGGCCCGGCCGGCGTTGCGCGGGGCTTAACGCGCGCCCCCGCGCGCCGGAAAACCCGCGGTCAGGGTGAACGGGGCGTTGCCGCTCAGCCTTCCGAGGCGAGCTGCTCCTTGGCGACCTTGAGGAATTCCGCCCGCTTGGCGCGCACCGCCTCCTCGGTGGCGCGGTCGCCGATGTCGGCCATGACCTTGCGGATCACGTCGTCATGCCCCGCCTCCTCGAAGTCGGCGGCGACGACCTCGCGGGCATAGGCCTCGGCCTCGGCGCCGGTCCGGCCCATCAGCTCGGCCGCCCAGAGCCCGAGAAGCTTGTTGCAGCGCGCCTCGGCCTTGAACTGCATCTCGGCGTCGTGGGCGAACTTGTTCTCGAAGGCGCTCTCGCGGTCGTCGAAGGTCGTCATCGGCCGGCCCCCCTGGGTCAGATGTGGTGCTGCCGTCCATATGCCCGCGCCGCTCGCCCCCTGCAAGGCCCGGGCCGGCCGGAGAACCGCCACAATGGCGGGCCGGATGCCGGGCCGTCCGCGTGCCGAAACGGAGGGCCGTCATCCCGCTGTTCTCCCGCCGCCGGCCCCTGCCTCGCCTTGCGGCAGGGCACCCCGTATCGTATATGCCGCCCGACAGAGCGCCGCCCCGTTCCGGGCGGCGAAACCGGGAGCCGCCATGGCACGGCGCAAGAAAATCTACGAAGGCAAGGCGAAGATCCTCTACGAAGGCCCCGAGCCGGGGACGCTCGTCCAGTACTTCAAGGACGACGCCACCGCCTTCAACGCGCAGAAGAAGGCGACGATCGAGGGCAAGGGCGTGCTCAACAACCGCCTGAGCGAGTTCTTCATGTCGGGGCTGAACGCGATCGGGGTCCCGACCCACTTCATCCGGCGCATCAACATGCGCGAGCAGCTCATCCGGCAGGTGGAGATCATCCCGCTCGAGGTCGTGGTGCGCAACTTCGCGGCCGGGTCGCTGTCGAAGCGGCTCGGCATTCCCGAGGGGCAGGCGCTGCCGCGGCCGATCGTCGAGTTCTACTACAAGGACGACGCGCTCGGCGATCCGCTGGTCTCGGAAGAGCATATCATCGCCTTCGGCTGGGCCACCCAGCAGGACCTCGACGACATGGTGGCGCTGGCGCTGCGGGTGAACGACTTCCTGTCGGGCGTGATGATGGGGGTGGGCATCCGCCTGGTGGACTTCAAGATCGAGATCGGGCGGATCTGGGAGAACGACTATCCCCGGCTGGTGGTCGCCGACGAGATCAGCCCGGACAGCTGCCGGCTGTGGGACATCAAGACCGGCGAGAAGCTCGACAAGGACGTTTTCCGCCGCGACCTCGGCAACCTCGCCGAGGCCTATACGGAGGTCGCGCGGCGGCTCGGCGTGCTGCCGTCGAACGTCACCCACGCGACCAAGCCCACGCTGATCAATTAGCTGCGCCGGGGCGCGGGGGGAGGGCAGGTGATCGCCTTCCGTCCGCGTCGGAAGAAGTCGAGGGAACGTGCATGAAGGCCCGGGTGACGGTGATGCTCAAGGATGGCGTGCTCGACCCGCAGGGCGAGGCGGTGCGCCACGCGCTGGGAACGCTCGGCTTCGAGGGCGTGCAGGCGGTGCGGCAGGGCAAGGTGATCGAGATCGACCTGGCCGCCACCGACCGGGCCGCGGCCGAGGCCGAGGTCAGGGCGATGTGCGAGAAGCTGCTCGCCAACACCGTGATCGAGAAGTACGCCGTCGAGATCGCCTGATGCGGGCGGCGCGCCTGACCGGCTGGCGCGCGCCTCTGGCGATCGCGGACCTGCCCGAGCCGGAGGTGCCGGAGGATGGCGTGGTGCTGCGGGTTCTCGCCTGCGGCATCTGCCGGTCGGACTGGCACGCATGGACGGGGGCGGATCCGGTGGCCCTTCCCTTCGTGCTCGGCCACGAGTTCTGCGGCGAGGTGGCCGCAGCCGGGCGCGACGTGGCGCGCTGGCGGCCGGGCGACCGCGTGGTCGCCCCCTTCATCCTCGCCTGCGGGCGCTGCCCGGACTGCGCGGCCGGTCAGGCGACGGCCTGCGCCGACCAGAGGGTGCCGGGCTTCACCATCCCCGGCGCCTTCGCGGAATACGTCGCGGTGCCGCGGGCCGACCTCAACCTGGCGCCGCTGCCGGCCGGGATGGACCCCGCGCTCGCCGCCGCCTTCGGCTGCCGCGTCACCACCGCCTGGCATGCGCTGACCGGGCGGGCGGCGCTTTCCCCCGGCGAGTGGCTGGCGGTGATCGGGGCGGGCGGGGTCGGCCTCGCCGCGGTGATGCTCGGCCGCGCCATGGGGGCGCGGGTCGTGGCCGTCGATGTCGTGCCGGAGAAGCTCGCGCATGCCGCGGCGCATGGCGCCGAGGCCACGGTCGATGCCCGCGAGGGCGACGCCGCCGCGGCGGTGCGGGAGCTGACCGGCGGCGGGGCGCATGTCGCGCTCGAGGCGCTCGGTCGGCCCGAGACGGCGGCCACCGCGCTGCGGGCGTTGCGGCGGCTGGGCCGGATGGTGCAGGTGGGCCTGCCCGCCGGGGAGCACGCCGTGCAGGCGCTGCCCTGGGATGCCGTCTACACCGGGCAGCTTGCAGTCTACGGCACGCGGGGGATGCCGGCGCGGCGGTTTCCGGCGCTGTTCGACTTCCTCGCCGCGACCGGGCTCGACCTGTCGCCGCTGATCACCCGGCGCGTGCGCCTGTCGGACGCCACCGCCGAGCTAGCCGCCTTCGACGCGCCGGCCCCGCCCGGCGTCGCCGTGATCACCGATTTTGCCGCCTGAGAGGGAGGGAGCCCGCCGATGAAGGCCGCCGTCGTCACCTACCCCGGATCGAACTGCGACCGCGACCTTGCCCGCGGCTTCGAGCTGGCCGGCTTCGAGGTCGCGCGGGTCTGGCACAAGGACCGCGCCCTGCCGCAGGGCACCGATGTCGTCGGCATTCCCGGCGGCTTCTCCTGGGGCGATTACCTGCGCTGCGGGGCGATCGCGGCGCGGGCCGGGATCGCCGAGGCGATCCGCGCCCATGCCGCGCGCGGCGGCTACGTGCTCGGCATCTGCAACGGCTTCCAGATCCTGACCGAGATGGGGCTGCTGCCCGGCGCGCTGCTGCGGAACGCCGGCCTGAAATACGTCTGCCGCGTGGTCGGGCTCGAGGTCGTCGCCACCACCAGCGCCTTCACCTCGGCCTATGCGCCCGGCGCGCGCATCGCGATCCCGATCGCGCATCACGACGGCAACTTCACCGCCGATGCGGAGACCCTCGCGCGGCTCGAGGGCGAGGGGCGGGTCGCCTTCCGCTACCTCGAGAACCCCAACGGCTCGGCCAACGACATCGCCGGCATCCTGTCGGCGAACGGCCGGGTGCTGGGCATGATGCCGCACCCCGAGCGGCGCTGCGAGCCGCTGCACGGCGGCACCGACGGGGCGGCGCTTTTCCGCGGGCTGGCGGCGCTGGCCACGCCGGCCTGAGCGCGCCCGGCTTGAGCCGGGGGGACGCAGGGAATAGTCTTGGCCGATGGCCACCGGCGAGACCAGAGCCGAGGAGACACCGCGCGCCGCCCGCTGGCGGCTGCGCATCGTCGCCTTCGTCTTCCTGCTGATCGCGGCGGGCGTGATCTGGGTGACCAACCGCCTGCTCACCGAGCGCTTCACCGAGACGACGCGCAACCGCGCCGAGGTGCGCCTGGCGCTCTACACCGGCAACATCATGTCCGAGCTCCAGCGCAATTCGGTCGTGCCGCTGCTTCTGTCGCGCGACCCGATGCTGATCTCGGCGCTGACCAGCCGCGACTATTCGCAGAGCTCGCAGCGGCTGATCAGCTACCGCGACGAGATCGGTTCGGCGCAGCTGCTGCTGCTGGACGCAAGCGGGCGGTCGGTGGCGGCGACCGACCGGAACCTGCTGGGCAGCAACCACCGCGCGGCGCCCTACTTCGTCGAGGCGACGCGCTCGCCGGACACGGTGTTCTCGGTGGTGGAGGCCGAGACCTCCTCGTTCGACTTCATCTATTCGCGCCGGGTCGAGATCGACCGCCAGATCATCGGGGTGGTCGTGGTCGAGGTGGACCTGACGAAGTTCGAACGCTCCTGGGCCTCGATCGCCGATGCGGTGATGGTGACGAATTCCGAGGGCCGGATCATCCTGGCGACCGAGCCGCGCTGGCGCGGCGCGACGATCGAGACCGCGCTCGCCACGCTCTCGGCGCCGACGGCGATCGAGCGGGCGCTGCAACAGGCGACCGCCGACTGGGGCGTGCTGCCGGCCGACGCCTTCACGCGCGGCGAGGCGGCGATGCGGCTGGACGCGCGGGTTCCCTTCCAGGGCTGGCGGATCACTGCCTTCGCGCCCTATGCCTCGGTGCGCGAACGGGTGAATGCGGTGATCGCGCTCGAGATCATGGTCTTCGCCATCCTGCTGGCGGCGGCCTTCTACTACCTGTCGCGGCGGGCGCAGTCGCGGTCGCTGCTGTTCCAGCGGGAATCGGCGGAGCTTCGCGCGCTGAACGCCCGGCTCCAGCGGGAAATCGCCGAGCGGGAGAAGGTGCAGAAGACGCTGGAGGTGGCCGAGCAGACGCTGGCGCAGTCCTCCAAGCTCGCCGCGCTCGGCGAGATGTCGGCCGCGGTCAGCCACGAGCTGAACCAGCCGCTCGCGGCGATGAAGACCTACCTCGCGGGGGCCAAGCTCCTGCTGCAGCGGCGCCGGCCGGAAGAGGCGCTCTCGTCGTTCCAGCGCATCGACGACCTGATCGAGCGGATGGGTGCGATCACGCGCCAGCTCAAGAGCTATGCGCGCAAGGGCGGCGAGGCCTTCGAGCCGCTCGACATGCGCGATGCGCTGAGCTCGGCGCTGAGCATGATGGAGCCGCAGCTCAAGCGCCGGAAGGTGGCGATCACGCGGGCGGTGCCGCGCCAGCCGGTGATGGTGATGGCCGACCGGGTGCGCCTCGAACAGGTCATCATCAACCTGCTCAGGAACGCGCTCGACGCCACCAAGGACGTGGCCGAGCCGACCATCGACCTGATCCTCTCGGCCGGGGAGACGGTCGTGCTGACGGTGCGCGACAACGGCCACGGGATCGAGGACCTTGAGCGTCTCTTCGAGCCGTTCTACACCACCAAGGCACCGGGCGACGGGGTCGGCCTGGGTCTTGCCATTTCCTCGGGCATCATCAACGACCTCGGCGGCCGGCTGACCGCGCGCAACGCGGCGTCCGGCGGGGCTGTGTTCGAGGTGCAGCTCCCCATACTGGGAACCGAAGTCGAAGCGGCCGAGTGAGGTGGGCATGGGACGCGCAATGAAGATCGCGATCGTCGACGACGAACAGGACATGCGCCAGTCGATCAGCCAGTGGCTTGCGCTGAGCGGGTTCGACACCGAGACCTACCCCTCGGCCGAAGAGGCGCTGAAGGCCATCGGGCCCGACTGGCCGGGCGTGGTGGTCAGCGACATCAAGATGCCGGGCATGGACGGGATGCAGTTCCTCAAGCGGCTGCTCGGCCTCGACTCGGGCCTGCCGGTGATCATGATCACCGGCCACGGCGACGTGCCGATGGCGGTCGAGGCGATGCGGCTCGGCGCCTTCGACTTCCTCGAGAAGCCGTTCAACCCCGACCGGATGACGGAGCTGGCCAAGAAGGCGACGCAGGCGCGGCGGCTCACGCTCGACAACCGGGCGCTGCGCAAGGAGCTCTCGGACGGCACCGGGATCATGCGCAAGCTGATCGGGACCTCGCCGCTGATGGAGCGGCTGCGCGAGGACATCCTCGATCTGGGCCAGGCCGACGGGCATGTGCTGATCGACGGCGAGACCGGCACCGGCAAGACGCTGGTCGCCCATGCGCTGCATGCCGTGGGGCCGCGCGCGGGCCGCAAGTTCGTCTCGGTCTCCTGCGCGGCGCATGACCGCGACGCGCTGATCCAGAAGCTCTTCGGCCCGCCCGGCGAGGGCGCGGGCCTGCCGCTCGTCGAGGAGGCGCGCGGCGGCACGCTGGTGCTGGAGGACGTGGAGTCGCTGCCGGCGGAGGTGCAGGCGCGGCTGCTGACCTTCATCAACGAGCAGGGCAGCCCTGCCGAGACGCGGATCATCGCGATCGTGAACCAGCACAGCGCCGAGAAGAGCGTCGAGCAGCTCATCCGCCCCGACCTCTACTTCCGGCTCTCGGCGCTGAAGATCGTGCTGCCGCCGCTGCGCCAGCGCGGCGAGGACATCCTGACGCTGTTCACCCGGATGGCCGAGCAGTTCGCCGAGGAATACGGCTGCGAGGCGCCGGACGTGACCGCGCAGGAGGCCGCCCAGCTCCTCCAGGCGCCCTGGCCGGGCAACATCCGCCAGCTGATCAACGTGGCCGAGCGCGCGGTGCTGCAGAACCGGCGGGGCACCGGCACGATCGCCTCGCTGCTGATGGCCGAGGACGAGGACTCCGGCCCCGCGATGACCACCGAGGGCAAGCCGCTCAAGGAATACGTCGAGGCCTTCGAGCGCATGCTGATCGACAACACGATGCGCCGGCACAAGGGCTCGATCGCGGCGGTCATGGAAGAACTCTGCCTGCCGCGGCGGACGCTCAACGAGAAGATGGCGAAGTACGGCCTGCAGCGGTCGGACTACCTCTGACCCCGGGGCCGCTCTGCGCCCGCGCCCGGCGCAGGGGGCGCGGGAAAAGACCATTGTCATCGCCGCGGGGTTGCCGCTAAGGTCGCCCGGCGGCGTCGGGTCGGCCGCGCGGCCGGCCCACACCCGTGGAATTCGCTGCATCCGGTGGCATCGGGCGCCTCTGCGTCGTCCGTTCCGGTGCAGGCCGAGCTGGCCGGCAACGGCCGAAAGACTGCCCGTCGTCCCCTCTGCGGGCCGGGCGAACCGAACGGGCGCCGGCTTCCGGCGCCGGAGAAGAACCGCGATGCAACGCGCGCAAGGACAGGTCGGAGCGGTCGGGGGACACAGTGCCCCGCCGCCGGCTGCGACGCGCGCGGCCCTCGCCCGAACGATGCGCTCCGCAGCGCCGTCTCCTTCCGCGGAAGGTCCGCCCCTGCGCGCGCGCCGAGATCCTACATGGCCAAGAAGATGCTCATCGATGCCACCCACGCGGAGGAGACCCGCGTCGTGGTGGTGGACGGTAACAAGGTCGAGGAATTCGACTTCGAGACGGTCAACAAGCGCCAGCTAGCCGGAAACATCTACCTCGCCAAGGTGACGCGGGTGGAGCCCTCGCTCCAGGCCGCGTTCGTGGACTACGGCGGCAACCGTCACGGCTTCCTCGCCTTCTCGGAGATCCACCCTGACTACTACCAGATCCCGGTCGCCGACCGGCAGGCGCTGCTCGAGGAGGAGCGCGCCTATGCCGCGGCGATGGAGGAGGAGGAGCGGCGGGGCGCGGCGCGGCAGAGGCCGCGCGGCACCGTGGCGGCGCACGCCGAGGACGATGCGGCCCGCACCGCCGGGGCGGGGGAGGGTGCGGACGAGGCCGCGGCCTCCGGCATGGACGTGAGCGAGCTTGCGGCGGAGGGCGGCGAGTCCCCCGCCGCGGCGGGAGCGGCGGAGGACCTGGCCGAGGAGGCCGCGCCCGAACCCTACCGGGCGGTGGACCACGCCTCGGAGACCGACGACGAGATCGAGTCGGTCGCCGAGGAGGACGTGGCCGAGGAGATCCGCACCCCGCGCAAGCCGCGGCCGCGGCGCTACAAGATCCAGGAGGTGATCAAGGTCCGGCAGATCATGCTGGTGCAGGTCGTCAAGGAGGAGCGCGGCAACAAGGGCGCGGCGCTCACGACCTACCTCAGCCTCGCGGGCCGCTACTGCGTGCTGATGCCGAACACCGCGCGCGGCGGCGGCATCTCGCGCAAGATCACGAACGCCGCCGACCGCAAGAAGCTGAAGGAGATCGCGGCCGAGTTCGAGGTGCCCGAGGGCGCGGGGCTGATCATCCGCACCGCGGGGGCGCAGCGCACGAAGGCCGAGATCAAGCGCGACTACGAGTATCTGATGCGGCTCTGGGACCAGATCCGCGAGCTGACGCTGAAGTCGATCGCCCCGGCGCCGATCTACGAGGAGGGGAACCTGATCAAGCGCGCGATCCGCGACCTCTACAGCCGCGAGATCGACGAGGTGTGGGTGGAGGGCGAGGCGGGCTACCGCACCGCCAAGGACTTCATGAAGATGATCATGCCGTCCCACGCCAAGAACGTGAAGCTCTACCAGGAGCCGATGCCGCTCTTCGCGCGCTATCAGGTCGAGAGCTACCTCGCCGGCATGTTCAATCCGGTCGTGCAGCTCAAGTCGGGCGGCTACATCGTGATCGGCGTGACCGAGGCGCTGGTCGCCATCGACGTCAACTCGGGCCGCGCCACCAAGGAAGGCAACATCGAGGACACCGCGCTCAAGACCAACCTCGAGGCGGCCGACGAGATCGCCCGCCAGCTCCGCCTGCGCGACCTCGCCGGGCTGATCGTCATCGACTTCATCGACATGGAGGAGCGCAAGAACAACGCCGCCGTCGAGAAGCGCCTGAAGGAGCGGCTCAAGACCGACCGCGCCCGCATCCAGGTGGGCCGCATCTCGGGCTTCGGCCTGCTCGAGATGAGCCGCCAGCGGCTGCGGCCAGGCATGCTGGAGGCCACGACGCAGGCCTGTCCGCATTGCCACGGGACCGGGCTGATCCGCTCGGACGACAATCTCGCGCTGTCGATCCTGCGCCAGCTCGAGGAGGAGGGGACACGGCGGCGCTCGAAGGAGGTGCTCTTGCGCGCGCCGGTGGGGATCGTGAACTTCCTGGTGAACCAGAAGCGCGAGCACATCGCCGGGATCGAGGCCCGCTACGGCATGGCGATCCGCATCGAGGCCGACCCGATGCTGGTCTCGCCCGACTTCGCCATCGAGAAGTTCAAGACGGCGACCCGGATCGTCGCGCCGGCGGCGCCGGTGGTGTCGGTCGACACGACCGCGATGGAGGATCTCGACGAGGAGGTCGAGGACATCGCCGAGGAGGCCGGCGAGGACGGGGCGGAGGAGGAGCGCCCCCGCGGCGGCGGCCGGGCGGAGGGCGAACCCGGCGAGGCGCGCGAGGGCGGGCGCAAGCGGCGCCGCCGGCGGCGCCGGCGCAGGGGCGGCGGTCAGCGTGAGGAGGGGGCCGCGGCGCCCTCGGCCGGCGTGCCGGGCGAGCCGGAGGAGAGCGCCGCCGAACCGGCCGGGGCCGAGGCCGACGCGGACGCGGCCGGCGGCACCGGGGACGAGCGCCAGGACGAAAGCGAGGGCGACGGGCGCGGCCGCGGCTCGCCGAGCCGGGGCGGACGCGGGGATGGGGCGCCGCAGGCCGAGGCGGAGGCCGGGGACGGATCCGGCGAGACCGGAGCCGAGGCCGCCGCGCCTTCGGCCGAGGCGGCCGATGCGCCGCGCCGCCGGGTGACGCGCAGCCGCCGCGGCGGCTCGGGCGAGGCGGCTCCGGCCGGAGCCTCGCC
>JANZZL010000003.1 GCA_026419405.1 Paracoccaceae bacterium | reverse complement strand
CGGCGCGGCAGGCGGCCCCGGCTGCGCCCGCCGCCTCGCCGGTGGCCCCGGTCGCCGCGGGCCCCGCGGCCGGCGGCGCGGCGACCGCGCTCGCGCTCGCACCCGAGGTCGCGCTTGCCCGCTACGCCCGCTTCGAGGACGTGCTGCAGCTCATCCGCGCCAACCGCGACGTCAAGCTGCTGATCGAGGTCGAGACCTGCCTGCGCCTGGTCCGCTACGCGCCGGGCCGGATCGAGTTCGAGCCCGCGCCCGGCGCGCCGGCCGATCTCGCCTCGCGGCTGCAGCAGCGCCTCCAGGCCTTCACCGGCGTGCGCTGGGGCGTTTCGGTCGTCGCCTCGGGGGGCGCGCCGACGATCGCCGAGGCGCGCGCGGCCGAACAGGACGCGCTGAAGGCACGGGCCATGGCGCATCCGCTGGTGCAGGCGGTGTTCCGGGCCTTCCCCGAGGCGCGGATCACCGAGATCCGCACCGGCGAGGAGATCGCCCGCGAGGCGGCGCAGGCGGCACTGCCCGAGGTCGAGGACGAGTGGGACCCGTTCGAGGACGGCTGAGCCTTGCCGCGGGGCCGGGCGGCACGTATGTCGGACCTGACGTCACAGGAGATTGCCGATGCTGAAGGGTCTGGGCGGCCTTGGCGACATGGCCAGGATGATGAAGGCGGCGCAGGAGATGCAGCAGAAGATGGCCGTGCTCCAGGAGGACCTCGGCCGCATCACCGTGGAAGGGTCGAGCGGGGCCGGACTGGTGCGCGCGACGGCGACGGCGAAGGGCGAGCTGGTCGGCCTGTCGATCGACCCCTCGATCTTCAAGCCCGACGAGAAGGAGGTCGTCGAGGATCTGATCCTCGCCGCGATCCGGGATGCCCAGGGCAAGGCCGCCGAGCGCAGCCAGCAGGAACTTGCGCGCCTCACCGAGGGGCTCGGCCTGCCGCCCGGCATGAAGCTGCCCTTCTGATTCCGGGGCACCCTTGTCCGAGGCCACCCGCGAGATCGAGGCGCTGATCGAGCTGATGGCCCGGTTGCCGGGCCTCGGGCCGCGGTCGGCCCGGCGGGCGGTGCTGCACCTCGTCAAGAAGCGCGGCGGGCTGATGGCGCCGCTGGCCGAGGCCATGGCGCGCGTGGCCGCGACGGCGCGCGAATGCGCCACCTGCGGCAACATCGGCACGGCGGATGTCTGCGACATCTGCCGCGACGGGCGCCGCGCCACGGGCGAGATCTGCGTGGTCGAGGACGTGGCCGACCTCTGGGCGATGGAGCGCGCCGGCGTGTTCCGCGGGCGCTACCACGTGCTCGGCGGCACCCTCTCGGCGCTCGACGCGGTGGGGCCCGAGGAGCTGCGGATCCCCAGGCTGGTGGCGCGCGTCGGCGCCGAGGGCGTGCACGAGGTGATCCTCGCGCTCGGCGCCACGGTCGACGGCCAGACCACCGCGCACTACATCGCCGAGGCGCTCGCCCCGACCGGCGTCACGGTCACGACGCTGGCCCAGGGCGTGCCGATGGGGGGCGAGCTCGACTGGCTCGACGACGGCACGATCACCGCCGCGCTCAGGGCGCGCAAGGCGCTCTAGGCGGCGGCGCCCGGCGCGCCGGGGATCAGCCGGTGCGCGGCGAGCCGCTCGTAGAATGGCAGGGCCGCCTCGGCCAGGCGCGCATAGTCGCCCTCCAGCGCGGGAAGCGGCCCCTCCGGCTCCTCGAAGCCGGTCGAGCGGTGGACCGCGCCGTACCAGTGCGGGGCCCAGGCGCCGTCCTCCGGCCGCCCGCCCGCGGGCCAGGAGAGCATGGCGCGGTCGAAAGCGAGGCCGAGCGCGGCGCAAAGCGCGGCGAGCGCCCCGGCGGGGTCGGCCCGGATGTCGGCGGAATCGATCACCAGCGGCGCCCGGCCGAGCCAGTCGCCCACGGTGTCGAACAGCCGCGCCTGCTGCGCGAAGCCGATGTCCTCCAGCGTCGGGCCCTCGCGCTTGCGCGCATAGCTCGCCACGACCCGGGCGGGATGGCGGATCAGGAACACGTTCGTGCAGTCCCGCGCCCAGTCGAGCGGCATGCCAGCGACCATGTGGTGGGTCATGTGCTTCATGTAGAAGTGCGGCCTGCCGCCGGGGACGGGCCCGAGGCAGCGGGCCGCCACCTGCGCCGGGTCGGGCTCGCCCGCCGCGAGGATCTCGGCACGCATCGGGTGGTCGAGCCCCGTGGCCGCCAGATAGGCGGCGTAGAAGGGTTCGTCCCACACCGCGAAGTCGGCGCGCTGGCCGAAGGCATACATCATCGCGGTCGAGAGGTTCCGCGGCCCCGACCACATCGCGATCCTCATGCCCGGGTGCCTCCTTCCCCTGCCGGCGCCGGCCTTCCGCGCGCCGGTTCCCCCTGACGGGCGCGCATCACGGCTCCACCCCGCCCAGTTCGCAGATCACGCGCCATTCCGCCTCGGTCACCGGCTGGACCGACAGGCGCGTGTTGTTGACCAGCACCATGTCCTTCAGCCGCGGGTCCGCCTTCGCCATCTCGAGCGTGACGGGGCGGGCGAGCGGCTTCACCGCGCGGACATCCACGCATTCCCACTTCGGGTCGTCGGCGGTGGAGTCGGGGTGGGCCTCGGCGATCACCTCGACGATGCCGACGATCGCCTTGCCCTCGTTCGAGTGGTAGAAGAAGCCCCGGTCGCCCACCTTCATCGCGCGCATGTTGTTGCGCGCCTGATAGTTGCGCACGCCCGTCCATTCCTCGCCGGCCGCGCCCTTCGCCACCTGCTGGTCCCAGCTCCAGGCGTCGGGTTCCGACTTGAACAGCCAGTAGGCCATCAGCCGATCACCTTCTTCCATTCCTCGATGCGCACCTCGGCGAAGACCCCGGCCTTCGCGTAGGGGTCGCCTGCCGCCCAGGCCTCGGCCGCGGCGCGATCGGCCACCTCGAGCACGACGAGCGAGCCCGTCATCGCCCCCGCGGCGTCGAGGAAGGGGCCGGCCATGGCCACGACCCCGCTGTCGCGGATGTAGGCCAGATGCGCCTCGCGGCTGGCCTTGCGGATCTCGAGCCGGCCGGGCCCGTCGGTGCAGATCAGCGCGAAGAGCGGCAAGGGTCTCCCTCCATCATGATTCCTCCTTCAGCGGCCGGGCGAGCAGCGCCTCGATCGCGCCGTCGATGGTCAGCCGGCCCTCGGCCAGGGCGGCGACGGTGTCGGTGATCGGCACCTCGATGCCGCGCCCGGCGGCCAGGCGCGCGGCGGCGCGGGCGGTGGCGATGCCCTCGACCGTCACGCCCTCGCCGAAGGCCTCGCCCCGGCCCAGCGCATGGCCCCAGCGGAAGTTGCGCGACTGGCTCGAGGTGCAGGTCAGCACGAGGTCGCCGAGCCCCGAGAGGCCCGCGAGCGTCTCGGCCCGCGCGCCCAGCGCGAGCGCAAGCCGCGTCATCTCGGCATAGCCCCGCGTCATCAGCGCGGCGCGGGCGCTGTCGCCGAGGCCGGCGCCGATCGCGGCGCCCGCGGCGATGGCGATCACGTTCTTCAGCGCGCCGCCGAGTTCGGCGCCGGCGGTGTCGGCGGTGCGGTAGAGACGCAGCGTCGGACCCGAGAGGAGGTGCTGCAGCCGCCTGCCCTCGGCCGCGTCGGCGCAGGCGAGCGTCAGTGCCGTGGGCAGGCCCTGGGCGATGTCGGCGGCGAAGGAGGGGCCGGTCAGCACCGCCGGATGCGCCGCCCCCGCCTCGGCGAGGATCGCGGTCGGTCCGCGCAGCGTCTCGAGGTCCACCCCCTTGCAGCAGGCGACGAGGGACAGCCCCCTCAGCGCGGCCGCGTGTTCGGAAAGCGCGGCGGCGAGCCGCTGCATCGGCACCGTCAGCAGCACGGCCGCGCAGCCCCTGAGGTCGGCCGCGCGCGTGGTGGCGGCGATGCCCGCCATCAGCCGCACCCCCGGCAGCCGCTGCGAGGCCCGCGCCCGCGCCAGGCCGGGGTCGCGGCCCACCAGCGTGACCTCGCGCCCGCCCCGGGCGAGCGCCACCGCCAGCGCGGTGCCGAAGGCGCCGGCGCCGAGGATGCCGATGCGGCTCATGCCCGCGCCCCCTTGCGCCCCCCGCCGACGAGCGCGGGCGCCGCGGTGTCGAGCGGCCAGCGCGGCCGGGCCGAAAGCGCCAGGTCGTCGGCATGGCCGAGGCGGAAGCGCTCGATCCCCGCCCAGGCGATCATCGCGGCATTGTCGGTGCACAGCGGCAGCGGCGGCGCCAGAAAGCGTGCGCCGGCCGCCGCCGCCGCGGCCTGAAGCGCCGAGCGCACCGCGCCGTTGGCCGCAACCCCGCCCGCCACGGCGAACACGGGCTCGGCGGGGCGCTCGGCCAGGAAGGCCGCCAGCGCCCGCCGCGCCTTCCCGGCCAGAACCTCGGCCACCGCGGCCTGGAACGCGGCGCAGAGGTCGGCGCGGTCCTGCCGCCGGAGCCCCCCGTCGCGGGCCGCCGCCTCGTCGCGGGCGCGCAGCACCGCCGTCTTGAGGCCCGAGAAGCTCAGGTCGCAGCCGGGCCGGTCGAGCAGCGGGCGCGGAAGGGCGAACCGCGCCGGGTCGCCCGCGGCCGCCTCGGCCTCGACGGCGGGCCCGCCCGGCTGCGGCAGGCCGAGCAGCCTGGCGACCTTGTCGAAGGCCTCGCCCGGCGCGTCGTCGATCGTGCCGCCAAGGCGGGTGAAGCGCTCGGCCCCGCGCACGACCAGGAACTGGCAGTGCCCCCCCGAGACGAGCAGGATCAGGTAGGGAAAGCCGATCCCGTCGGTGAGGCGCGGCGTGAGCGCGTGACCGGCCAGGTGGTTCACGCCGATGAGCGGCAGCCCCGCCCCGGCCGCGAGGCCCTTGGCGAACATCACCCCGGCGAGCAGCCCGCCGATCAGGCCCGGCCCGGCGGTCACCGCCACGCCGTCGAGGTCCTCCAGCCGCAGCCCGGCCTCGCCGAGGGCCGCCTCGGCGCAGCGGTCGAGCTTCTCGACATGGGCCCGGGCCGCCAGCTCGGGCACCACGCCGCCGAAGGCCGCGTGCACCGCCGACTGGCCGGCGACCACCGAGGAGAGGATCGCCGCCGCCCGGCCATCGTCGTGCCGCACCACGGCGGCGGCGGTGTCGTCGCAGCTCGATTCGATCCCGAGGAAGGTCAGAGTCTTGCCCATCGGAGCGGCGTTGCGTGGCGGCTGGGGCACGGGTAACACCGGGGGCGGTTGCTGCACAATGCCGACGAGGCTGGCCCTGGCCCCCGTTCCGCCCCTCCTGCTCACGCGGCCACGCGCGGCCTCCGAGCGGTTCGCCGAGGCCTGGAGGGCCGCGGCAGGGGCCGGCGCGGTCGTGCTGATCGCTCCCGTGACCGAGATCGTGCCGCTGCCCGGCGCGCCGGACCCCTCCGGCTATTCCGGCGTCGTCTTCGCCTCGCAGAACGCGGTCGCGGCACTCGGCGCGCCGGCCCGGCCGGTGCCGGCCTGGTGCGTCGGCACGCGCACCGCCGCCGCCGCGCGCGCCGCCGGCTGGGCCGCCGAGGCCGCCGAGGGCGATGCCGACGCGCTCGTGGCGATGGTCGCCGCGGCGGGGGCACGCGGGCCGCTGCTCTTCGCGCGCGGCCGCGAGTCACACGGCGAGGTGGCCGCCAGGCTCCGCGCGGCGGGCATCGCCTGCGACGAGGCCGTGGTCTACGATCAGCGACCCGCCCCGCTCGGCCCCGAGGCGCGCGCACTCCTCGGCGGAACCGCGACGGTCCTCGTGCCGTTGTTCTCCGCCGGCTCCGCCCGACGCCTCGCCGCGGCGCTCGCCGGCCTGAGGGTGCGCGCGCCGCTGCGCGTCGCCGCGCTGAGCGGGGCGGTGGCCGAGGCCTGGAGCGGCCCCGCGCCGGACCGGCTCGCCGTGGCGGGGGCCCCCGATGCCGAGGCGATGATCCGGGCGCTCCTGACGCTCGCCGCGCCGCCTTGAGGCAGGGGGTCGCGCGGGATACAGTCCGGCCGGCAGAGTCCCGGGGAAGGAGGTGGCCGGTGGCCCGCAGGTCGAAGACAAGCTCGGCGATCCCACCCGGAGAGACGGCAGGGCCGGAGGCGCCGGAGGCCGCCGGACCGGGCGACCCGCCCGGCCGGGCGCCGCCGGCGGAGCCCGCATCCGAGGCGGCCGGCGCCACCTCCGACCCCATGGCCGACACGAGGGCCGACACGAGGGCCAACACGGCGGCCGACACGAGGGCCGACACGGCGGCCGACGCGCCCACGGGCGGCGGCGATGCCGCGGCCGATCCCGCGTCGGGCGCCCTGCCCGGCGCCGATCTCGACCCGCCCGCGCCCGCCGACGCTGCCGCCGATGGCTCGGCAGCCCCCGACGCGGCCGGCGCGCCAGCCGGCCCCCTCCCCGGAGGCCGGCCACCCGAGGCCGAGGCCGGGCCCGAGCCGCAGCCCGAGGCCTGTCTCTTATACACATCT
>JANZZL010000115.1 GCA_026419405.1 Paracoccaceae bacterium | reverse complement strand
GCCCCCAGCGGCGCCTGCCGCCGAGGCGCTTCCCGACGTGATCCTCGCCGACGAGAGCGGCGCGGTGAAGGTGCTCCAGGGCGCCGCCTCGGCCGGATCCGCGGCCGACGCCCCGCCGCTCGTCATCCAGGCGATCTCCTCCGGGCCGCGCGGCGCCATGTCGGTCTCGGGCCGGGCGACGGGCGGCGGCTTCGCCCGCATCTACGCCGACAACGTCGAGGTGGCCACCGTGAAGATCTCCGATGGCACCTGGTCGGCGCAGCTTCCGGCCGATGCGCCGCCAAGCTACACGCTGCGCGTCGACCAGATCGGGGCGGGCGGCGAGGTCGTGGCGCGGACCGAGACGCAGGTCACCCGCGAGACGCGCGAGGAGCTCGAGGGCATGCTCGTCGAGGAGGTGCGCGCGGGCGGGGCCACGGGCGCCGTCCTGGTGACGGTGCAGAAGGGCTTCACCCTCTGGCGCATCGCGCGCGAGAACTACGGCGAGGGCATCCTCTACGTGAAGGTGTTCGAGGCCAACCGCGACCAGATCCGCGACCCCGACCTGATCTACCCCGGCCAGGTCTTCACCGTGCCGCTCGATCCCGCCGATCCCGCCGATCCGACCGATCCCGGCTGAGGCGGGGCGCCGGCCGGGGCGGGGCCGGGGCCCGGCACCTCTGGCGTTTCCCCGCGCCGGGGCATAGGGTCGGCGCCCGCGGCAGCCTGCGGGATGGCATGAGGGACACGGTCGAGATCGCCGAAAGGCGCAGCGGATGGCGCACGATCCGGCGCGTCGGCCCCTACCTCTGGCCGGCGGGCCAGGGCTGGGTGAAGCGCCGCGTGGTGGCCTCGCTCGCCGCCCTCGTCGTCGCCAAGCTCGTCGGCGTCGCCGTGCCCTACCTCTTCAAGCTCGCGGTCGACGCGCTGGGGGGCACGGCGCCGACGCCCGCCTTCATGCTGGGCGCGGGCGCGGTCGGGATCACCCTGGCCTACGGCCTCGCCCGGCTGCTCAACGTCGGCCTGCAGCAGGCGCGGGACGCGGTCTTCACCCGGGTCGGGCAGCGGGCGCTCCGGCAGCTCGCGCTCGAGACCTTCCGGCACATCCACGGGCTCTCGCTGCGCTACCACATCACCCGCAAGACCGGCGGCCTCAGCCGGGTGATCGAGCGCGGTGTCAAGGGCGTGGACTTCCTGCTGCGCTTCCTGCTGTTCTCGGTCGGGCCGCTGGCGCTGGAACTCGCGCTGACGGCGGTGATCTTCCACCTCTACTTCGACGTCCGGTATCTGGCCGTGGTGGCGGTGACCATCTGGCTCTACGTCAGCTTCACCCTCCGCGTCACCGAATGGCGGGTGAGGATCCGCAAGCAGATGAACGACCAGGACACCGACGCCAACCAGAAGGCGATCGACAGCCTGCTGAACTACGAGACGGTGAAGTACTTCGGCGCCGAAGCCCGCGAGGCGGAGCGCTACGACCGGGCGATGGAGGGCTACGAGCGGGCGGCGAACCTGACCAACTACTCGCTCGCCTTCCTCAACTTCGGCCAGTCCTTCCTGATCACCGCGGGCCTGGTGATCGTCATGGTCATGGCCGCGCTCGGGGTGCAGCGGGGCGAGCTGACGGTGGGCGACTTCGTGATGGTCAACGCCTACATGGTCCAGATCACGGTGCCGCTCAACTTCCTCGGCACCGTCTACCGCGAGATCCGCCAGGCGCTCGTCGACATGGGCGAGATGTTCGACCTGCTCGAGCAGCCGCGCGAGATCACCGACCGGCCGGGCGCGCCCGCGCTCAGGGTGACGGGCGGCGAGATCGTGTTCGACGCGGTCGAGTTCGGCTACGACCCCGAGCGGCCGATCCTGAAGGGGGTCACGCTCCGCGTCGGCCCGGGCGAGCGGGTGGCGATCGTCGGGCCCTCCGGGTCGGGCAAGTCCACCATCGGGCGGCTCCTCTTCCGCTTCTACGACGTGACCGGCGGGGCCGTCAGGATCGACGGGCAGGACGTGCGCGATGTCACGCAGGAGAGCCTCCATGCGGCGATCGGCGTCGTGCCGCAGGACACGGTGCTCTTCAACGACACGATCTGCTACAACATCGCCTACGGCCGGCCCGAGGCGAGCCGGGCGGAGGTCGAGGCCGCCGCGCGGGCGGCGAAGATCCACGATTTCATCCTCAGCCTCCCCGAAGGCTACGAAACGAGGGTGGGCGAGCGGGGCCTGAAGCTCTCGGGCGGCGAGAAGCAGCGCGTCGGCATCGCGCGCACGCTGCTCAAGAACCAGCCGATCCTGCTCCTCGACGAGGCGACGAGCGCGCTCGACACCGAGACCGAGCGCGACATCCAGGACTCGCTCCGCGAGATGGGCGAGGGCCGCACCGTGATCGTGATCGCCCACCGGCTTTCCACCGTGGCGGATGCCGACCGCATCGTGGTGCTCGAGCAGGGCCGGATCGTCGAGGAGGGCACGCACGAGGCGCTGCTGGCCCGGGGCGGGCGCTACGCCCAGCTCTGGCAGCGCCAGCAGGCCGAGGCCGAGGAAGAGGGGCTTGCCGCCGAGTGACGCCGGCGCCGGGGGTGGCCCCGCGCCCGCCCCCGCGTCCGCGCCCGCCCCCGCGCGCGCCTCAGACCGGCAGGCTCGCGCCCCCGGCGGCCGCGCTCTCCTCGGCGCGGTCGAGCGCGGCCTGAAGCTCCGCCCCGCGGGCGAAGTCCGGCTCCATCGGCGCGCCGCCGCGGATCGCATCGGCAAAGCGCCGGTAGACGGTCGGCACCGGGTCGGAGCGAAGCGGCCGCCAGCGCCCGGCGACGAGATCTTCCCCCGCGCTCAGCCGCAGCCGGCCCGCCCCGCGCTCCAGCGCGACCTCGATGCCCCCGCGGTCGCCGTAGATCCGGGCGCGCAGGTCGTTGAGGTGGCCCGAGGCGAAGCGGGTGGCATGCACCACGCCGACCGCGCCGTTCGACAGCGCCAGATGCATCACCGCGCTGTCGTTGGCGTCGAGCGGATAGGCCCCGATCCGGTCGCCCGGCGCCTTCGGGAAGGTCTTGAGACGGCAGGAGATCTCGGCGATGCCGAGGCCGGCCGCGAAGCTCAGGAAGTCGAGGATGTGGATGCCCACGTCGCCGAGCACCCCCTTCGAGCCGTGCGCGGTCGAGAGCCGCCAGAGCCACTGTTCCTCGGCCCGCCAGTCGCCCCAGGCGGGCTGGGTCAGCCAGCTCTGGAGATAGGAGGCCTCGAAATGCCGCACCTCGCCGATCGCCCCGTCGCGGATCAGCCGGGCGGCCTGCTGCAGCACGCCGAGGTTGCGGTAGCTCAGGTTCACCCCGTTGACGATCCCGGCGGCGCGGGCGCGCGCGGCCATGTCCTGGGCATCGGCGCGGCTGGTGGCAAGCGGCTTCTCGCAGAGCACGTGCTTGCCGGCGGCGATCAGCGGCAGGGTCGTCGGGTAGTGCGCGCGGTCGGGGGTGACGTTGGTCGCGGCGTCGAAGCCGCCCCAGTCGAGCGCCTCCTCGACGCTGGCGAAGCTCTGCGGCAGGGCGAAGCGGTCGGCGAAGGCCGCGCGGCGCCCGGGATCGGTATCGACCCCGCCCACGAGCGTGACGCCCGGAATGCGGCTGAAGCTCCGCGCGTGCTGGGCGGCCATGCCGCCCGTGCCCACGATCAGCAGGCGGAGGGGGGGCGGGCGCGTGGCGGGCATGGCTCAGCGGAACCCTTCCCTGCCCGGCGCGTGCAGGCTCGCCCCCCGCGCCTCGATCCGCTCCGGCGCGGCCTCGACCGGCACGTTGGGCGCGGCCTGCGGATCGGCCAGGCGGGGCGCCGGGTTCGCCGCCCAGCGCACCGCGTTGCGCAGCACCTGCTGCACGGTCGCGTCGTGGTAGGTCGGATAGGTCTCGTGCCCCGGCCGGAAGTAGAAGATGTTGCCCGCGCCGCGCCGGTAGGTCAGCCCCGAGCGGAACACCTCGCCGCCCTGGAACCAGCTCACGAACACGGTCTCGAGCGGTTCGGGCACGCCGAAGGGCTCGCCGTACATCTCCTCGTGCTCCAGCTCGAAGAAGGCCGGCAGCCCGGCGGCGATCGGGTGGTGCGGCGCCGTCACCCAGACCCGCTCGCGCTCGCCCGCCTCGCGCCAGGAGAGGTTGCAGGGCGTGCCCATCAGCCGCAGGAACACCTTGGAGAAATGCGCCGAGTGCAGCGCGATCAGCCCCATGCCCGACCAGACCGCGCGGACGACCCGTTCGACCACCGCATCGGCGACCTCGCCATGCGCCGCATGGCCCCACCAGACGAGCACGTCGGTCGCGGCGAGCCGCGCCTCGGTCAGGCCGTGCTCGGGGTCCTGGAGCGTGGCGGTCCCGGCCGCGATGCCGGGGTCGGCGTTCAGCGCCGCGGCGATGGTCGCGTGCATCCCCTGGGGGTAGAGCCGGGCGACCTCGGCATTCGTCCGTTCGTGGACGTTCTCGCTCCAGACGAGGGTTCGGATGGTCATGCGCGGCTCCCGTGGCTGCGTCGTGGTCGGGGGGCTGCGGCCGGCACCGGCGCGCCTCAGAGGGATGCGGAGGGCGCGTTCCCCGCCGCCCGGTCGGGGGAGGCCGGGCCGAGGACCTCCGCGAGGATCCGCCCGGCCTCGGCGGCGCAGGGCGTCAGCGCGGCGCGGTCCTCGCCGGGGAAGAAGCGGGCGCGCGTCGCGGTGGGCATGGGCGCGGGCGCCGCGATCACCACGCGCGGCCCGGTGCGCACCGTCTCGGCCTGCCAGCTGCGGGCCAGCGCGATCTGCGCGGCCTTGGTCGCCCCGTAGGCCGCGAAGAACTTCTGGCCCGCGCGCGGATCGTCGAGGAACAGCGCCGTGCCCGCGCGCGCGGCGCGCAGCAGCGGCTCGACGAAGGGAATCAGGATGCCGGTGGCGCGGACATTGACCGCGATCGAGCGGTCGAGGTCCTTCGCGTCGAGGTGGCCGGCCGGCGTCAGCGGCGCGGCGTGCACGGCGGCATGGACCCAGAGGTCGGCCCGCCCCCAGCGGTCGTGGATGCCGCGGCAGAGGGTGCGCATCGCCTCCTCCACCGTGATGTCCATGGGCGCGAGCGTGGCGCTGCCGCCGGCGGCGCGGATCCGGTCGTCGAGCTCCTCGAGCGCGCCGGTGGTCCGCGCCACGGCCACGACGTGCCAGCCGCGGGCCCCGAGCGCCTCGGCGAACGCCGCGCCGAGGCCGCGCGAGGCGCCGGTGACAAGGGCGATGCGGGGGTCGGTCATCGCATCCGTTTGGCACCGGCCGCGGGAGGGCGCAAGGGGGGGCGGCGCGGCGGCGGGGGGGTGCATCCCGGCCGGCCTGACCGGGGATGCGCCGCGGCGGGGCACGCCGGGGATGCGCCCTGGCGGGGCGCGGGGGGGGGGCGCCTTGACTCTGGCCGCGGCGCCTTGCGATGAAGGGCCGGTGTCGGCAACCGACCTCGATGGGGAGAATATCCATGAACGCAACGCTTTCCGCCGCCGTCCTCGGCCGGCAGACCCTGACCCGGAAGATCGCGATGGTCCTCGCCGGGTCGCTCTTCGTCGCCGCGGCGGCGCAGGTCAGCGTGCCCATGTATCCCGTGCCGATGACGCTCCAGACGCTCGCCGTGCTGCTCGTCGGCCTCGCCTACGGCGCCCGGCTCGGGGCGGCGACGCTGCTCGCCTACCTCGCCGAGGGGGCGATGGGGCTGCCGGTCTTCGCCAACGGCGGCAATGGCGCCGCCTTCTTCGGGCCGACGGCGGGCTTCCTCGTCGGATTCGTCGGCATGGCCTGGCTGGCCGGCCTCGTCTCCGACCGCGGCATCCGCGGCGTCGTGCCGGTCGCGCTGGCCTGCATCGCCATCTCGGCGCTGCTCTACGTGCCGGGCGTCGCCTGGGCGATGGGGGCGGACGCGCTCTTCGGCCTGGATGCCTCGAAATGGGGCGCCGACAGCTTCGCCTCGATCTGGGCCTACTACATGTCGCCCTTCCTGATCGGCGATGCGGTCAAGGCCGTGATCGCCGCGCTGGTGGTGGCGGGCGCCTGGGCGGTGGTCGGCGCGCGCCGCGCCTGACCGGCCCCGCCTCCGCGCGGGATGCCCTCCGGACGGGCGGCCCTCAGCGGCCGCCCGTTGCGTGCAGGCGGGCCAGCGCCGCCTCGCAGAGCCCGAGCTCCAGCCACTCGCAGCCCGCGCAGAGGCGCGCCAGGTCGCCGGGGCGGACGCGCGCGCGGATCCGCGCCAGCGCCTCGCCCCAGCGGATGCGGTCGCCCGGCGCCAGCCCGAGCGCCGCGGCATGGGCCGCGTCGAGCCTGTCGATCTTCGCCTGCACCGAACAGAGGGCGCCCGCCCGGCGCGGGCAGGGGGCGCAGATGTCGTCGAGCCGGCCGACCACCTCGATCGCGGTCGCCGCGCCGCCCGGCGCGCGCAGGCGCCCCTCGACGATGGCGGCCATGTTGGCGGTGAAGCGGTCCGAGTAGCCCTTGCCCACGAAGCCGAGCGCGCAGAGGAAGTGATGCGGGCGGAACCGCACGGCGTCGGCCTGGGCCGCCGCCTCCGCCCCGGCTTCCGCCCCGGCTTCCGCCTCCACCCCGGCCCCGCCGCTCACTCCGCCGCCTTCAGCTGGAAACCCTTCTCGATCATGTCCGAGGGCGCGACCGGATATTCGCCCGAGAAGCAGGCGTCGCAGTAGCGCGGCGCCTTCGGGTCGCGGCCCTTCGCCTCGCCCACCGCGCGGTAGAGCCCGTCGAGCGTGATGAAGCGCAGCGAATCCACGCCGAGATGCGCGCGCATCTCCTCCTCGCTCATCGTCGCGGCCAGCAGCTTCTCGCGCTGCGGCGTGTCCACGCCGTAGAAGCAGGGCCAGGCCGTCGGCGGCGAGGCGATGCGGAAATGCACCTCGGCCGCGCCGGCGTCGATCAGCATCTCCTTGATCTTGCGGCTCGTCGTGCCCCGCACCACGCTGTCGTCCACCAGCACGATCCGCTTGCCGCGCACCAGCGCGCGGTTGATGTTCAGCTTCAGCCGCACCCCCATGTTGCGGATCTGCTCGGTCGGTTCGATGAAGGTGCGCCCGACATACTGGTTGCGGATGATCCCCATGCCGAAGGGGATGCCGCTCTCGTGCGCGAAGCCGATCGCCGCGGGCGTCCCCGAATCCGGCACCGGGCAGACGAGGTCGGCCACGGCCGGGGCCTCGCGCGCCAGTTCCACCCCGATCTGGCGGCGCGTCTCGTAGACCGACCGCCCGCCCAGGATCGAGTCGGGGCGCGAGAAGTAGACGTGCTCGAAGATGCAGAACCGCGGCGGCTGCGGGCGGAACGGCCGGTCCGAGGTGAGCTGCCCGTCCTCGATCACCACCATTTCGCCGGGTTCCACCTCGCGCAGGAACTCCGCCCCCACGATGTCGAGCGCGCAGGTCTCCGACGAGAGCACCCAGCCGCCGCCCTTCTCGGGGCCGAGCCGGCCGAGCACCAGCGGCCGCACGCCGAGCGGGTCGCGCACCCCGATCAGCTTCGTGCGGGTCATGGCGACGATGGAGAAGGCGCCCTCCACCCGGCGCAGCGCGTCCTTCATCCGCTCGGGCACGCTGCGCTGGAGCGAGCGCGCCATCAGGTGGATGATGCACTCGCTGTCGGACGAGGACTGGAAGATCGAGCCGCGGTCGATCAGCTCGCGCCGAAGCGCGTCGGCGTTGGTGATGTTGCCGTTGTGCGCGATCGCCGCGCCGCCGGCCGAGAACTCGCCGAAGAAGGGCTGCACGTCGCGGATCGCGGTGTGGCCCTTCGAGCCGGCGGTGGAATAGCGCACATGGCCGATCGCCAGCGTGCCCGGCAGGGTCGCCATCACGTCGGCCGAGGTGAAGTTGTCGCGCACGTAGCCGAAGCGCCGGGCCGAGTTGAAGCCGGTCTCGGGATCGTAGGAGACGATGCCCCCCGCCTCCTGGCCCCGGTGCTGGAGCGCATGCAGCCCCAGCGCCACGAACTGCGCCGCGTCGGCCACCCCGATCACGCCGTAGACCCCGCATTCCTCGCGGAGCCGGTCGCCGTCCTCGTGGATGTCGAACGGATGAGAGCGCAGCGGGCGGCGCATCGGCGATTCCCTCGGAAGCGCGTCGGTCGCGCTCTACTTAGTGCCTGCGCCCCGCGGTGTCACGCCCGGCGTCTCGGCCGCCGCCGGAAGCCGCCGGGCGCTGGGGGCCGCGGTCAGTTGCCGGTGGCCGGCGCGGTCGCGCCGCCCTGCGCCGGGGCCGTCCCGGCCGGCGGCTGCGGCTGCGGCTGCGGGGCGGGCTGCGGCTGCGGCGCCGGCGCCCCGGCGTCGCATGCGCCGAGCAGGTCCTCGTAGCGCTGGGTGATCCAGCCCGGCGCCTCGTCGGGGATCTGCTCGGTCAGCGAGGTCTGGATCCGGGCGAAGATCCGGGCCGACTGGCTGTTGTCCACCATCGGGTAGGTCTGCCCCACCACGACGCGGCCGTAGACGATGAAGGCGATCGCCACGATCAGGATGCCCCTCAGCACCCCGAAGAAGAAGCCCAGCGCCTGGTCCACACCGCCCAGCGCCGAGCGCTGGACGATCGAGGAGAACAGCGGCGTGAAGATCGAGAACACGATCAGCGCCACGGCAAAGACCGCGGCGAAGGCGGTGATCATCGAGATCTCGCAGGATCCCGCGATCACGTCGGAGAGGACGGGAACCTCCTTCATCAGCGGCTCGGCCTGCGGCGCGAAGATGTAGGCGACGACGGCCGCGGCCACCCAGCCCCCGATCGCAAGCGTCTCGCGCACCAGCCCGCGCGAGTAGGCCAGGATGGCCGACACGATGATCACGACCGCGACGATCGCGTCGATGATGGTGAAATCCATGTCCTCGCTCCACGCGGGGCCGTCAGCCGGCCCCGAAGATGTCCCCGACGAAGGCGGTCAAGTCCGGCACGAGCCGCACCGCCATGCCCGCTTCCGTTCCGAGCTTGCTTCGCGCAGGCGCAAGCGCCCCGGTGAAACCAAGTTTCTGTGCCTCCTTCAACCGGTTTTCGGTTTGTCCCACGGGACGCAGGGCGCCGGAAAGGCTGATCTCGCCGAAAACCACGAGGTCTGGCGGAAGTGCAACATCCTCCCGCGCCGAGAGGAGCGCGGCCGCCACGGCCAGATCGGCGGCTGGTTCGCTGACCCTGAGCCCGCCCGCGACGTTGAGGTAGACGTCGAGCCCCGCGAAGGGGATGCCGCAGCGCGCCTCGAGCACCGCGAGGATCATCGCGAGTCGCCCCCCGTCGAGCCCGACCACCGTGCGCCGGGGCTGGGCGAGCGGCGAGGGGGCGACCAGCGCCTGCAGCTCGGCCAGCACCGGGCGCGTGCCCTCGATCCCGGCGAAGACGACCGAGCCCGGCGTGGCGCGCTCGCGGTCCGACAGGAACAGCGCCGAAGGGTTCGGCACCTCGGCGAGCCCGTCGCCGGTCATCTCGAAGACGCCGATCTCGTCGGCCGGGCCGAAGCGGTTCTTGACCGCGCGCAGGATGCGGAACTGGTGGCCGCGCTCGCCCTCGAAGTAGAGCACGGTGTCCACCATGTGCTCCACCACCCGCGGGCCCGCGATCTGCCCCTCCTTGGTGACATGCCCGACGAGGATCACCGCCGTGCCCCGCCGCTTGGCGAAGCTCACGAGCTCCTGGGCGGCGGCGCGCACCTGCGCCACCGAGCCCGGCGCGCTCTCCACCGTGTCGAGCCACATCGTCTGGATCGAGTCGATCACCGCAAGCGCCGGGCGCTCGGCGTCGAGCGTCGTCAGGATCTCGCGCAGCGCGGTCTCGGCCGCGAGCCGGACGGGGGCGTCGCCGAAGCCGAGCCGCTGGGCGCGCATGCGCACCTGCGCCGAGGCCTCCTCGCCCGAGACATAGACCGTCGGCAGCCCGGCGCGGGCGAAGCGCGCCGCCGCCTGCAGCAGCAGCGTGGACTTGCCGATGCCGGGGTCGCCGCCGACCAGCACCGCCGAGGCGGGCACCAGGCCGCCGCCGAGCACCCGGTCGAACTCGCCGAGGCCCGAGCGCGTGCGCGGCGGTGGCGGCTCGTCGCCGGCAAGATCGGTGAGCGCGACGCCCTTGCCCCGCGCCGGGCCCGGGCCGCGGCCGGGGCCGGCCGACAGCGGCGCCTCCTCGACGACCGTGTTCCAGGCCCCGCAGGCGTCGCAGCGTCCCGCCCACCGCGGATGGACCGCGCCGCAGGCCGTGCAGGAGAAGGCGGGAGACCTGGCCATCGTGGCTGCCTACCGCCGCAGCCGCCGCTCGGTCAAATGCCCGATCGCCACCGAGGCGAGGATGCACCCGGTGAAGAGGTAGAGGCCCCAGGCCACCTCCACCCGCGCGAGCCCCACGCCCTTCACGATCACGATGTAGAGCGCGATCAGGAACACGTCGGCCATCGCCAGCCGGCCCATGAGGTTCAGCGCGCCGAGCAGCCGCGGCGAGCCGAGGCGGAAATGCACCAGCGCCAGCCCGATCGTCTTGAGCCAGGGCGCGAAGAGCGCCAGCACCGTGACGAGAAGCGCAAGCGCCACGTCGGTTCCCCAGAGCGCCTGCAGCCCGGTGACGACCGAGATCTCGTCCATCCCGAACAGCGGCAGGTTGATCCCGGCGCGCATGAGCGGGGCGAACCAGGCCACCGGGTAGAGGACGAGAAGCGCGAGGTTCAGCCCCCCGAGCAGCCCGGCCCCGCGCGGGCCCGCCGCCGCGCCCCCGCCCGCCATCACCGCACCGCCGCGATCGGGCCCTCGGCCCGGCCGTGGATGAACTGGTCCACGCAAGGGTCTCCGCTCGCGTCGATCTTCCCGACCGGCCCCGCCCAGCGGATGACCCCCTCGTGCAGCATCGCCACGCGGTCGGCGATGGCGCGCACGCTCGCCATGTCGTGGGTGATGGTGACGGCCGTCACCCCCGTCTCGGTCACGATCCCGCGGATCAGCGCGTTGATCACGCCCGCCATGATCGGGTCGAGGCCGGTCGTGGGTTCGTCGAAGAAGATCACCTGCGGCTCGGCGGCGATCGCCCGCGCGAGGCCGACGCGCTTCTGCATGCCCCCCGAGAGCTCGGCGGGGTAGAGGTCGGCCACCTCGGGCCCGAGCCCGACGCGGCGCAGCTTCTCCAGCGCGATGGCGCGCGCCTCCGCCCTGGGGCGCTTCAGCGCGCCGCGCATCAGGCGGAAGGCGACGTTCTCCCAGACGCGCAGCGAATCGAACAGCGCGCCGCCCTGGAACAGCATGCCGAACTTCGCCAGGAACGGGTCGCGCTCGGCCGTCCGCACGTCCTGCCCGTCGAGCAGGATGGTGCCGGCGTCCGGCTCAACCAGGCCCAGGATGCACTTCAGCAGCACCGACTTGCCCGTGCCCGAGCCGCCGATCACCACCACGCTCTCGCCGGTCGCCACGGTGAGGTCCACGCCCCGCAGGACGCGGTTGCCGCCGAACGCCTTGTGCACCCCGCGAAGCTCGATCATGCGGTGAAGAACAGCTCGGTGAGGATGTAGTTGGCCGCCAGGATGGCGACCGAGGCGCCCACCACGGCGGCCTTGGTCGCCCGGCCCACGCCCTGCGCGCCGCGCCCCGAGGTCATGCCGTGGAAACAGCCCATCAGCGCCACGAGGAAGCCGAAGACCGCGCCCTTGATCAGGCCCGACACCACGTCCCAGGTCTCGAGGAAGTCGGCGGTGTTCTGCAGGTAGGCGGCCGAGTTGAAGCCGAGCCGGTTGACGCTGACGATCCAGCCCCCCGCGATGCCGATCGCGTCGCCCACCGCCACCAGCGCCGGCACCGCCAGCGTCGCCGCCAGCAGCCGGGGCACGGCCAGGTATTTCAGCGGGTTGGTGGACAGGGTGACCAGCGCGTCGATCTGCTCGGTCACCTTCATCGTGCCGATCTCGGCGGCGATCGAGGAGGCGACGCGCGCCGCGACCATCAGCCCGCCCAGCACCGGCCCGAGTTCGCGGGTGATGCCGATCGCGACGATCGAGGGCACCACCGTCTCGGCGTTGAACCGGCTGCCGCCGGCATAGATCTGAAGCGCCAGCGCCCCGCCGGTGAACACCGCCGTCAGCCCCACGACCGGCAGCGAGAGCCAGCCGATCTGCACGAGCTGCTGGAGGACCTCGCGCGGGTAGAAGGGCGGCCGGAACAGGTGGCTGACGGCGCGCGCCGCGAACAGCGCCACCGCCCCCACCGCCGCCAGCATGGCAAGCGTGACCCGCCCGATGGCCGCGACCGGGGCCAGCGGGCTCACCGGACGCCCCCCCGTCCGTCGCCGAGGTAGCGGCGCGCGTAGCGCGCGCCGAGCGCGGTCAGGATCTCGTAGCCGATGGTGCCCGCCGCCGCGGCGAGGTCGTCCACCGTCTGCTGCGGGCCGAGGATCTCGAGCGCCTCCGGCACCTCGGCCAGGTGCGTCACGTCAACGGTAAGCAGGTCCATCGACACGCGGCCGGCCAGCGGGCAGGGGATCCCGTCCGCGAAGAGCACCGCCCGGCCGCTCATGCGGCGGATGAGCCCGTCGGCGTAACCGCCTGATACCGTTGCGATCACCGCCTCGTCCTCGGCCTGCCAGGTGGCGCCGTAGCCGACCGTCTCGCCGGCGGCCAGCACATGCACCTGCACCACCGGCAGCGCCAGGCGCACCACCGGGCGCGCAGCCTCGAAGGGCAGCCCGCCGTAGAGCCCCACGCCGGGCCGCGTCAGGTCGAAGTGATACTCCGGCCCGAGCAGCACGCCCCCCGTCGCGGCCAGCGACCGCGGCACGCCGCAGCCGTCGGTCAGCGCGCGGAAGGCCCTGAGCTGGGCCGGGTTCATCGCGTGGCCAGGCTCGTCGGCGCAGGCGAGGTGGCTCATCAGCAGGCTCGGGCGCGCGACCAGCGCAAGGTCGCGCACCGCCGCCCATTCCGGCGCCTTCATGCCCAGCCGGTTCATCCCGGTGTCGAGCTGGATGCCGAAGGGGTGCCCCGGCAGCGCCTCGAGATGCCGGGCAAGCTGCTCGGCCGAGTTCAGCATCGGCACCAGCGCGCGGCCGCGGATCAGTTCGGTGTCGCCCGCCATGTGCCCGGAGAGGACACAGATTTCCGGCCCCGGCCCGAGCGCCTCGCGGACCGCCGCGCCCTCCTCGGCCACGGCGACGAAGAACCGCCGCGCCCCGGCCTCGGCCAGCGCCCGCGCGACCGGCCCGGCGCCCAGACCGTAGCCGTCCGCCTTGACCACCGCCGCGGTCTGGCAGTCGGCCGCGCTCATCGCGTCGAGCGCGCGCCAGTTGGCGGCGACGGCGTCGAGGTCGATGGTCAGCGTTCCGGTTCCCATGGGCCGCCTTCATGACAGGCGGGCGTGCGAGGTCAAGGGCCCAGCGCCGCGGCACCGCCGGGCCCAGGGCATCCCGAAGCCGCGGCTCGGCTGCCGGATCCTCCCGCCGATCGGGCAGTCGGTGGCGCGGCCGTCCCCGGCCTCGGCCGGCCGCAGGCCCTGCACGGCCAGCCCGGCGATCGCCAGCACCAGCTTGCGGCGCACCGCCTCGGGAAAGGCATCCCGGGTCGCCACCGGCACGACGAAGGCGCCGGGGCCGCCGATCACGCCGTCGCAGCAGGAGAGGTCGAGCCGGTCGATGCTCCAGGCCTCGCCCGGCGCGTCGCGCCGCATCAGCGGCAGTCCGTCGATGGTGATGCCCGCCGCCACCACCGCGTCGCGCGCCGCGGTCACCGGCGGCCCCTCGTTGTTCGGCCCGTCGCCCGGGATGTCGATCACCTGCCGCGGCGCGGTGAAGGGGTTCGCGGCCAGCCGGTCGCGGGCGAACAGCAGCCCCTCCGGGATCGAGATGCGCCGCAGCGTCCCGCCGGCGCCGAACGGGATCGTGTCGGCCACCCGCTGCGCGTCCGCGGCCGTCTCGATCAGCGTCCGGTCGGCGACGACGCGCTGCCAGCCCGACCCGGACCCTTCGGCGCAGGTCAGCGCGATCCGCCCGAGGGGTTCCGCGCCGATCGCGCCGATCCCCGCGGGGCTGGCCGGCGCGGCGGCATGGCCCTCGCGCCGCACCATCAGCTCCGCCGGCGACATCGAGCGCGCGACATCGACCGCCAGCACCAGCTCCAGGTCCGCCTCGGTCCCGGCCCGGGCCGGCAGGGCGAGGAGCAGCGTCAGGACGAGGGCGCGCATGGCGGACGGCCGGCCCCGGAGCGGCACGGCCGTCCAGCCGCAACCGCGCAGCGCGGCGGGCGGGCCTAGCGGAAGCCCTCGCCGCCGCCGCCGGCCTGCCAGGGCTTGACCAGGTTCGAGAACCGGGTGAAGCGGCCCTCGAAGGCAAGCTCGACGGTGCCGATCGGCCCGTGGCGCTGCTTGCCGATGATCACCTCGGCGCGCCCGTGCAGCCGCTCCATCTCCTCCTGCCAGCGGGCCAGCTTCTCCAGGTCGTGGTCGCCGGGCTTCTCGCGCTCCTTGTAGTATTCCTCGCGGAACACGAACATCACCACGTCGGCGTCCTGCTCGATCGAGCCCGACTCGCGCAGGTCGGCCAGCTGCGGGCGCTTGTCCTCGCGGCTCTCCACCTGCCGGCTGAGCTGCGAGAGCGCGACCACGGGGATGTCGAGCTCCTTGGCGATCGCCTTCAGCCCCTGGGTGATCTCCGAGACCTCGTTCACCCGGCTGTCCTTCGCCGAGGCCGGCCGGACGAGCTGGAGGTAGTCCACGAACAGCACGTCGAGCCCGTGGGTGCGCTTCAGCCGCCGCGCCCGGGCGGCGAGCTGGGCGATCGGCAGGGCGGGGGTGTCGTCGATGTAGAGCGGGCAGGCCTCGAGGGCCTTGGCCGCCTCGACGAAGCGGCGGAACTCCGCCTCCGTCATGTCGCCCCGCCGGATCTGCTCCGAGGGCACCTCCGCGGCCTCCGAGAGGACCCGCGCGGCCAGCTGCTCGGCCGACATCTCCAGCGAGAAGAAGCCGACCACGCCCCCCTCCACCGCGCCCTCGGTGCCGTCGGGCCGGCGGCCGCGTCGGTAGGCCTTGGCGATGTTGAAGGCGATGTTGGTGGCCAGCGAGGTCTTGCCCATCGAGGGCCGCCCGGCCAGGATCAAGAGGTCCGACTTGTGCAGCCCGCCGAGCTTGCGGTCGAGATCGACGAGGCCCGTCGAGAGGCCGGCGAGCCCGCCGTCGCGCTGGTAGGCCAGGTTGGCCACGTTCACCGCGTCGGTCACCGCCTTCAGGAACGACTGGAACCCCGTCTCCCCGCGACCCTGCTCGGCCAGCTTGTAGAGCCGCTGCTCGGCCTCGACGATCTGCTCCGCCGGCTCGCTGCCCACGTCCACCGCGGCGGCCCGGGCCGCGATGTCCCGGCCGAGCGCGATCAGCTCCCGCCGGACGGCGAGGTCGTGCAGCATCTGCGCATAGTCGCGCGCCGCGAAGGCCGCAATCGCCGCGCCGGCCAGCCGCGCGAGGTAGGCCGGCCCGCCCAGCGCCTTCAGCCCCTCGTCGTCCTCGAGGAACGCCTTCAGCGTCACCGGCGAGGCCAGCGCGTTCTTCTGGATCCGCGCCTCGGCGACCTCCCAGATCCGCCGGTGCACCGGGTCGAAGAAGTGCTCGGCCCGCACGATCCCGGCGACGCGGTCGTAGAGTTCGTTGTTGGTCAGGATCGCGCCGAGCAGCTGCTGCTCGGCCTCGATGTTGTGGGGCAGCGCCTCGGCCTCCGCCTCGCCCGGCTGGGCGGCGCGCAGCGCCCTCACTTCCGTCATGCTCGTTCTCCCGCCTGCCTGCCGCAGGTCTCGTCACCATGTCCCCGCGCCCCTCTAGCGCCCCGCCAGACCCCGGGGAAGTCGGGTGTTTCCGGGGATAACTCGCCCCCGACCCTGTGGACCGCCTGTGGACGGACTCGCGGCCAGCCACGAGCCTACCACATCTTGCGAATGCCCTGAATGGTCCTACGCCCGGTGGTGATTCCCCGGCGCGCCCCCCGCGCGATATCCCCCGGGGCTCAACAGCCCGCTCCACAGGCTTCTCCGCCGCTCCCCGGCGGTCTCCCGCTCAGCCGCGCGCGGCGCGCCAGGCGTCGGGGTCCGTCAGGAAGGCCTCCACCTCGGCCAGCGTCGCGGCATCGAAGGCGCCGCCCGCCTTCGCCTCGGCCAGCACGTCCCACCAGGTGCACAGGTGGTGCAGCGCGACGCCGGCGGCGGCCAGCCGCTCCCGCGCGCCGGGGAAGATGCCGTAGAAGAAGATCACCGCCGCATGGCCGCAGCTCGCCCCGGTCGCGCGGATCGCCTCCACGAACGACAGCTTCGATCCGCCGTCGGTCGCCAGGTCCTCGACCAGAAGCACCCGCTGGCCGGGCGCCATCACCCCCTCGATGCGCGCATTGCGCCCGTAACCCTTGGGCTTCTTGCGGACGTAGCTCATCGGCAGGCCGAGCCGCTCGGCGATCAGCGCGGCGAAGGGGATGCCGGCCGTCTCGCCGCCGGCCACGTTGTCGAAGGCCTCGAAGCCCGCCTCGCGCAGCACCGTGCAGGCCAGGAAGTCCATCAGCGTCGCGCGCGCCCGCGGAAACGAGATCAGCCGCCGGCAGTCCACATAGGTCGGCCCCTTCAGCCCCGAGGCATAGGTGTAGGGCTCGGCGGCGTTGAAATGCACCGCGCCGGTCTCGAGCAGCATCCGCGCCGAAAGCCGGGCGATCTCCTCCCGCGGCGGATGGGCGGTGGGAATCACGATGCGCCTCCTGCCTTCCTCTTGTCCCAAATACGCCGGGGGGTCCGGGGGGCGGCGCCCCCCGGCCTCCCCGCCCGCGTGCCGCCGCCCGCGCTCACGCGACGCTCCAGTGCAGCGGCATCATCGGGTCGAAGACCGTCACCGTCTCCGCCCCGGCGGCGATCCGCGCGGGGCAGGTGACCGGCTCCTGCCCGCGCACCAGCGTGAGCGTGCCCGCGTTCGGCGCCAGCCCGTAGAAGGCCGCGCCGTGGCGCGAGGTGAACCCCTCCAGCCGGCCGAGCGCCCCCTCCGCCTCGAACACCTCCGCCAGGATCGGGATCGCGTTCGGCGCCGTGAAGCAGCCCGCGCAGCCGCAGGCGTGCTCCTTCAGCCGGTCGGGGTGGGGGGCGGAATCGGTGCCGAGGAAGAAGCGCGGGCTGCCCGAGACCGCCGCGGCGCGCAGCGCAAGGCGGTGCGCCTCGCGCTTGGCGACCGGCAGGCAGTAGTAGTGCGGCCGGATCCCGCCGGCGAGGATGTGGTTGCGGTTCAGGATCAGGTGGTGGACCGTGATGGTCGCGGCGATGCCCTCGCCGCCCGTGGCGACGTAGTCCACGCCCTCCTTCGTCGTCACGTGCTCCATCACCACGCGCAGCCCCGGCACGGCGCGGCGGATCGGGTCGAGCACGCGGTCGATGAACACCGCCTCGCGGTCGAAGATGTCCACCTCCGGGTCGCTCCCCTCGCCGTGCACGCAGAGCGGCAGGCCGATCTCGGCCATGCGCTCGAGCACGCCCCGCACCCGGTCGAAGTCGCGCACGCCCGAGGCCGAGTTGGTCGTCGCCCCGGCGGGGTAGAGCTTCACCGCGGTCACGATGCCCTCCGCCGCGGCGCGTGCGACGTCCGCGGGGTCGGTCGCTTCGGTCAGGTAGAGCGTCATCAGCGGCGTGAAGTCGGCGCCGGCCGGCAGCGCCGCGCGGATCCGCGCGCGGTAGGCGGCGGCCTGCGCCCCCGTCACCACCGGCGGCACCAGGTTCGGCATGACGATGGCGCGGGCGAAGTGGCGCGCGCTCTCGGGCAGCACCGCCCTGAGCATCTCGCCGTCGCGCAGGTGCAGGTGCATGTCGTCGGGGCGGCGGATCGTCAGGCGCTCGGTCATGGGCCCCCGCTACAGGATCGCGGCCGGCCTTTCCAGTGGCATCGCCGGCGCCGGCGGCCGCGGGGCCCCGGGAGACGGCGCTTGACCGCACCGCCCCGGCCGTCGTTCCATGCCGCCCGGGGGGCGCTCGCCCCCGAGGCGCCCGGCCCGGCCGGAGGCCGCCGCGCGGCCCCTGCCGCCGGGGCGGGGGGCCGCCGCAGAGGCGCCGCGCACCGCGGCCAGCAACAGGGAGAGACGAACGATGTGCAACGCCTGCGTGATCGATGCGGTGAAGGGGCGGATGCTCTCGCGCCGCGACGTCTTCCGCTTTTCGGCCGGGGCGGCCGCCGTGGCCGCCGCCGCCGGCGCAGCCCGCCCGGTCCTGGCGCAGGCCTCGGGGCGGGTGGTCGATCTCACCCACCGCTACGACGGCAGCTTCCCCACCTTCGACGGCCAGCCCGGCATCCTCTACGACCAGACCGTGAAGTTCGCCGAGTCGGGCTACCAGCTCTTCCGGCTCACCATCAACGAACACACCGGCACCCATATCGACGCGCCGCTGCACTTCACCGCCGACGGGACCTCGGTCGCCGACCTCGATCCGGCCACCCTGGTCTGCCCGCTCTGCGTCATCGACATCTCGGCCAGGGCGGCCGAGGAGCCCAACACCATGGTCATGCCCGAGGACATCGAGGCCTGGGTCGCCGCCAACGGCGAGATCCCGGCCGGGGCCTGCGTGGCGATGCACTCGGGCTGGGCGGCGAAGGTGGGCGACCCCTCCTACCGCAACACCCCCGACGGCGCCTTTGCCTTCCCCGGCTTCTCCAGGGCCGCCTCCGAGATGCTGGCCGAGATGGGTGTGGCCGCGCTCGGGGTGGACACGCTCTCGCTCGATCCCGGCAACTCTGCCGACTTCGCGGTGCACTACCACTGGCTGCCCTCGGGCCGCTACGGCATCGAGAACCTGGCCGGGCTCGACCAGGTGCCCGCGAAGGGCGCCACCGTCTTCGTCGGGGCGCCGAAGCACGCCGGCGGCACCGGCGGGCCGGCGCGCGTGGTCGCGGTCGTCTGAGCCGCCGGGCGCCGCGCGATGGCGGTGGTCCCGCTCCTCTCCGACGCGGAGGCCTCCGCCGAGGCGCGCGGCGTCTTCGACGAGATCCGGGCGCTGCGGGGCACCGACCACGTGAACAACTTCTGGCGGGCGCTGGCGCACGACCCGGCACTCCTGCGCGCCACCTGGGACCGGGTGAAGACCGTGATGCGGCCCGGCGCGCTCGACCCGCTGACGAAGGAGATGGTCTACATCGCCGTTTCGGCGGCCAACGGCTGCGGCTACTGCGCCCATTCCCACACCGCGGCGGCGCGCGCCAAGGGCATGACCCGAGAGATGCACGCCGAGCTTCTCGCCGTCATCGCGCTCGCCATGCACACCAACGGCCTGGCGAGCGCGCTCCAGGTCGAGGTGGACGAGGCCTTCCGGGCCTGACCGCGGGGCATCGCCCGCGCCGCCCGCCCCGCCCCCGCCCCTGCGGGGAAGGGGGCCGTCACGTCGATCACCGCACCGCCGACCGTCCCCACCCCCGCCCGCGCGGGGACGGGGGCCGGGAGCCATCCTTCTGCGCGCGGCGGCTGGACCGCCCCCGCCGGCGCGGGAAAGGGAGGGACGCGGGGTGGCGGGTCGGCTGGTGCCGCGCCCCGCCCCCCGCCCGCGCGGGGAAGGGGGTGTGAGCGGGGCGGCCCGGAAACGGGCGGAACCCCCGCCCCCGCCCGCGCGGGGAATAATGGAACTCGCCGTCCGGGATGCAATGCGGTGCCGCCCCGCCCCCGCCCGCGCGGGGAAGGGGGTGTGAGCGGGGCGGCCCGGAAACGGGCGGACCCCCCGCCCCCGCCCGCGCGGGGAAGAAGGGGGGCGATCACGTCGATCACCGCACCGCCGACCGGCCCCACCCCGCCTGCGCAGGGAAAGGGGCCGTCACGTTGATCACCGCACCGCCGACCGGCCCGCCTCCTCCGCTCGCGCGGGGAAGGGAGGCGCCCTGTCGTCGGGTTGATGCCCCAGAAGGCGCCTCCTCCGCCCGCGCGGGGAAGGGAGTTCGGCGGCCGCGGCCACGACCTGTACCCCGTCCCCGCCCCCGCCCCTGCGGGGAAGGGGGGACCAGGCCCTTCATGCCAAGGGCGTCGGCAAGCCCGCCCCCGCCGGCGCGGGGAAGGGAGGGACGCGGGGTGGCGGGTTGGCTGGTGCCGCGCCCCGCCCCCGCCCGCGCGGGGACGGAGGCGATCACGGCGGGCGTCGTCAAACTGGAGGCCCCCGCCCCCGCCGGCGCGGGGACGGGGGCCGGCCGCCGGGGAGCGCGTTCGGCGGAATGGTGCCGCGCAGGGCCGGCCGGGCGCGCCGCGGCCTTGCATCGCCGGCCGTCCGGGCCGAGGCTCGGGCGCGAACCGGGCGGCGAACGGCCCGGATGGTGAGGAGAGGCAGAGATGACCCGGCAGATCCTGGCCCTTGCGGCCCTTGCCGCCACGGCGGCCTGCATCAGCGACCCCGGCTTCCGTGGCGTGTCCGGCGTGCGCGTGATCGACGCGGCCGAGGCCGCCCGCTGCAGCTACGTGACCGACATCCGCGCCAGGCCCGGCGCCTACGGACCCTTCGCCCAGCAGGGGCTCGAATACAGCCGCAACCGCGTGCTCGACCTGGCCCGGCAGAGCGGGGCGAACGCGGTCGTGTTCACGCCCGTCGTGCCCGGCGAGATGGTGACCGAGATCACCGCCACCGCCTACCGCTGCTGAGGCCGGCGCCGGCGGGGCTCGCCGCGGGGCGCGGGATCGGCTATGGTCTCCCCGGGGAGGACTCCTTGCCGAAGGAGGATTCTCCCTTGGCCGTGATCCCCCTCGACACCGACGCCCTGCGCGAGCGGACGCTGCTTGCCCGCGTCGATGGGCACCTCGCCGCCGCCGGCCTCGGCTTCAACCCCTACCTCGAACGGCGCGCGCGGATCGACGAGTTGCGGCGGCTCGACCGGATGAGCGACCGCGAGCTGGCGGCGGCGGGGCTCGGCCGCGAGGGCCTCGTCGCCCATGTCTTCGGACCGGTCTCCGGGCTCGTCTCCGGGCTCGTCTCCGGGCCGGTGGCCGGGCCGGTGGCCGGGCCGGTCGCCGGGCCGGGGCCCGCGCAGGAAGGCGCTTCGCTTCGCCCTCGCGCCGCGCTAGGCTCCGGGCGGATCCGCAGCGAGGGGGAAGGGATGGCCCGCCGGCCCCAGGCGACGGGAACGGGAACCGGAACGGGCGGCGAGGCGCCGCTCTGCCGCGTCACGGGCGACCTGCCGCGCATCGCCTGGCACCTCGGCCTGCGCCGCGTGCCCTGCGAGTTCCGCGAAGGCGCCCTCGTCGTGCCCGCCGACCCCGCCCTGAAGGCGGCGCTCGAGCGCCTCGGGGCGGCGGTCGAGGAGGCTGCGGGCCCCTTCGCGCCCGAGCCGCCCGAGGCCGCCGGTCAGGTCAGGCACCACAGCTTCCGCCACCACCTCTCCGAGGAGGAGCCCGAACCCGACGAGGGCGGCGCGGGCCCCGGGCGCGCCCCGTAGCCCCGGCGAGCGCGGCCGACGCCCGGTCCCCCCGGCTGCCCGGCGCCCGGGGCAGGGGCGCCGGCACGAGCCCCCGGAAAGAGGGTGTGCCGGCCCGCGGGGCCATGTCGGCCGAATCGGAGGTTAACGCGCCGGGTCCGCTGCGAAGGCGGGTGGCACAACCCGTGCACAGGGCGTGCACAGGGCGTGCACCGCCCGGAGCGGGACGGGCCCGAGGGAGGGCGGGTTAACGGGGCGTGCGGGGGGTGCGCGCGACGGAGGGAGGCGGGCGGCCGACCCGCCGCCCCGTGGTGCACTCGTCAAGGCGTCAGGTCGGGCAGACCGTCGTCGCCCGCGCCGGTCTCGTCGGAGTGGATGACCGGAGGGGCGGCCGGCCGTTGCCCGGGCCCACGGCGCGGCCGTGATCCGGTGGGGGCGCGGCTGGAGGCATGGGGGCGTCGCGTGATGCGCGCGTTGGACAAGACTGTCCCCGGGCCGGCTTCCCGGGCAGAGCGGTCTCCATTCTTCCAGGGGTCTCCGCGGTCTGCTAACAGGTTAAGGGACGTCAACAGAACCAGTCTGGATGACGTTATGGGGTGGCTGCGTAGTCTGCTTTCTTCCCTGGCAGCATGCACGGCGACGCATGTCGGCGCGTTGTCGGCAGCCGAGATCGAAGTCGTCTCGGGTATGGAGCCCAGCCAGGGCATCATTCTCATTCGAGGCCCGATCGAAGTGGGAGATGACGCCCGCTTCTTTGACATTGCCGAATCGTTGCCTCGCGCAATCGTCTATTTGGAGTCGCCCGGTGGATCGGTGACAACCGGCATTTCCATTGCTGCCGAAATTGCGTTGCGGAACTACAGCACCATGGTTCTCGGAGGATCTGGCTGTCATTCGATCTGTGCTGTCATGTGGATTGCGGGGAAGCGCCGCTACATGTCCCCCGATGCCGACATCAGTGTTCACGCCGCATATACGATAAGTAATGACGCGAGTGGCGGCGTGGAAGCCACCGAATCGGGGACGGCGAACGCAGAGATCGGAGCATTTCTGAACGAAATAGGACTCAGCCGGGAAGTGGTCCGCTACTTCACGTTCGCGGGACCGAATGAGGACCTCCTGAAGATCACGCCGGAGATTGCCCAGACGTTGAGTATCGACGTCCATCTGCAAACACCTGATGGGACCATCACGCCGGCGGAACGTCCGACCCCTCGCCGCATCGCAAGCCAGGTCGCGAATTACGCGGGATTAGCAACGCATTGCACGATGCTCCTCCAGGTGGATGGTGCCTTCTGGAAGGAACAGTCCAGATCCGTCCTGCGGCGGGGACACGAGATTTTCGGCAGAGAGATGTTCGCGCCGTTGCTCGCCGAATATGTGGATGCAACGAAAGCGGAGATCAGGGATCTGGGATTTGTGCGCTGGTGCCTGTTGGCGGAACAGAGATTGCGAACGGAGGGTTTGCAGACCGGAATTGCAGGCCCGAGTTACGACTGCTCGAGATCCTCCACGTCCACCGAGGCCGCGATCTGCGCCCATCCTGATCTCTGGGCAGCGGATCGCGCGATGGCGAGCATGTATCTTCATCATCTCCAGAACGCCCGGGGCGATCGTTCTCGGGAGTTCCTGTCGTCACAAAGGGCGTGGCTCGTCAGACGAGACCAGTGTGCAGATGACGTCGGTTGTCTTTATGAGCGGTATGCTTCGAGATTGTTCGATCTTGGGGGGTAGGCAGCGGAACGTGGCCGGCTTGGGCCATTTTCGGCCCCGGACCATGCGGAGAACGCACAGACCCCTCAGAAGAACGCCTGGAGCCCGGTGATCGCGCGCCCCAGGATCAGGGCGTGGATGTCGTGGGTGCCTTCGTAGGTGTTCACCGTCTCGAGGTTCGCCATGTGGCGGAAGACCTGGTAGTCCTCCTGGATGCCGTTGCCGCCGTGCATGTCGCGGGCCATGCGGGCGATGTCGAGGGCCTTGCCGCAGTTGTTGCGCTTGACGAGGCTGATCATCTCGGGGGCGGCCTTGCCCTCGTCCATCAGCCGGCCGACGCGGAGCGAGGCCTGGAGGCCGAGGCTGATCTCGGTCATCATGTCGGCGAGCTTCTTCTGGACGAGCTGGGTCTGCGCGAGCGGCCTGCCGAACTGCCGGCGGTCGAGCGTGTACTGGCGCGCGGCGTGCCAGCAGGCCTCGGCCGCGCCCATCACGCCCCAGCTGATGCCGTAGCGCGCGCGGTTGAGGCAGCCGAAGGGGCCCTTGAGCCCCTCGACGCCGGGGAGCAGCGCCTCCTCGCCGACCTCGACGCCGTCCATCACGATCTCGCCGGTGATCGAGGCGCGCAAGCTGAGCTTGCCGCCGATCTTCGGTGCGGAGAGGCCCTTCATCCCCTTCTCGAGCACGAAGCCCCGGATCCTGCCGCCATGCGCCTCGGACTTCGCCCAGACGACGAAGACATCGGCGATGGGCGCGTTCGAGATCCACATCTTCGAGCCCGAGAGCACGTAGCCGCCGGCGGTCTTCCTCGCCACGGTCTTCATGCCGGCGGGGTCGGAGCCCGCGTCGGGCTCGGTCAGGCCGAAGCAGCCGATCCATTCGCCGCTGGCGAGCTTCGGCAGGAACTTCCGCCGCTGCGCCTCGGTGCCGTAGGCGTGGATCGGATACATCACCAGCGAGGACTGCACCGACATCATCGAGCGGTAGCCGGAATCGACCCGCTCGACCTCGCGCGCGATCAGGCCGTAGGTGACGTAGCCGGCGCCGAGCCCGCCGTATTCCTCGGGGATGGTGACGCCGAGGAGCCCCATCTCGCCCATCTCGGCGAAGATCGCGGGGTCGGTCCGCTCCTCTCGGTAGGCCTCGGTGACGCGCGGGGCGAGCTTCTCCTGCGCATAGGCGCGGGCGGCGTCGCGCAGCATGCGCTCGTCCTCGGTGAGCTGGTCCTCGAGGCGGAAGGGATCCTCCCAGTCGAAGCGCGCCAGATCCGGGCCCTTGCCGTCCATCCGGGTTCCGTCGGCCATCGCTCCCCTCCTGCGCTGATCGGTGGCCCCTCCATAGCCGAGGCCGGGCGGGGAGGCAATCGTCGCGCATGCAACGATTCTCCGCGGGCCGGGCGGGGCAGGGGGGCCGCCTGCCCCCCTCTTGCCCCGGACGGGGCCGGGGCAATTCACCCCCCGGGAGTATTTGCCGACAGGATGAAGGGGAGTGTCACGGGGGGCCTGCGGTCTCCCGCGGGAGCCGCGCGCCTGCCGCCGGTGCCCGGTGCCCGGCGCTCGGCCGCGTCGTGGTCGGGCACGAGGTCGGCGGTGCGGCCCCCGCGACCCGGGACGCGGGGGCGCGAGAGGGCGGCGTCGGGGGTGCCCGCGACCTCGGGCGTGCGCATGGAGAGGGAGAGCGCCACCCGTTCGTCGCCGGCGACGGCGCGGACGATGCGGGCGAGGCCCGCGTCGATCCCGGGCCAGGCGGCGCCCTTGCCCGCGCTGCTGCGGCAGGCGGCGCGGCGCAGGCCCGCGTCGGTGACCGGCGCGCCTTCTCCGGCGGCGGGGGCGCCCCGGCGCCGGCGGCCGGCCGGGCCGGCACCACGCCC
>JANZZL010000081.1 GCA_026419405.1 Paracoccaceae bacterium | reverse complement strand
AGGCAAGCCGGGGCATTTACCTCACGCCTCGCCCGCCCTAGCCTCCGGCCCGTGCGCCCCGCCGATGCCCTCCCGCCCGAAGCGATGCTCGCCGCGCTCGCCTGGCAGGTGGAGCTCGGCGCCGACGAGGCGATCGGGGATGCGCCCGTCAACCGCTACGAGGAGGCTTCGGCCTCCGCCTCTGCTTCGGCCGCCACCCCCGCGGCCCCGCGCCCGGCGGCCGAGGCCGCCCCGCCGCCCCCCGGGCCGGCCGCCAGGATGCCGGCGGCCGAGGCGGCGGCCGAGGCGCGGGCGCTGGCCGCGGGCGCGCGCACGCTGGCCGACCTGGCCGCGGCCATGGCCGGCTACGACCGCTGCGAGCTGAAGCTCGGCGCGCGCAACTTCGTCTTCGCCGACGGCAACCCGCAGGCGCGGGTGATGATCGTGGGCGAGGCGCCGGGGCGCGAGGAGGACCTCCAGGGCCGGCCCTTCGTCGGCCGCGCCGGGCAGCTCCTCGACCGGATGTTCGCCGCCATCGGCCTGTCGCGGAGCTCGCCCGATCCGGCAACCGCGCTCTACATCACCAACGTGCTGCCCTGGCGGCCGCCGCAGAACCGCGACCCGACGGCCGACGAGCTTGCCATGATGGCGCCCTTCGTCGAGCGGCACATCGCCCTTGCCGAGCCGGAGGTGGTGGTGGCGATGGGGCGCTTCTCGCTCCAGGTGCTGACCGGGCTCGGCGGGATCACCCGGGCGCGGGGGAATTGGACGCAGGCCTTCGGCCGGCCCTGCCTGCCGATGCTGCATCCGGCCTACCTGCTGCGGAACCCGGCGGCCAAGCGCGAGGCCTGGGCCGACCTCCTGGAGCTGAAGGCGCGGCTCGGGGGCGGCTGAGATGCGCATCCTCGCCTTCTCCGACCTGCACGCCTCGGCCGCCCGCGCCGCCGCGCTGGTCGAGGCGAGCCGCGAGGCCGACCTCGTGCTCGGCGCGGGCGACTTCTGCAATGCCCGCCGGGGCCTGCCCGAGGCGATGGCGCTGCTCGGGGGCCTTGCGGCGCCGCTGCTCGCCGTGCCGGGCAATGCCGAGAGCGCGGCGGAACTGCGCGCCGCCGCCGGGCCGGCGGTGACCGTGCTGCACGGCGAGGGTGCCGAGATCGGCGGGATCAGGGTCTTCGGGCTGGGCTGCGGGGTGCCGGTGACGCCCTTCGGGCCCTGGTCCTGCGACCTGACCGAGGCCGAGGCGGAGGCGCTGCTCGACCGCTGCGCCGCCTGCGACATCCTGCTGACCCATTCCCCGCCGAAGGGCGTGGCCGACGTGACCTCCTCGGGGCTCTCGGTCGGCTCGACGGCGATCCGCGACGCGATCGTGCGGCTGCAGCCGGCCCTTGCGCTCTGCGGCCACATCCACGACAGCTGGGGCGCCGAGGGCCGGATCGGGGCGACCCGCGTCGTCAACCTCGGGCCCGCGCCGAACCTGTTCGAGCTTGCGCCATGATCGACCCGATGGTCCTCCTCGCCTTCCTGCCCGCCGCGCTGGCGCTGAACCTCACGCCGGGGGCCGACATGATGTTCTGCCTCGCGCAGGGCGCGCGCGGCGGCGCCCGGCCGGCGATCGCCGCCTCGGCGGGGATCGCGGCGGGCTGCATGGTGCATGTCGCGCTCGCGGGCCTCGGCGTCGGGGCGCTGGTCGCCCGGCATCCGGCCGCCTTCGACGCGATCCGCTGGGCCGGGGTGGCCTATCTCGTCTGGCTGGCCTGGCGGACGCTGCGCGCGCCGCCCGGCGCGGGGGCGCGTTCCGTCGTGCGCCCGGCCCGGGCGTTCCGCGACGGGCTGGTGGTGAACCTCACCAACCCCAAGGTGATCCTCTTCATCCTGGCATTCGTGCCGCAGTTCGTGGACCCCGCCGGACCGGTCCTGGCGCAGTTCCTCGTGTTCGGCGCGGTGATCGCGACGGGCGGCCTGGTCATCAACGGCGCGGTCGGCGTGTTCTCGGGCGGGCTCGGCCGGCTGCTGGCGCGCGATCCGCGGGTGGAGCGCGGGCTGCGGCTTGCGACCGCGAGCCTGTTCGGGGCGCTCGCGCTGCGGCTGGCGCTGGAGGCGCGGCGATGAGCCGGATCGACGAGACCAGGGCCTTCGTGCCCGTCCGCTTCGCGCTGCTGACGGTCTCGGACACCCGCAGCCTTGCCGACGACCGTTCGGGCGACACCCTGGCCGAGCGGATCGCCGCGGCGGGCCACGTGCTGGCCGACCGCCGCATCGTGCGCGACGAGCGCGCCGGGATCGCGGCGATCCTGCGGGAGTGGTGCGCCGACCCGGGCATCGATGCGGTGCTGACCACCGGGGGCACCGGGCTCACCGGGCGCGACGTGACGGTCGAGGCGCACCGCGACGTCTACGAGAAGGAGATCGAGGCCTTCGCCACGGTCTTCACCCTGGTCTCGATGCAGAAGATCGGCACCTCGGCGGTGCAGAGCCGGGCCTGTGGCGGGGTGGCGAACGGCACCTACCTGTTCGCGCTGCCCGGCAGTCCCGGCGCCTGCCGCGACGCCTGGGACGAGATCCTGAAGTGGCAGTTCGACTACCGCCACCGGCCCTGCAACTTCGTCGAGATCCTGCCCCGGCTCGACGAGCACCTGCGCAGGAAGTGACCCGGCGCAGGGTCACGCGCATGTTCCTTGGACCGCGCCGGGCCGGGCGCTAGATTCGCCCCAGACCCCGAGGCAGCCGACGGAGCCCCCCGCCCGATGCGTTTCCTGCGCCGCAGCCTGACCGGCCTGTTCCTGCTGGCGCTGACCGCGGGCCTGCTCGGCTGGGCCGCGCTTGCCGTGATCGGCGCGATCGAGGCGCGGCGGACCCGCGACGCCGGCGGGCCGCCCGCCGAGGAACGGGTGTTCGCGGCCAACGTGCTGACGGTGACGCCGGCCGACATCGCGCCGGTGCTCACGGTCGTCGGCGAGGTCAGGAGCCGCCGGACGCTCGAGGTGCGCGCGGCGACGGGCGGGACGGTCCTGCGCCTGTCGCCGAACTTCGAGGAGGGCGGCAGGGTCGCCGCGGGCGAGCTGCTGGTGGCGATCGACCCGGCGGATGCCGAGGCCGCGCTGGCCGTGGCGCGGGCCGACCTCGCCGAGGCGGAGGCCGCGCTGGCCGATGCCGAACGCACGCTGGCACTGGCCCGCGACGAGCTTGCGGCCGCCGCGGAGCAGGAGGCGCTGCGCGCCCGCGCGCTGGTGCGGGCGCGCGACCTGGCCGGGCGAGGGGTAGGCAGCGAGGCCGCCGTCGAGACGGCCGAGCTTGCCGCCTCGCAGGCGGTGCAGGCCACGCTGTCGCGGCGCGCGGCGCTCGCCCAGGCCGAGACGCGGCTCGACCAGGCGCGGATCGCGCTCGAGCGGCGCCGCGTCGGCCTGGCCGAGGCCGAGCGGGCGCTGGCCAATACCCGCATCGTCGCGGAGTTCGACGGCGTCCTGTCCGGCGTCGCCGCGGTGGAGGGCGGGCGGGTCTCGGCCAACGAGCGGCTCGCCGACCTGATCGACCCCGCGGCGCTGGAAGTGTCGTTCCGCCTCTCGACCACGCAATACGGGCAACTGCTCGACGCATCCGGCCGGCTGCCGCCCGCAACGATCGAGGCGGTGCTCGACGTCTTCGGCGCCGACCTGACCGCGCGGGGCGCCATCACGCGCGAGAGCGGCGCGGTCGGCGAGGGGCAGACCGGGCGGGTGCTGTTCGCCAGCCTCGAGGACGCGGCCGGCTTCCGCCCCGGCGACTTCGTGACCGTGCGCATCACCGAGCCGGTGCTGAGCGGCGTCGCGCGGCTGCCCGCCGCGGCGATCGACGGGGCGGGCATGGTGCTCGCGCTTGGCCCCGGCGACCGGCTCGAGGCGGTGCCGGTGCGGCTCCTGCGCCGGCAGGGCGACGAGGTGATCGTGGAGGCCGGCGCACTTGCCGGGCGCGAGGTGGTGGCCGAGCGCTCGCCCTTCCTCGGCGCGGGGATCCGGGTGCGCCCGATCCGCCCCGGCGCGGCCGCGGCCGCCCCGCCGGAGCCCGAGATGCTGGAGCTGACGCCCGAGCGGCGCGCCGCGCTCATCGCCTTCGTCGAGGCCAGCGACCAGATGCCCCCCGAGGCCAAGGCGCGGGTGCTCGACCAGCTCAACGCCGAGCGGGTGCCGGCGCAGGTCGTGGCGCGGATCGAGAGCCGGATGGGGGGCTAGGGCGCATGGTGCGGCAGCTTCCGGGGCGCGCGGGCGGCGTGCTGGCCTACTTCGCGCGCCACCGGACGGCGGCGAACCTGCTGCTGGTGCTGATCCTCGCCGCCGGGCTCTGGGCCGCGCCGCAGATGCGGGCGCAGTTCTTCCCCGACACGGTGGTCGAGGAGATCACCGTCACCGTCCGCTGGGACGGGGCGGGGCCCGAGGACGTGGACAACGCCATCGTCCAGCTGCTGGAGCCCGCGCTGCTCGCGGTGGACGGCGTGGCCTCCTCCTCGTCGGTGTCGCGCGAGGGCTCGGCCAGCCTGACGCTGGAGTTCGAGCCCGGCACCGACATGGCGCGCGCGGGCGACGAGGTGCAGGCGGCGCTCGACGCGGTGACGAACCTGCCCGAGGGCGCCGAGGCGCCGCAGGTCCGGCGCGGCGCCTGGCGCGACCGGGTGACCGACGTGGTGATCACCGGGCCGGTGGCGCCCGAGCAGCTCGCCCGCTTCGCCGACGAGTTCGTGGCGCGTCTGTTCCGTGCGGGGGTGACGCGCACCACGGTCCTCGGTCTCGCCGCACCCTCGACTGTGGTCGAGGTGCCCTCGATCCACCTCGTCAAGCACGGGCTCGAGCTTGCCGACATCGCCCGCGCGATCGGCGCGGCGGTCGAGGCCAGCCCCGCCGGCGACGTCGCCGGCGCCAATGCGCGGATCCGCACCGGAACCGCCCGGCGCAGCGCGGCCGAGATCGCCGCCGTCGTGATCCGGACGGAGCCCGACGGCTCGGCCCTGACGGTGGGCGAGGTGGCGACGGTGCGGACCGAGGGCACCGACCGCGAACGGGCCTATTTCGTCGGGCCGAATCCGGCGATCGCGATCCGCGTGGACCGCTCGGCCCAGGGCGACGCCATCGACCTGCAGGCGCGCGTCGAGGCGGTGGCCGCCGAGATGGAGCGCGGCCTGCCCGAGGGCGTGACGGTCGATCTGGTGCGCACCCGCGCCGAGGCGATCACCGGGCGGCTGCAGATCCTGCTCGAGAACGGCATCATGGGCCTCGCGCTGGTGGTGGCGCTGCTGTTCCTGTTCCTCAACGCGCGCACGGCCTTATGGGTGGCCGCGGGGATCCCGGTGGCCATGGCGGCGGCGATCGCGCTGATGTTCGCCTTCGGGCTCACGCTCAACATGATCTCGCTCTTCGCGCTGATCATCACGCTCGGCATCGTGGTGGACGACGCGATCGTGGTGGGCGAGCACGCCGACTGGCGCGCGCGCGTGCTGAGGGAGCCGCCCGAGACCGCCGCCGTCACGGCCGCGCGGCGCATGGCGACCCCGGTCTTCGCCGCGACGGTGACGACGGTGATCGCCTTCCTCGGGCTGATGACGGTGGGCGGCAACTTCGGCACGCTGATCGCCGACATCCCCGTGACGGTGAGCCTCGTGCTGATCGCCTCGCTGGTCGAGTGCTTCCTGATCCTGCCCAACCACATGATCCATGCGCTGGCGCATGCGGCGAAGGAGCACTGGTACGACTGGCCCTCGCGGCAGGTGAACCGCGGCTTCGCCTGGCTGCGCGACCGGGCGTTCCGGCCGCTCGTCGCCCTGGCGATCCGGGCGCGCTATCCGGTGATCGCGGGCGCGGTCCTGCTGCTGGCGCTGCAGGCGGCGGCCTTCCTCAGGGGCGAGGTGCAATGGCGCTTCTTCAACGCGCCCGAACAGGGCTCGATCTCGGGCAACTTCTCGATGCTGCCCGGTGCCACGCGCGAGGACACGCTGGAGATGATGCGCGCGCTGCAGCGCGCGGTCGAGGAGGTCGCGGCCCGCTACGAGGCCGAGCACGGCACGAACCCGGTGACCTATGCGCTGGCCGAGATCGGAGGCAACACCGGCGCGCCGCTGGCGGGGGCCGAGACCAAGGAGCCCGACCTGCTCGGCTCGATCGCCGTCGAGCTGATCGACGCCGACCTCAGGCCCTATTCCTCGTTCCAGTTCCTGGCCGACCTTCAGGAGGCGGTGGTCGGCCACCCGATGCTCGAGGAGCTGAGCTTCCGCGGCTGGCGGTCGGGGCCCGGCGGCGCGGCGCTGTCGGTCGAGTTCTACGGGGCGGACGCCGACGTGCTGAAGGCCGCGGCCGAGGCGCTCAAGTCGGCGCTCGCGGCCTGGCCCGAGGTCTCGGCGCTGGAGGACAGCCTGGCCTACGACAAGGAGGAGCTGGTGCTCGACCTCACCGCGCAGGGGCAGGCGCTGGGCTTCACCATCGACGCGATCGGCCAGGTGCTGCGCGACCGCCTGAACGGCGTCGAGGCGGCGACCTACCCCGAGGGCCCGCGCTCGGCCGAGATCCGGGTCGAGCTGCCGCCGGGCGAGCTCGGCGCCGACTTCCTCGAGCGCACGCTGATGCGCGCGCCCTCCGGCGTCTACGTGCCGCTGGCCGACATCGTCACCGTCGAGCGGCGGGCCGGCTTCTCGACCGTCCGGCGCGAGAACGGGCTGCGCGTCGTCACCGTGACCGGCGACATCGCGGAGGACGACCCGGCCCGCGCCGCGGCGGTGACCGAGGCGCTCGGCGCGACGATCCTGCCGGCGATCGAGGCCCGGCACGGGGTGGCCTGGCGGCTCTCGGGCCTGGCCGAGGAGGAGCGCGCGTTCCTGTCGGACGCGCTGCTCGGCTTCCTGCTCTGCCTGCTCGGCATCTACCTCGCGCTCGCCTGGATCTTCGCCTCGTGGCGGCGGCCGGTGGTGGTGATGGCGGTGATCCCCTTCGGCCTCGTCGGCGCGGTCTGGGGGCATGCGCACTGGGAGGTGCCGCTGTCGATGTTCTCGGTCGTCGGCCTGATCGGCATGGCGGGCATCATCATCAACGACTCGATCGTGCTCGTCACCACGATCGACGAGCGCGCCGACGCGCGCGGGCTGATCCCGGCGATCATCGACGGGGCGGCCGACCGGCTGCGGCCGGTGTTCCTGACCACGGCGACGACCGTCTTCGGCCTTGCCCCGCTGCTCTACGAAAGCTCGATCCAGGCGCAGTTCCTGCGGCCCACGGTGATCACGCTGGTCTACGGGCTGGGCTTCGGCATGGTGCTGGTGCTGCTCGTGGTGCCGGCGCTGCTGGCGATCCAGCAGGATGCGGGGCGCCAGTTCCGGGCGTTCGGGCGCGTGCTGCGCGCGCGCTCGGGCGCCGCGCGGGGGGCCCGGCGCGCCGCATGGGCGGCCACCGCCGCCGTGGCCGCCGCCTTCGCCGGAACCCTCGGCTGGCTCGCCCTTGCCGGAAGCCTGCCGGCGGCGGTCGGGCGTGCCTTCCCCTGGGCCTCGTCGCCGGCGGGTGCGGCCGCGCTGTTCACGGCCGCCGCCGCGGCGATCGCGCTGGCGGCGCTGGTGCTCGCCGCCGCGGCGCGGCGCTCGGCGCGGTAGCGGCCCGGCCTGCGGGTCAGCCCGCCGGGCAGCCCTGGAGCTCGACCGCGCGGTCGGGGGAGATCACCGTGATCCGCACGGCGGAGCGGTCGAGCAGGAAGGGCCGGCCCGAGGGCGGCACCATCTCGCTGGCGGCGAGCAGGCGCGTCCCCTCGCGGCCGCCGCTCGATTCCGAGATCCAGATCGCCGGATCGGGGAGCTCGAACACCGCGACCTCCTCGGGGCCGAGGCGCGGCATGTCGATCCGCGCGGTCAGCCTGAGCCCGTCGTCGGTGGGCTCCACCTCGCAGTCCACGTCGCGCACGCCGGCCTCGCGGGCCGTGGCCGGGCGGTCGGCCAGGGCGGCGTCGATCCGCGGGTCGCGGCGGCCGCCGTCGGCGGTGGCGGAAAGCTCGGCCGAGATCTCGGCGAACATCGGCACGCAGACGTCACGGCAGACGCCGATCTCGACATCGGCGCGCACCCGGATCGGCTCGCCGGGCCGGCGGGGAGTGAGCTCGATCGGCAGGACCAGCTCGTGGTAGTAGCCGATCGAGCGCATGCCGCCGATCTCGTAGACGCCGGGCCGCGGCCAGTGGAAGCGCACGGAGGCGAGGTTCTCCGACCCGTCCCAGCGGAACTGCGGCGGGATGCCGGCATCGCCGGGCGAGCGCCAGTAGGTCTTCCAGCCGGGCTTGAGCACGATGCGCAGCGCCGCCATGTGCGTGCCCTGGGCGGTGCGCCAGCCGGGCAGGACGCTGAGCTCCGCCGGCGGCTCGGTCGGGCCGCCGGCCGCCTGCGCCGAGGCGGCGGCGGGCAGCAGCAGGGCGGCGAGCGCGGCGGCGATGGGGCGGATCCTGGACACGGCGCCAAGATAGGCGGTGCGCCGCCGGGCGGAAATCACATTCGGGCGATGCCTCGCCCGGTGTGGCAGGGCGTCCACTTGCGCGGCCGCCGCGGAGAACCCATTCTGCGGTCATGGACCGCGGGGAACTCATCGACCTGACGGGGAAGCTGCTCATCGCCATGCCGGGCATGGGCGACCCGAGGTTCGAGAAATCGGTGATCCTGATGTGCGCCCACTCGCCCGGCGGCGCGATGGGCCTGATCGTCAACAAGCCGCTGCCCGAACTGGGCTTCTCCGACCTGCTGCGCCAGCTCGGCATTCCCGGGGCCGACGCGCCGAAGGCGCAGATCCGGGTGCATTTCGGCGGCCCGGTCGAGCATGGCCGCGGCTTCGTGCTGCATTCCGACGACTACGCCTCGAAGAGCTCCACGCTGCGGGTCGCGGGCGGCTTCGGCATGACCGCGACGCTCGACATCCTCGAGCACATCGCCCGCGGCGGCGGGCCGGCGCAGGCGCTGCTGGCGCTGGGCTACGCCGGCTGGGGGCCCGGTCAGCTCGAGGGCGAGATCGCGCGCAACGGCTGGCTGACCGCCGAGGCGAGCCGCGAGCTGGTGTTCGCGCCCGACAACGCCTCGAAATGGGCCCGCGCGCTCGGGACGCTCGGGATCGACCCCGTCATGCTCTCCTCGGACGCGGGCCGGGCCTGAGCCCTCAGCGCGGCGCGGCGGCGCGGCGCAGGCGGTCGTTGATCGCGCGGCCGAGCCCGGTTTCGGGCACCGGCGAGACGGCGATCGGCCGGCCCAGGGCATCGAGCGCGCGCAGGTGGTGGAACAGGTTCGCCGCCGCCTCGACCAGGTCGCCCGAGGGCGAGAGGTTGAGGTCGGCGCCCGCCACGCGCCCGAAGCCGAGGAACGATTCGCCCGGGCGCGGGGCCGTGGCGCCGAGCCGCAGCGGCACGCCGGGCGCGTAATGCGAGGCGAGCTGGCCCGGCGACGAGGGCGCCGCCGGATCGGCGGCAGGCTGGGCGAGCGGCGCGCCGAGGCAGGCCTCGACCGCCTCGGCAGGCAGGCCGCCGGGGCGCAGCAGCACGGCGCGCCCGCCCTCGAAGCCGAGGATCGTCGACTCGATCCCGACCGGGCAGGGGCCGCCGTCGAGCACCGCCGCGATGCGCCCGCCGAGCCCGTCGAGCACGTGGCGGGCCTGCGTCGGGCTGACCCGGCCCGAAGGGTTGGCCGAGGGCGCCGCCACCGGGCCGCCGAAGGCCGCCAGCAGGCGCTCGGCCAGCGGATGGGCCGGCACCCGCACCGCCACGGTCGCGAGCCCGGCGGTGACGAGGGGCGAGATCCCCGCCCCGGCGCGCAGCGGCAGGACCAGCGTCAGCGGCCCCGGCCAGAAGGCCGCGGCGAGCCGGTCGGCCGGGCCCTCGAGCGCGGCCAGCCGGGCCGCGGCCGCGCGGTCGGCGACATGCACGATCAGCGGGTTGAAGCGCGGGCGGCCCTTGGCCTCGAACACCTTCGCCACGGCGCGGTCGTCGGTCGCATCGGCGCCCAGGCCGTAGACCGTCTCGGTCGGGAAGGCGACGAGCTCGCCGGCGCGCAGCAGCTCGGCGGCGCGGGCGAGCCCCCGGTCGTCGGGGGCGAGAAGGGCGGTCTGGGGCATCCGTGACGTGGCGTTCGGCTTGATGGATCGGCGGCTTCGCCTAACCTCGGCGCATCCAAGGCTTCACATACGTGGGCCGCGCGCCGGTGCCAAGCGCGCCTGCCCGGAGGATCCCATGCCCTATCGCGCCCCCCTGGCGGAGTTCGCCTTCCTGTTCGACCATGTCGTGGGCCTCGACCGGGTGCTGGCCACCGGTCGCCATGCCGAGACCGGCCGCGACGTGATCGGCGCGATCCTGGCGGAGGCGGCCCGGCTCTGCGAGAGCGTGATCGCGCCGCTCCAGCGTGCCGGCGACCGCCACCCCGCCCGGCTCGAGAACGGCGTGGTGCGCACCCCGCCCGGCTTCGCCGAGGGTTACCGCGCGCTGGCCGACGGCGGCTGGCTCGGCATCTCCGCCCCGGCCGCGTTCGGCGGGATGGCGCTGCCGCAGGCGGTCACCACCGCCGTCAACGAGATGCTCTCGGGCGCGTGCCTGGCGCTCCAGACCAACGTGCTGCTGACCCAGGGCCAGATCGAGGCGCTGGAGCATCACGCGCCCGAGGCGCTCAAGGCGCTCTACATTCCCCGCCTCGCCTCGGGCGACTGGTCTGGCACGATGAACCTGACCGAGCCGCAGGCCGGTTCCGACCTGGGCGCGATCCGCACGCGGGCCGAGCCGCGGGGCGACGGGACCTATGCCGTCAGCGGGCAGAAGATCTACATCACCTGGGCCGACAACGACTTCACCGCGAACGTCTGCCACCTGGTGCTGGCGCGGCTGCCCGACGCGCCGCCGGGCACGCGCGGGATCAGCCTGTTCATGGTGCCGAAGCGGATCCCCGATGCCGCGGGCAGCGCCGGTGCGGCCAACAGCCTCAGGGTCGTCAGCCTCGAGCACAAGTTGGGCCTGCACGGCTCGCCCACGGCCGTCGTGCAGTACGAGGGGGCGACCGGCTGGATGGTGGGCGAGCCGCACGGCGGCATGCGGGCGATGTTCACCATGATGAACAACGCCCGGCTCGGGGTGGGCGTGCAGGGCGTCGGCGTCGCCGAGGCCGCGTTCCGGCACGCGCTCGCCTACGCGCGCGACCGCCGGCAGGGGGCCGCGCCGGGAAGCGGCGCGATCGTCGAGCATGCCGACGTGCGCCGGATGCTGGCCACGATGAAGGCCGAGATCTTCGCCGCCCGCGCGATCGCGCTCGCCTGCGCGGTGGCGATCGACATGGGCAGGGCCACGGGCGATGCCGACTGGCAGGCGCGCGCCGCCTTCCTGACGCCGATCGCCAAGGCCTACGGCACCGACACGGGCATCTCGGTCGCCTCGCAGGGCATCCAGGTGCACGGCGGGATCGGCTTCATCGAGGAGACCGGCGCCGCGCAGTATCTGCGCGACGTGCGGGTGACGGCGATCTACGAGGGGACGAACGGCATCCAGGCGATGGACCTCGTCGGCCGCAAGCTGGCCGATTCGGGCGAGGCCGCCTTCCGCCTGCTCGAGGAGGTCGAGGCCGGGGCCGAGGCGGCGCGCGCGCGTCTGCCCGGCCTGGCGGAAGAGGTCTGGTCGGCCGCCGAGACGCTGCGCGAGGCGACCGAATCGCTCCTCTCCCGGCCGGCAGAGGCGCGCTTCGGCGGGGCGGTGCCCTACCTGCGCGCCTTCGCGCTGGTGCTCGGGGCGCATTTCCACCTGAAGGCGGCCCTGGCCGAGGGCGGCGCGGGGCCGCGCACCGCGCTTGCAAGGGTGCATCTGCGCCGCCTGCTGCCCGAACACGCCGCGCTGCTGAAGGCGGTCGAGGAGGGGTCGGACGATCTCGCGGCGCTCACCCCCGAGGACCTCGCGGCCTGATGACCCTGCCGGCGGACCCCCGCGCGGCCGAGCCGCCGATCCGCTTCCCCTTCGCCGGGCCGCCGGAGGAGGGCGCGGCGACCGAGGTCGCCGAGGGCGTCCTGTGGCTGCGCCTGCCGCTGCCCATGCCGCCCGGCCATGTCAACGTGTTCGCGCTCGACGACGGTGCGGGCTGGACGCTGGTGGATACCGGGCTGATGACCCGCCGCGGCACCGCGCTGTGGGAGGCGATCCTGGCCGGGCCGCTCGGCGGCCGGCCGGTGCGGCGGGTCCTTCTCACCCATCACCACCCCGACCATGTTGGCCTGGCCGGCTGGTTCCGCCGCGAACGGGGCACGGAGATCCTCGCCAGCCGCACGGCCTGGCTGTTCGCGCGGATGCTCACCCTCGATGTCGAGGCGCGGCCGACGCCCGAGGCGCTGGCCTTCTGGCGCGCGGCCGGGATGGATCCCGGCATCCTCGCCGCGCGCGCGGCCGAGCGCCCGTTCAACTTCGCCGACGTGGTGGCGCCCCTGCCGCCGGGGTTCGCGCGGCTTGCCGAGGGGCAGGTGCTTGCCGCCGGCGGCCGGACCTGGGACATCCGCTTCGGCCAGGGCCATGCGCCCGACCACGTGACGCTGTGGAGCCGCGACGACGCGCTGGTGATCGGCGGCGACCAGCTCCTGCCCGGCATCTCGCCCAACCTCGGCGTCTACCCGACCGAGCCGATGGCCGATCCGGTCGCCGAATGGCTCGCCGCCTGCGCGCGCTTCGCGCCGCTTGCGCGCGAGGACCACCTGGTGCTGCCCGGCCACCGGCTGCCCTACACCGGGCTGCCGACCCGCCTGCGCCAGATGGCCGCCAACCACGAGGGCGCGCTCGCCCGGCTCATCGACCACCTGGCCGAACCGCGCACGGCGGCGGAGTGCTTCGGCGTGCTCTACGGGCGCGAGATCGGCCGCGGCGAATACGGGCTGGCGCTCGCCGAGGCGGTGGCGCATCTCAACCACCTGCTGCTGCGGGGTGACGCGGTGCGCGAGATGCGCGAGGATGGCGCCTGGCTCTACCGGAGGCCCTAGACGATGAGTTCCGAGATCAGGACGACGGCCGAGGTCGCCGAGGAGGCCGCCCTGCCGCGCGCCCATGCCGTCCATGCCGACCCGGCCGCGCCGCGGTCGGCCGAGCTGCGGCCGCTGCCCGATGCCGTGGCGCGCCGCCCGGTGGCCGAGAAGAGCCCGGCGGAATGGGCCTACGAGCGGCTGATCCTCTACATCAGGACCTTCGAGGAACAGCTCGACGACCGGCACGAGGTGGCGATGGGCTTCGCCGGCGGCGAGGCGGGGGTGCTGCGCATCGAGGGGCTGGGCTTCTTCGCCCCCGACCTCATCAGCTTCTACGGCACCGACGAGGAGGGCCGGCGCACCCAGCTCGTGCAGCACGTGACGCAGCTCAACGTCCTGCTGCGCGCCCTGCCGCGGGCGCCGCAGCACGACGAGCCGCGGCGCATCGGCTTCCGCCTGGCCGCCGACCTCGACCGGCGCTGAGGCGGCGCGCTTCGCCGCGCCCCTCACCCCGTGACAGGGCCGGCCAAATCGTCTATCCGGTCGCCCGACACAGGGCGAAGGAAACCACCGATGGCCGACTACAAACCGGGCGAGATGGACATCCGCGAGCAGGAGAAGACCTTCGAGGGCTTCATCCGCTGGAGCGTGCGGGTGGCGATCGCCTGCATCGCGGTGCTGATCTTCCTGGCGATCTTCAACTCCTGAACTGCCGGTGAACTGCCGGCCGATGCGTCTGATCCGCGCCCTCGCGGTGGCCGCGCTGGCGGGCGGATGCGGCACGGGCGCCGACTCGGTCTGGGCGCCGGACGCCGAGGTGCAGCGGGCGGCCTATGTCCACGACGGGCCGGCGAGCGTCACGCTCTACACCGTGATCAACAACCGCTCGGGCGAGAGCGGGCACACCGCGGTGATGGTCAACGGCGCGCAGCGCATCATGTGGGATCCGGCCGGCACCTGGTGGAACCCCGCCGCGCCGGAGCGCCACGACGTGCACTACGGCATCACCCCGCGGATGGAGGAGATCTACGTCGACTACCACGCCCGGGAGACCTGGCGGGTGGTGGTGCAGGAGGTGCCCGTCAGCCGCGCCACCGCCGACGGGCTGATCGCCGCCTTCGAGGCGAACGGCCCGGTGGGCAAGGCGCAGTGCGCCAAGGTGACGAGCGAGATCCTGCGCCGCTTCCCCGAATTCGCCGGGGCGCCGGTGACCTGGTTTCCCAAGCGGCTGATGGACTACGTGGACACGCTGCCCGGCGTCAGGGTCTCGATCGTCTACGACGACGACGACGACAACAACCAGCCGCTGCTGCGCCAGCAGGTCGCCGACGGCCGCGCCGGCCGGCTCTGAGGCTGGCCCCCTGAGGCTGCCCCCCGAGGCGGCACCGTCGGGCCGCGGGACCGCAGCCCGCAACGCGCCCCGGAGGACCGGGGCGCCGGGTCAGTCGAAGGTGCCGGCGACCCGGCCGATCAGCATGAAGGCGCGCGCGGTGCGCGTCTCGGCGAGATCGGCGATCTCCTGGTCGGTGGCCCCGGCGGCGAAGGCCGAGAAGGCGCGGTCGAAGTGGCGCAGGAAGTGGTGCGCCGCATCGCGGAAGATCTCGTCGCGGCGCATCCGCGCGGCGGTCAGGGCCAGCGAGGAGCGGTCGCGCACGCCGCCGAGCGCGGCGATGCTGCGCCCGCGCTCGCCCTCGGCGAAGCGGCGCCAGACCTCGGGCCGCGCCCGGTCGGGCCTGAGGTCGTCCATGTAGATCCCGTCCTGGCTGAGCAGCGTCAGCACGTCCTGGCTGGCGCGCACCAGCCGCGCGGCGTCGCGGTCCTCGAGCGCCCGGCGCAGCGCGCGGAAGCCCTCGCGGTCGTGCTCGTCGTCGGGGAAGTTGAGCGCGCGGATGAACTCCTCGGTGGTGAGCGGCTCGCGCGGGCTCTCGGCGGGGGTGCCGAGCGCGAGGCTCGCCTGCGCGTCGGAGGGAGCGGGGGCGATCACGTCGGGCCGGCGCGTGGCGAGGGCCGGCCGCCGCTCGGCCCCGCCCTCGCGCCGCGGCACGATGGCGGCCAGCGCCGTCTCGGCGCCGCGCCCGGCCGCGGCGTCGGGCCTGCGCTCGACCGGGCGCACGGCCATGCCCGCGGTCTGGCTCTGGGTGACGTAGGCGTGGCGCAGCGCGTCGATCGCGGCCTCGAGGCGCGCGGCGTCCTCGCGCCAGAGCTGCGCCGCCCGCACCGCCAGTGCCCCGACCCAGATCACCGCGACCGGGAACACCACCGTCGCGAGGACCAGCGCCGGGCCGAAGGGGCCGAGCCCGCCCCCGGGCAGGTCGGCGGCGAGCAGGAACCCCCCGACAAGCGCCAGCCAGACGGCCGTGAGCGCGCCCGCCACGACCACCGCCGCGCCGGCCCGCGGGCGCCCGCCCCGGCGGCCGTAGACGCCGAGATCGAGCCCGGCCCTGTCCCTGCCGTCGGACATGCGCGCCTCAGACGTAGCGGACCTCGAGGATCTCGTAGCTGCGCTCGCCGCCGGGCGTGCGCACCTCGACGCTGTCGCCCGCCGCCTTGCCGATCAGCGCGCGGGCCAGCGGCGAGCGGATGTTCAGCAGGCCCTTCTCGATGTCGGCCTCGGCCTCGCCGACGATCTGGTAGGTGCGCTCCTCCTCGGTTTCCTCGTCCATCAGCCGGACCGTGGCGCCGAACTTGATCGTCCCCGAGAGCTTGGCGGGGTCGATGACCTCGGCGCGCGCCAGGATCGACTCGAGCTCCTTGATCCGGCCCTCGATGAAGCTCTGGCGCTCGCGCGCGGCGTGATACTCGGCATTCTCGGAAAGGTCGCCGTGGGCGCGCGCCTCGGCGATGGCCCGGATCACGGCGGGGCGATCGACGCTCTTCAGCGCCTTCAGCTCCGCGTCGAGGGCGGCGTGGCCGGCGCGGGTCATCGGGATCTTTTCCATGGCGTCCACCGTGCAAAGGAAGAGCGTGCAAAAAGAAAGGCCCCGGGCCTTGCCCTCGGGCGCCCGGGTCCGGCGACACCTCACCCGAGGACGGGGAGATTTTCAAGAGGTGGGGACGCGGAATCGCCGCCCCCCGCCGATCGCCGCGGCCGCAACCGCGCCCTGCGCCTTCGCGTCACAATTGCGGCCCGGCGCCGGGCGGGCTAACCATCGCGCGGATTTCCGGAGGAACGCAGGCGCAGGTGCGACCGCCGCAGCGCCCGGCAGGGGAGGGGGCCGATGGCCGAGATCGAACGCGAGGCGATGGAATACGACGTTGTGATCGTGGGCGCGGGGCCGGCGGGCCTCAGCGCGGCGATCCGGCTGAAGCAGCTCGACCCCGAGCTTTCGGTCGTGGTGCTCGAGAAGGGTTCGGAGGTCGGCGCCCACATCCTCTCGGGCGCGGTGCTCGACCCGGCGGGTCTCGACGCGCTCCTGCCCGACTGGCGCGACATGGGCGCGCCGATCACCGTGCCGGTGCGCGAGGACAACTTCTACATCCTGGGCGAGGCCGGCAAGGTCCGCATCCCGAACTGGCCGATGCCGCCGCTGATGAACAATCACGGCAACTACATCGTCAGCATGGGCAACGTCTGCCGCTGGATGGCGGGCATCGCCGAGGGGCTCGGCGTCGAGATCTTCCCCGGCATGGCCTGCTCGCAGCTCGTGTTCCGCGAGGACGGCAGCGTGAAGGGCGTGGTCGCGGGCGAGCTCGGGCTGAACCCCGACGGCACGCCGGGCGAGCGCTACGAGCCGGGGATGGAGCTGCACGGGCGCTACGTGTTCCTGGCCGAGGGGGTGCGGGGGTCGCTGTCGAAGATCGCGATCGAGCGGTTCGGCCTCGACCGCGGCCGCGAGCCGCAGAAATACGGCCTCGGCATGAAGGAGCTGTGGGAGATCGACCCGGCGAAGCACCGCGAGGGCACGGTGACGCACACGATGGGCTGGCCGCTGGGCCGCAACGCCGGCGGCGGCAGCTTCATCTACCACCTCGACAACAACCAGGTCTACGTCGGCTTCGTCGTCCACCTGAACTACGAGAACCCGTATCTCTACCCCTATGCCGAGTTCCAGCGCTTCAAGCACCACCCGATGGTGGCGGAGCTCCTGAAGGGCGGCAGGCGCATCGCCTACGGCGCGCGCGCGATCAGCGAGGGGGGCTGGCAGTCGATTCCGCAGACGGCCTTCCCCGGTGGCGTGCTGCTGGGCTGCTCGGCGGGCCTCGTCAACGTGCCCCGCATCAAGGGCAACCACAACGCGATGTTCTCGGGCATCCATGCCGCCGAGGCGGCGCATGCGGCGATCCGCGCCGGGCGGTCGGGCGACACGCTGGCCGAATACGACGCCGCGCTCAGGTCGGGGCCGGTGGGCAGGGATCTGCGGCGGGTGCGCAACGTCAAGCCGCTGTGGTCGCGCTTCGGGCTGGTCGCCTCGCTGGTCGGCGGCGGCCTCGACATGTGGGTGGCGAACCTCACCGGCTGGAACCCGTTCGGCACGCTGCGCCACGGCAAGACCGACGCGGCGTCAACGGGGCTGGCGAAGGACCACAGGCCGATCGATTACCCCAGGCCCGACGGCGTGATCAGCTTCGACCGGCTGACCAACGTGGCCTTCAGCTTCACCAACCACGCCGAGCACCAGCCCGCGCACCTGAAGCTGAAGGACCCCACCATCCCGATCGCGGTGAACCTGCCCCGCTATGCCGAGCCCGCGCAGCGCTACTGCCCGGCGGGCGTCTACGAGGTGGTGGGCGAGGGCGCGGCGGCGCGCTTCGTCATCAACTTCCAGAACTGCGTCCACTGCAAGACCTGCGACATCAAGGACCCCAGCCAGAACATCGTCTGGACCACCCCGCAGGGCGGCGACGGGCCGAACTATCCCAACATGTAGGCTGCGCCCCGCCGCGGGGCCCTCTGCCGCATTGCCTCGCGGGCACGGGAAAGCTAGGTTCCCCGCCTGTCCGCCGGAGGAACCCACCATGCGCCGACCCGTCCGCCGCCCTGGCCTCGCCGCCGCCCTGGCCGCGGCCCTCGTCGCGGCGGGCGGCGCGGGGGCCGATCCGGGCGGGCTGGTCGGCTCCTACCTCGCGGCGCGCAGCGCCTCGGGGAACTCCGACTATCAGGCGGCCGCGGCCTACTACACCCAGGCCCTGGTGCACGACCCGTCGAACCCGATGCTGCTCGAATCCGCCGTCGTGGCGCAGCTTGCGCTGGGCAATCTCGAGGCGGCCGTCCCGATCGCCACGCGCCTCGGCGAGATCGCGCCGCAGAACCAGATCGCCCAGCTCGTGCTGCTCGGCGCACAGCTCGCGGCGGGCGACTACGAGGGCGTGCTGGCCGCCTATGCGGAGGGCCGCAGCGTCGGGCCGCTGGTGGACGGGCTGGTGAAGGCCTGGGCGCATCTGGCGCTGGGCGACGCCGGCGAGGCGCTCGCCGCCTTCGACGCGCTGATCGCGCAGCCGGCGCTGGCGCCCTTCGGCGCCTATCACAAGGCGCTCGCGCTCGCCTACGTGGGCGACTTCGAGGGGGCCGAGCGCCTGTTCTCGGGCGAGGGCGGCGCGAGCTTCGGGATGACCCGGCGCGGCGTCACCGCCCATGTCGAGGTGCTGACCCAGCTCGAACGCTACGACGACGCGCTCGCGCTGCTCGACCGCGCCTTCGGCGCCGACCCCGACCCGGCAGTGAAGGGTCTGCGCGAGCGGGTCGCGGCGCGCCAGTCGCTGCCCTTCGACCTGATCGGCAGCCCGGCCGACGGCATGGCCGAGGTGTTCTTCACCGTGGCCGGCGCGCTCGCCGGCGAGGCCGAGGACAGCTACACGCTGCTCTACGCGCGCCTGGCCGAGGAACTCGCGCCCGACCATTCCGACGCGCTGCTGCTGATCGCCGGCATCCTCGAGCGGCAGGGGCAGTACGACCTGGCCACCGCGGCCTACAACGCGATCCCGCGCAGCGACCCCGCCTTCCACCACGCCGAGCTGGGCCGCGCCGAGGCGCTGCGCTCGGCGGGGCGGACCGAGGCCGCGATCGAGGTGCTGGAGCAGCTTGCCAAGAGCCACCCCGATCTGCCCGACGTGCACCGGGCGCTGGGCGACATCCTGCGCGGCGAGGAGCGCTACGATGCCGCCGCTGCGGCCTACGACGCCGCGATCGCGGCGCTGCCGGTCGAGGATCCCTCGCAGTGGGTGCTCTACTACGTGCGCGGCATCAGCCACGAGCGCGCCGGTCGCTGGGAGAAGGCCGAGGCCGACTTCCGCAAGGCGCTGGAGCTTTCGCCCGACCAGCCGCAGGTGCTCAACTATCTGGGCTATTCCTACCTCGAGATGCGGACCAACCTCGAGGAGGCGCTTTCGATGATCGAACGCGCGGTGGCCGCGCGGCCCGACGACGGCTACATCGTGGACAGCCTCGGCTGGGCGCTCTACCGGCTGGAGCGCTACGAGGAGGCGGTGGCGCCGATGGAGCGCGCCGCCTCGCTGTTGCCGGTGGACCCGATCGTCAACGACCATCTCGGCGACGTCTACTGGGCCGTCGGGCGCCGCAACGAGGCCCGCTTCCAGTGGCGCCGGGCGCTCTCCTTCAACCCCGAGGAGAAGGACGCCGTGCGCATCCGCCGCAAGCTCGAGGTCGGGCTCGACGCCGTGCTCGCCGAGGAAGGCGCCAGGCCCATCGCGGTTGCCAATGACGGACAGGGCGGCTGAGACCGAGGCCGCGCCGGCGAAGGTCAACCTCACGCTGCACGTCACCGGGCGCCGGGCCGACGGCTACCACCTGCTCGACAGCCTGGTGGTCTTCGCCCCGGGCGCGGCCGACCGGGTGACCGCGGCTGCGGCGCCGGAGCTGTCGCTGACCGTGACCGGACGCTTCGCCGCCGACGTGCCCTCGGGCGCGGAGAACCTCGTGCTGCGCGCCGCGCAGGCCTTCGGGGCGGGGCGCGGCGCGGCGATCATGCTGGAGAAGAACCTGCCCGTCGCCTCGGGCATCGGCGGGGGCTCGGCCGACGCGGCGGCGG
>JANZZL010000066.1 GCA_026419405.1 Paracoccaceae bacterium | reverse complement strand
CGCTCGGGTTGGCGCCGAACCAGACGGCCAGGTCCGACTGCAGGTTCGAGCTCAGCGTGTGCTCCATCCACAGATAGGCGCAGTTGGGATGCGCGGCGTTCACATGCATCATCGTCGTGTCGGCCCAGCCGGTCGCGCCTTCCTGCGGGATGGTCGAGGCGATGGGCTGTCCGTCCGCCTGCAGCAGGTTGACCTGGAAGGGCCAGGACCCCGAGGCGACCACGCCCTCGTTCTTGAAGTCGTCGATCTGGATGAAGGCGTCGTGCCAGTAGCGGCTGACCAGTTCGCGCTGCTGGCGCAGAAGGTCGAGCGCGGCCTTGTACTGGTCCTCGTTCAGCTCGTAGGGCGAGGTGATGCCGAGTTCCGGCTTGTGGAACATCAGGTACTGCGCGGCATCGGCGATGTGGATCGGCCCGTCATAGGCCTGCACCCGGCCCTTGTTCGACTTGCCGTCGGGCAGGGTCATCTCCTCGAAGACGACGTTCCACGAGGTCGGCGGCTGGTCGCCGAAGACCTCGGTGTTGTACATCAGCACGTTCGGCCCCCACATGTAGGGAACGCCGTAATGCACGCCGTCGACGGTGTGCCAGGGCGCGTTCTTCAGCCGGTCGTCCACCGTCGACCACGAGGGGATGAGGTCGATGTTGACCGGCTGCACCCGCTTGCCGGCGATCAGCCGCAGCGAGGCGTCGCCCGAGGCGGTCACCAGGTCGAAGCCGCCCTCGTTCATCAGCGCCACCATCTCGTCGCTGGTGTTGGCGGTCTTGACGTTGACCTTGCAGCCCGTCGCCGCCTCGAACTTCGTCACCCAGTCGAACTTCGGATCGGTCTCGCCCCGCTCGATGTAGCCCGGCCAGGCGACGATGTTGACCTGCCCCTCGCCGGGGCCGATCTCGGTCACCTGGGCAGTGGCGGCGCCCGCCAGGCTCAGCGACAGGACAAGGGCGGTCGAGCCCCTCGGCAGCGGTCTCATGGTGCGACTCCCCGTATGGATGGGGCGCGTCTTGCGGCGCCCCGTGCCCGAACGATGCGCGCGAAAGCCCGGTTTCGCCAGTTCTTTTTCGGGAAGCGTGATATCGGAAATTCCGAACTCTCCACTTTCGGCCCGCAAATACTCCCGGGGGGAGTCCCCGCCCCGCGGGGACGGGGGGCAGGCAGCCCCCCCGCCCCGGCCACGCCTCACCGTCCCTGGGCGGCCTGGGCCAGCGCGATGAAATCGCGCGCCGGCGCCGAGAGCGGCGAGCCCCGCCGCCAGACTACCCCGACCTGGACCACCGGCAGCGCCCCCGAGACGTCGCGGCTCTCGATCCGGTCGCCCTCGAGGCTCCAGGGGCGGTATACGAGATCGGGCAGCAGCGCCACACCCGCCCCGGTCGCCACCAGCGAGCGCACCGCCTCGACGCTGCGGGTGCGGAAGGCCACGCGCGGCCGCGCGCCCAGCGCAGCGAGCAGGTTGACCGCCTCGTGCTCCATCTCGTCGGCCCGGAGCACGATCAGGCTCTCCCCGGCCAGATCGGCCAGCGCGATCGACTCCTGCGCCGCCAGCCGATGGCCGATCGGCACCCAGAGCCGGTAGGGCGAGACCGAGAGCAGCTCGACCTGCAGCGCGCTGCGCTCGCGGATGGCCGAGGTCACCATCACCGCCGCGTCGAGCTCGCCGCCGATCAGCAGGTGCTCCAGATACTCCCCCGAATCCTCGATCGCCGAAACCGTCACCTTCGGATTGGCGCGCCGGAAGCGGGCCAGCAGGTCCGAGAGCACGTAGCCCGAGGTCAGCGAGGTGACCCCGAGCGCAAGGCTCCCCTCCAGCGCCGCCTGGTCGGAGTCGAAGGCACGGCGGGCGGCGGCGACATCGGCGAGGATCGCGGTCGCATGGCGCAGGAACTGCTGGCCGCGGTGCGTGAGCGCCAGGCCGCGGGAATGGCGGTCGAAGAGCCGCACCCCGAGATCGGCCTCGAGCTCCTTGACCGCCTCGGTCACCGCCGACTGGCTGATCGAGAGCGCCTGCGCGGCGTGGCTGACGGTGCCGTGCTCGGCCACGGCGACGAAATACTGAAGCTGGCGGAGCGTGAAGGCCATGGGCGGGCCCGAGCATCGCCCGGGCCGACCCGTGGCGCAACCGCCACCGTCAGCGCGCCGCGAGCAGCTCCGGCACGGACAGCCGGATCACCTCGTTGTCGGCGGCCGCGTCGAGGCGGCGTCCCGAGGAGAAGGGCAGGTTGTTGTCCATCCCGACGAGGATGGCGCCCTCCTCCGCCGCCATCACGCTCTCGATGGTGAAGAACGGGAAGGTGAAGCGCCCGTCGAGGTCGCGCCCCGCCGCGGTCTCGAGCCTCGCGAGCCCGTCGGGGTCGGCGATGTCCATCAGGTCGATGTGCCCGATCCGGCGCACGAAGCCCTCGGCATCGATGCTCGCGGTGTCGATCAGCACCACGCGCTTCAGCATCGCCGGCTGCGGGAAGCAGTCGGGCGCGGGCTCGCCGGCACACTTCAGCGAGGGGTCCCCCTCGCCGTTGTCCCGCTCGATCACCAGCGCGCGGGTCTCGTCGATGAAGTTGAAGTCGCCGATCGCCGTCGCCCCTTCGGCCAGCGCGAAGCGGAAGCTGGCGCCGGTCCACTCCCCCTTCGCGGGGTCGAAGGCCATCGCGCGCAGGAACTGGCCCTCGGGCTCGCCGTCCTCGCCGAGGATCGGCTTCTCCAGCATCGCCCAGAGCAGCCCCGTGCCGGGCTGGAGCGCCATGCCCTCGTAGCCGCCCGAACGCGGCACGCGCCAGTCGGTGCCGGCCTTCGAGAGGCCGCTCACCGTCGGGTGATCGACCGAGCGCAGCTCGGCGCCGTCGAGCATCGTCGGATAAACCCCCGTCACCACGCCGTCGGTCGTGGCCGAGATCAGCCAGGGCCCGAACTCGTCGCCGAGCCAGACCGTGTCGCCGATCACCTGGATCGACTCGAGGTCGAAGTCGGCCCCGGTCAGGTAGCGCTCGGCGGTGCCCTCGTAGGCGATGCGGAAGGGCACCACGCGGTCGGGGTCGCGCAGGAAGACCGTCTCGCGCACGCCGATCGTGCCGGTGCCGAAGTCGGGGGCGAGGCGGTGGAAGAACAGCAGCGCGTCGGGGCTGTTGGCCCGCGCACCGAAGCCGTTGTCGGTCACGGTCCAGACCGAGCCGTCCGGACCGGGCGCCATCGCGAAGCCCGAGAAGCCCTGCACCGGCTGGCCCTCGAAGGGCAGCGACAGGCCCGTGGGCCGGCGGCCGTGCATCGCGCCCGTGTCGCCCGGCACCGTGCCCGGCGCATCGACGCGCCGGCCGGTGGTGAACTTGCCCGACACGCGCGCGTCGGCCGGCGCATCCGCAGGCGGCGGGATCAGCGTCATCGCGGGCAGCACCGCATGGCCCGCGAGGGTGGCGGGAAAGGTCTCCTCGGCGGCGGCGGGCGCCGTGGCGGCGACGAGGGCGGCAAGGACATGGCGAGAGCTGAGGGGCATCGGCCTTCTCCGGATCCAGGGGTGGCTCCGGCCCCACTAGCGCGACAAGCCTGCACCTCCTTGAAGGATCGGTGACGCGCCGGTGACACTCAGTCACGGCGCGGCGGCCAGATCAGCAACTGCACCGCGCAGGCCGGGACTGCACCGTGCAGGCCGGCACCGCGAGGCCCGACGGCCGAACCGCGCCCCTCCGTTCGCGCCCATGGCTTCCCGCCGGTCCCGCGCCATTCCCCTGCCGCACCTCCGCCCCGCAAGGGGATCGACCCGCGTCAAACCCCGCGCTTCCGGCCAGCCGGGCGATGGCCTATCGCTGGGGGGGACAGGACGGGGGATTCGCATGGAACGGCTGATCGAGCGGGGCCTCTTTGCCAGCCGCTGGCTGATGGCGCCGATGTATGTCGGGCTGGTCGGGGCGCTGCTGATCCTGCTCTGGACCTTCCTGATGGAGCTCGTCCGCTTCGCCGGCGCGCTCCCCGAACTCGGCGTCGACAACGCCGTGCTGGGGGTGCTCGCGCTCATCGACCTCTCGCTTGCGGGCAACCTGCTGCTGATCGTGATCTTCTCGGGCTACGAGAACTTCGTCAGCCGGATGGACCTCAAGGACGAGGAGGACCGGCCCGAATGGCAGGGCACGGTGGACTTTGCCGGGCTCAAGCTCAAGCTCGTGGCCTCGATCGTGGCGATCTCGGGGATCCACCTGCTCAAGGTGTTCATGGACGTGACCAAGTATCCCGAAGACAAGATCCGCTGGATGGTCATCATCCACCTCGTCTTCGTGGTCTCGGGTGTGCTGCTTGCGCTGATGGACTGGATCACCGCGCGCTCGAAGGGTGCCAAGGCCTACCGGCCCGGCCTCAGCGGCGGTTCATGAAGACCCTGAGCCGCTCCAGGCCCTCGGCGATGTCGGCGCTCGTGCCGGCGTAGGAAAGGCGCAGGAAGCGCGCGCCGCGCGCGGGGTCGAAGTCGAGCCCCGGCGTCACCGCGACGCCTGCATGATCGAGGATCTCCCGCGCGAAGGCGCGGCTGTCGGCCGTCAGGTGCGAGACATCGGCGTAGACGTAGAACGCCCCGTCGGGCGGCGCGATCCGGTCGAAGCCCGCGCGCGGCAGGCCCTCCAGCATCAGCCGGCGGTTCTCGGCATAGACGGCGAGGTTGGCCTTCAGCTCCTCCCCGGCGTCGAGCGCGGCCAGCGCGGCGACCTGGCTGGCGTGCGGCGGGCAGATGAAGAGGTTCTGCGCCAGCCGCTCCACCTGCCGCACCAGCCCCTCGGGCACCACCATCCAGCCGATGCGCCAGCCGGTCATCGAGAAGTATTTCGAGAACGAGTTCACCACCACCACGTCATCGGTGATCTCGAGCGCCGAGACCGCGCGCCCGCCCCAGGTCAGCCCGTGGTAGATCTCGTCCGAGACGAGGGCCGCCCCCCGCTCGGCCGCCGCGCCGACCAGCGCGGCCAGCGCCGCGCGGTCGAGCATCGTGCCCGTCGGATTGGCCGGCGAAGCGACGATCAGCCCGGCGAGGTCGGGCAGCCGGCGCAGCTGCTCCGGGGTCGGCTGGAAGCGGTCCTCCTCCTCGGTCTGGATGGCCACGGGCGTCAGGCTCAGCGCCTTCAGGATCTGCCGGTAGGAAGGATAGCCCGGCGCGCCGAGCGCGACCCTGTCGCCCGCATCGAACAGCGCGCTGAAGGCAAGCAGGAAGGCCCCCGAGGCACCGGCGGTGACCACGACGCGGGCGGGGTCGAGATCCACGCCGTACCAGTCGGCACAGTGGCGCGCGATGCGGGCGCGCAGCTCGGGCAGACCCAGCGCCACCGTGTAGCCCAGCGCGCCGGTCTCCATCGCCGCGGCGACGGCGCGGCGGGCTGCCGCCGGAGCCGGGGTGCCGGGCTGGCCCACCTCCATGTGGATGATTCGCCGCCCGGACTCCTCGGCCCGGCGCGCCGCCTCCATCACGTCCATCACGATGAAGGGATCGACCGCGCCGCGCCTTGAAGCCCTCATGCCCGCCTCCCTATGCTGGCCCCATCAAGCAGGCGGGGGGCACGAGGTCAATGACAGGCAGGTTCGGGTGGCAGGCGGCCCGCGCGCTGGCGGCGCTCGCCGCGGCGGCGCTGCTGGCTGCCGCCGCGCCGGCGCGGGCGCAGGGGCTGCTGCGCGACGCCGAGAGCGAGCTGGCGCTGCGCGAACTGGCGCGCCCGCTGCTGGCCGCGGCCGGCATCGGCGCCGACCAGGTCCGCGTGCTCATCGTCAACGACCGCACGCTCAACGCCTTCGTGGGCGACGGCCAGCACATCCTGATCCATTCCGGGCTGATCCTCCGGGCGAAGCGCGCCGAGGAGCTCCAGGCGGTGCTCGCGCACGAGATCGCCCATATCGCCAACGGCCACCTCACGCGGCGCGCCGCCAACGCGCGCTCGGCGCGCACCGCCGCGGGGCTCGGGCTGGTGCTCTCGGCCGCCGCGGCGGCGGCCGGCAGCGGCGAGGCGGCGGCCGGCCTTGCCGCTGGCACCGCGGGCGCTGCGCAGCGCGTGTTCTTCGGCCACACCCGCGCCGAGGAGGCGGCGGCCGACCAGTCGGGCATCCGCTACATGGCCGCCGCGGGGATCGACCCGCGCGCCGCGGCCGAGGTGCTGGAGCTGTTCCGCGGGCAGGAGGCGCTCAACATCGGCCGGCAGGATCCCTATGCCCGCACCCATCCGCTCTCGCGCGAGCGGATCCGCATGATCGAGGGCTTCGCCGCGGGCTATGCCGACCGCGCCCGCGACGATCCCGCCGCCGACTGGTGGTTCGCCCTCCTGCAGGGCAAGCTCGGCGCCTACCTCGACAACCCGGCGCAGACGATCCGCGCCACCCGGGGGCAGGACGGGCCGCTCGCGCATCTGCGCCGGGCGGTGGCCTACCACCGGATGCCGAAGCCCGCCGAGGCGATCGCCGAGGCGCGGGCCCTGGTGGCGGCCCGCCCCGATGACCCCTATGCACACGAGACGCTGGGCTGGATCCTGCTCGAATCGCGGCAGCCCGACGCGGCGGTCGCGGCCTACCGCCGGGCGGTGGCGCTGGCGCCCTCCGAGCCGCTGGTCCTCGCCGGGCTCGGCCGGGCGCTGGTGGCCGAGGGCTCGCCCGGTGCGCTGGCCGAGGCGCTCGACGTGCTCGAGCGCTCCCGCGCCCGCGACCCGGCCAACCCCGGCGTGCTGCGCGATCTGGCCACCGCCCATGCGAAGACGGGCGATCCCGGCATGGCCTCGGTCGTCACCGCCGAGCGCTTCGCGCTGCTCGGCCGGCTCGGCGATGCGCGGATCCATGCCGAACGCGCCCAGGGCCAGCTGCCGCGCGGCTCGCGCGGCTGGCTGCGCGCCGAGGACATCCTGATCGCCGCCGAGGCGGCGAAGGAACGCTAGGAGCCCCGCCCCGATGAGACGCCTCGCCCTCGGCGCCGCGCTGGCGCTCGCCGCCCTGCCCGCGGCCGCCTTCGACCCCGCCGACATGACCGAGGCCGAGCGCGCCGCCTTCGGCCAGGCGGTGCGCGACTACCTGCTGGCGAACCCGCACCTCGTCTACGAGATGCTCGCCGCGATCGAGAGCGAGCGCATGGCCGGCGAGGCCGCGGCCGACACCGCGCTTCTGGAAGAGAGGGCCGCGGACCTCTTCGAGGACCCGCGGGATCCGGTCCTCGGCAACCCGGCGGGCGACGTGTCCATCGCCGTCTTCACCGACTACCGCTGCCCCTTCTGCCGCGCGGCCGAGGCCGACCTCGCGGCACTTGCCGCCGCGGACCCCGGCCTGAAGATCGTCGTGAAGCACTACCCGATCCTCGCGCCGGACTCGGCGGCCGCGGCGGCCTTCGCGCTCGCCGTGCGCGACCTCGGCGGGCAGGAGGCGCATGCCGCCGTGCACCCGCGCCTCTTCGGCCTGCGCGGCGGCTACACCGAGGCAACGCTCGGCGCGCTCGCAACCGAGCTCGGACTGGACCCCGAGGCCGTCTTCGCCCGGATGGAGAGCGAAGAGATGGCCGTGCGGATCGAGGCGACGCTGGCGCTCGGCCGCGGCTTCGGGCTCGACGCGACGCCGAGCTTCGTGCTGCCGGGGCTCATGGTGCGCGGCCAGGTCCCCGCCGAGGCGCTCGCGCGCTACGTCGCCGAGGAGCGGGCACGGCGGAACAGGGCCCCCGCGCCCTGAGCTTGCACTACTCCGCCGCCTCGGCGGCGGCCTCGATCTCGGCCGCCCGCGCCTCGACCAGCTGCACGATGTGGTCGATCATCTCGGCATTGGTCATCTTGTGGCTCTGGCGCCCGGCCAGATAGACCATGCCCGCGTCCTTGCCGCCGCCGGTGAAGCCGATGTCGGTCATCAGCGCCTCGCCGGGGCCGTTCACCACGCAGCCGATGATCGACAGGCTGATCGGCGTGCGCACATGCGCGAGCCGCCGCTCCAGCTCGGCCACCGTGGCGATCACGTCGAAGCCCTGCCGCGCGCAGGAGGGGCAGGAGATGATCTGCACCCCGCGGGTGCGCAGGCCCAGCGCCTTCAGGATCTCGAAGCCGACCCTCACCTCCTCGACCGGATCGGCGCTGAGCGAGACGCGGATCGTGTCGCCGATGCCCATCCAGAGCAGGTTGCCGAGCCCGATCGCCGACTTGACCGTGCCGGTGATCAGGCCCCCCGCCTCGGTGATGCCGAGGTGGATCGGCGCGTCGGTCGCCTCGGCGAGCTGCTGGTAGGCGGCCGCGGCCAGGAACACGTCGGACGCCTTGCAGGAGATCTTGAACTCGTGGAAATCGTTGTCCTGCAGCAGCTTGATGTGGTCGAGCGCGCTTTCGACCATGGCCTCGGGGCAGGGCTCGCCGTATTTCTCCAGCAGGTCCTTCTGGAGCGATCCGGCGTTCACCCCGAGGCGGATCGCGCAGCCGTTGTCCTTCGCCGCCTGCACCACCTCGCGCACCCGCGCCGCATCGCCGATGTTGCCGGGGTTGATCCTGAGGCAGGCCGCGCCGGCCTCGGCCGCCTCGATCGCGCGGCGGTAGTGGAAGTGGATGTCGGCGACGATCGGCACCGGGCTTTCGCGCACGATCTCGCGCAGCGCCCGCGTGCTGGCCTCGTCCGGCGTCGAGACGCGCACGATGTCCGCCCCCGCCTCGGCGCAGCGGATCACCTGCGCCACCGTCGCGGCCACGTCGGCGGTGTCGGTGTTGGTCATGGTCTGCACGCTGATCGGCGCGTCGCCCCCCACGGGGACACGGCCCACCATGATCCGGCGTGACTTCCGGCGGTAGATGTTGCGCCAGGGGCGGACGGGGTTCAGCGACATGGGCGGGGGCCTTGCGCGGCGTCGGGGACCCCCCGAGATGTAGGCGCGGCGCGTCCGGCTGGCAACCGCGGCGCCGCGCTCAGTCGGTCGCGGCCGAGACGGCCCGCGCGGCCGCCGAGGCGGCCTCGGCGACGGCCACCGCCGCCAGGTCGGGGTCGGCCCCGGCATCGGCGAGCTGGAACCGCTCGGTCAGCGGCGCGGCAGCGAGCGGCACGTCCTTCACCACCTGCGCGCCCGGCGCGGCCGGCCCGTAGGTCTGGCCATTGACCGCGAAGTAGATCGCCCCCGAGTTGCCGGCGCGCAGCTTCGGCGGTTCCTCGGTCGCGGGCACGGTCCAGCGCTCGCCGGGCTCGAGGATCTTCTCCAGGAGCACCGTGCCGTCGGCCGCCGTCACCCTGACCCAGGCCGGACGGACGGCGAGAAGCTGGAGCTCCGGTGCCGCGGGCGCGACGACCTGCGGCGGCGGCGCCGCCTCGGCGGGGCCGGCGGCCAGCGCCTCGGGCCCTGCCTCGGCAGGGCCGGCGGAGGCGGCATCGGCCAGCACGCCGACCGACCCCGGCTCGACCGCGGCAATCGGCCCGTCGCGCGAGACCAGGACGGGCACGTCGAGCGCCGGCGGCCGGGAGAGCCGGTCGAGCGCCTCGGTCGTCTCCTGACCGGGGGTGATCAGCTCGACCCCCGCCACCGCCTCATCGGCCGAGGTCACCGAGCCGGTTCCGGCGCGCGGCGGCCCCTCGAGATTGGCGACCACCCCCGGCGCCCGGTCCACCGGCGCCAGCTCGACCCGCTGCACCTCCTGCACCACCGCCCAGGCGCCGTAGCCCAGTGCGGCCACGAGCGCGAGCAGCACCGCGATCGAGCCCAGCGCGCGCAGTTCGATCTCGGCAAAGGGGCTCTCGGCGCGCGGCACGAAGGGCGCATTGGGATCGCCGAGCGCGTCAAGCCCGGTCTTGCGCGCGGGCCTCGGCGAGGAGGCCCGGGCCGAGAGCCCGTGCGGCTGCTGGAACCCCGCCTCGCGGCAGAAGGTCTCCCAGGCCCATTCGGGGTCGAGGCCGAGATAGCGCGCGTAGGAGCGCACGTAGCCCGCGATGAAGCCCGGCGTGTCGAAGGCCCCGGCATCGGCGTTCTCGATGGCGGCGATGTAGGTGGCCTTGATCTTCAGCTCGCGCTGCACGTCGATCAGCGACTTGCCGAGCGTCGCGCGCTCGCCACGCATGATGTCGCCGAGCCGGAGATCGAAGGAATCGAATCCCCGGATGTCGGTTGGCCGGTTCGGATTGGGCGTCGTGCGCCCACTCATTGCCCCTGCCCCAATGCCACGTGGTCCTGTCCCCTTCGGCACGAATCGCCCGTGCCGGACTCACCTGTTACCGGAACCCTAGCACAGGGCAAGGGCCGCTGCACCCGCAGCAGGATCAGCCCGCAAGCTCGGCGCGATTCAGCGCACATCTCGACCACAGCGCGTCGAGCGCGCCCACGAGATGGTCGGTCATCGCCCGGTCGTGCAGCGGCGAGGGGGTGAAGCGCAGCCGTTCGGTCCCGCGCGGGACGGTGGGGAAGTTGATCGGCTGGACGTAGATGCCGAAGTCCTCGAGCAGCCAGTCCGACAGCATCTTGGTGTGCCGCGGATCGCCCACGATCAGCGGCACGATGTGGCTGCCGTGGTCGAGGATCGGCAGGCCGAGCGCCTTGAGCCGCGTCTTGAGCACACGCGCGCCGGTCTGGTGTGCCTCGCGCCGCGCGCGGTCGCCCTTGAGGTGGCGCACCGAGGCCGCCGCGCCGGCCGCCACCACCGGCGGGAGCGAGGTGGTGAAGATGAAGCCCGGCGCGTAGGAGCGCACCGCATCCACCATCCTCGCCGAGCCGGCGATGTAGCCGCCCATCACGCCGAAGGCCTTGCCGAGGGTGCCGTTGATGATGTCGATCCGGCCCATCAGCCCCAGCTTCTCGGCCACCCCGCCGCCACGGGGGCCGTACATGCCCACCGCATGCACCTCGTCGAGGTAGGTGAGCGCGCCGAACTCCTGCGCCAGGTCGCAGATCTCGGCGATCGGGCCGAAATCGCCGTCCATCGAGTAGACGCTCTCGAAGGCGATGAGCTTCGGCGCGGCGGGATCGTCCGCCTCGAGCAGCGCGCGCAGATGCGCCACGTCGTTGTGCCGGAAGATGCGCTTGGCCCCGCCGCCGCGGCGGATGCCCTCGATCATCGAGGCGTGGTTGAGTTCGTCGGAATAGATGATCAGGCCCGGGAACAGCCGCGTCAGGGTCGAGAGCGTCGCGTCGTTGGCGATGTAGGCCGAGGTGAAGACCAGCGCCGCCTCCTTGCGGTGCAGGTCGGCAAGCTCGGCCTCCAGCGCCCTGTGGTAGAGCGTGGTGCCCGAGATGTTGCGCGTGCCGCCCGAGCCCGCGCCGGCCGCGTCGAGCGCCTCGTGCATCGCGGCGAGCACCGCCGGATGCTGGCCCATGCCGAGATAGTCGTTGCCGCACCAGACCGTGATCTCGCGCTCCGTCCCGTCGGGCCGGCGCCAGGTGGCGCGCGGGAATGCGCCCTGCCTGCGGAGGATGTCGATGAAGGTGCGGTAGCGCCCCTCCTCGTGCAGCCGCGCGAGCGCGGCGTCGAGGGCGGCATCGTAGCTGGGTCGGGTCACGGTCGGTCCTTCCTGTCTCGCGCGCTGTCTAGTCCATTGCGGCAGCCGGCCACAGTGGACAGATCGTCGCCTTGACCGGGATCAATCCCGCACGCTGACCGGGATCAATCCCGCACGACCACCCGGCAGTCGGGCGCGCGGCTCGCCGAGGCGCAGGCGGCCAGCGCCGAGGCATCCGCCCCCGGCCCGCTGCCCAGGCCGAAGCCGCCGGTCGAGGGCGAGACGGCGAAGGCGCGCCCGCCGCCGCGGCGGAACTCGCGCCGGAAGCTCTCGGTGGCACCGGCGCTGAGCTGGAGCGGCCGCGCCGCCCAGCCGCGGGGCCGCACCTCGGCCACGATCACGCAGGGCTTCGTGCCCGCCGGCCGCTTCGCGTCGCAGGCGGCCAGCGCCGCCCGGCCCGCGGCGGCCACGTCGTGGTGGTTGCCCGCGGCCGAGGTCGGCTCGGCGGCAAGCCCCTGCGCGGGCGAGACGGCGATCGCCCCGTAGTAGGGCACGTTGGCCTCGGCGGTCTGCCGCAGCACCTGCGCCTCGGCCTCGGAGAGCAGCCCCTGGGGATAGACGACGACCTCGGCGCGCCGGGCGTCGAACAGCATCCGCCGGGCGGTGGCCCCGTCCATCGCCTGCTGCGCCGGGGCGGGCAGCGGCAGCGCCGATGCCGCCGCGACCGCCGCCGCCAGGATCCTCGCCGTCGTGCGCATCGCGCCCCTCCCCCTCGGCCCGACTCGGCCGCCAGCCTAGCCCCCGCCCGCGGCTATGGACAGCCCCGCCGCGGCCGGCCTAGGGTCGCGGCCCGACCGGAAAGGATCCCCCATGTCGCTCGCCCCCGTCCTCGCCCGCATCGACGCCGACCTGCCCGCCGCGACCGCGCGGCTGATGGAGCTGCTGCGCATCCCCTCGATCTCGACCGATCCGGCCTGGCGGGCCGACTGCGCGCGCGCGGCCGACTGGCTGGTGGCCGACCTGCAGTCGATCGGCTTCGAGGCGGCGGCACGGCCGACGCCGGGGCACCCGATGGTCGTGGCGCATGGCGGCGAGGGGGCACCGCATCTCCTCTTCTACGGCCACTACGACGTGCAGCCGGTCGATCCGCGCGAGCTCTGGCACCGCGACCCCTTCGACCCCGCGCTCGAGGAGACGCCGAAGGGCACGGTGATCCGCGGCCGCGGCGCCTCCGACGACAAGGGCCAGCTGATGACCTTCATCGAGGCCTTCCGCGCCTGGAAGGCGGTGCACGGCCGCCTGCCCTGCCGGATCACCGTGCTGCTCGAGGGCGAGGAGGAATCGGGCTCGCCCTCGCTGGTGCCCTTCCTGGAGGCGAACGCGGCCGAACTGAAGGCCGGCCTCGCCATGATCTGCGACACCGGCCTGTTCGACCACGACACGCCCGCGATCACCACCATGCTGCGCGGCCTGCTCGGCGAGGAGGTCACGATCACCGGCCCCGACAAGGACCTCCATTCCGGCATGTATGGCGGGGCGGCGATGAACCCCATCCGGGTGCTTGCACGCATCATCGCGGGGCTGCACGACGAGGCCGGCCGGGTCACCGTCCCCGGCTTCTACGACGGCGTGGAGGAGCTCTCGCCGGAGCTCCGCGCCCAGTGGGAGGCGCTCGGCTTCGACGGCGCAGCCTTCCTCGGCGAGGTGGGCCTGTCGGTCCCCGCCGGCGAGCGCGGCCGCTCGGTGCTGGAGATGATCTGGTCGCGCCCGACCTGCGAGGTCAACGGCATCCTCGGCGGCTACGCCGCCGAGGGGTTCAAGACCGTCCTGCCCGCGAAGGCGACCGCCAAGATCAGCTTCCGCCTCGTCGGCCGGCAGGATCCGCTGAAGATCCGCGAGAGCTTCCGCGCCATGGTGCGCGCGCAGGTGCCCGCCGACTGCTCGGTCGCGTTCCGCGACCACGGCGCCTCGCCCGCCAGCGTGATGGCGACCGACGATCCGGCCTTCGACAGGGCGCGCCGCGCGCTCTCCGAGGAATGGCCGCGGCCCGCCGCCTTCATCGGCTCGGGCGGCTCGATCCCGATCGCGGGCTACTTCAAGACGATCCTCGGGATGGATTCGATGCTGATCGGCTTCGCCAAGGACGACGACCTGATCCACAGCCCGAACGAGAAATACGACCTCAGGAGCTTCCACAAGGGCATCCGCAGCTGGGCGCGGGTGCTCGCGGCCCTGGTCTGAGCCGCAGTGCAGAAGAGAAGGGGGGCCGTCGGGCCCCCCTTCCGCGATCCGCCGGCGGCCGCTACGACCGCAGGGCCTGGATCGTGTCGGCCTCGTGCCGGCTGTCCTTCATCGTCCAGTGCACGCTCACCCTGTCGCCGACCCTGAAGCCCGAAAGGTCGGTCCCGTCCGGGAAGTAGTAGGTCGTGCCGTTGTCGAGCGTCACCGAGTGTTCGGTGAGGTTGATCGACTTCACCGCGCCTTCGGTCGCGGATGCCGCAAGGGCGGCGCCGGACAGGGCGAGGGCGGCCACGAGTGCGATGGGAAGGACTTTCCTGTGCATCACGTCTTGCTCCGATGCCTGACGGAAACATCGCGTCTCCGTCCGTGTCGTCCGGCGTCCCGGCCCGTCGCGTCGGTGGCCCTGCCACCCGGCGGGTCGCGCCGGACCTCCCGCAGGTGAGGACCGGCCCGAGTCGCCGCAAGCCGCCTCACCGCGACTTGATGGCAAATCACGACCCTGCGCGGCGGCGTGGCGGCCTGCCTCACAGGCCCTCGGCCGCCGCCCGCAGCTCGCCCGTCACCCATTCCAGGAGCGGGCTGCGCGCGGTCCGGCGGTGCCGGACGACCGACGAGGTGAAGCTGCGCAGCTCGACGGGCGGCGCCGTCCAGCCGAGGGCGAAGCGGGGGGCATGGGCCAGCACCACGCGGCGCGGCAGCGTGGCCACGAGGTCGCTCTCGGCCACGAGGGCAAGCGCGGCCAGGAACTGCGGCACCGCGAAGGCGACCCGCCGCGCCCGCCCGATCCGAGCGAGCGCCGCATCCACGATCCCCGACAGCTCGCCCCCCGGCGCGACCACGAGATGGCGCGCCGCGCAGAAGGCCTCGAGCGACGCCGGCGCGCCGAGCAAGGGATGCCCCGCGCGCGCCACGGTGAGATAGCCCTCCGTCAGCAAGGTGGCGGACACCGCCCAGTCCGGCAGCGACCAGAAGAACCCCAGCGCAAGGTCGATCTGCCCCCCGTCGAGAAGCCGCAGCGCCGCAGGCGCGGACACCGCCCGCACGGCGAAGGACAGGCCGGGCGCCTTCGCGGCCACGCGCGCGACGAAGCGGGGAAAGAGCGCGGCCACCTCGTAGTCGAGCGCCGAGAGCCTGATCGTGCCGGCGGCCGCCGCCGGATCGAAGGGCGCCGGCCCCTCGAGCGCCGCGCCGAGCCGGGCCAGCGCCGCCTCGATCTCGGGGCCGAGCCGCAGCGCCTCGGCCGTGGGGTCGAGCCCGTCGGCGCGGCGCAGGAAAAGTTCGTCGCCGAAGATGTCGCGCAGCCGTGCCAGCGCATGGCTGATCGTGGAGGGCGTGAGCCCCAGCTCCTCGGCCACCCGCACCGCCTTGCGGTGCCGCAGCAGCCCGAGGAAGACCAGCAGCAGCGTGCCGTCGAGACGGCGGAGTTTCATGCGGTCGAATTCCGACATGCAGCTTTTTCAGTAACGCTGAAGTCATGACCTGTCTATCTCCCGCAGATGCCGCCCGAGACGGAGATGCCCATGCCCCGAGTCCTGATGATCGTCGCCAACCCCGCCACCTCGCCCGTCACCGGCTGGCCGATCGGCTTCTGGTGGGCCGAACTCAGCCACGCCTGGCTCGCCTTCTCCGAGGCGGGCTACGAGATCACCGTCGCCTCGCCCGCCGGCGGCGACCTGCTCGCCGATGCCTGGAGCGACCCCGAGCACGAGAGCGGCTATTCCGCCCGCGACATCGTCTCGCTCGGCTTCAAGCGCGCGCCGCACACGGCCCGGCTGATCGAGGGCACGCCGGCGCTCGCCGGCCTCGACGCGGACGGCTTCGACGCGCTCTTCGTCGTCGGCGGCCAGGCCCCGATGGTGAACATGGTCGAGGATGCCGCGCTCCACGCCCTCGTCGCCCGCCACTTCGAGGCGGGAAGGATCACGGCCGCCGTCTGCCACGGCACCTGCATCCTCCTGAAGGCGCGGCTCTCGACCGGCGATCTTCTCGTCAAGGGGCGGACCTGGACCGGCTTCGCCAATTCCGAGGAGCGCCATGCCGAACACGCCGCCGGCATGCGGCTCCAGCCCTTCTGGATCGAGGACGAGGCGCGGAAGCTCGCCGACACCAACTTCGTCACCGCCTCGGCCTTCGCCCGCTTCGCCGTCCGCGACGGCAACCTGATCACCGGGCAGCAGCAGAATTCCTCGGGCGCGGCCGCCGCGCTGGTGATCGAGGCGCTGGGGCGGCGGGGCTGATGCAGAACGCGGCCCTCCTCGCGCTTGCCTTCGGCACCGGCCTTCTCGTGCCGGTGCAGCTTGCCCTCAACGCCCAGCTCGGCGCGGCGCTGAGAAGTCCGCTCCTCGGCGCCTTCTTCGTCTTCGTCGCGGGGGCGCTCGCCATGGCGCTGGCCTGTGCCGCGCTGCGCACCGGCCTGCCCTCGGCCGCGGCGCTGAAGGCGGTGCCGCCCGCGGCCTGGGCGGGCGGGCTCGTCGCCGCGCTCTACATCCTGGCCGTCGTGGTGCTCGTCCCCCGCGTCGGGGTGGCCAGCACGGCGGTCCTGATCATCGCCGGGCAGATCCTCGGCGCCGCGCTTCTCGACCACCTCGGCGCCCTCGGCGTGCCGCGCATCCCGCTCGACCCCGCGCGCGCCGCCGGCATCGCGGCGGTGCTCGGCGGCGCGGCGCTGGTGCGCTTCGGCTGAGGGAAATGGCGCGGTTGACGGGGCTCGAACCCGCGACCCCCGGCGTGACAGGCCGGTACTCTAACCGACTGAGCTACAACCGCGCGTCTGCCGCCCGGACGGTGGCGCCCGAACGTCTGGCGGTAATAAGCAGGACCGACCCCCCCGTCAAGCGCCCCGGCAGCGGAAATCCCCGCGCCCGGCGTTGTTGCCTCGGCAACCGGCCGGCGGGTATAGTCGCGCCGCCGCGTCCCCTCACGGACCGGCCGAACCCGCGGGAGAGCACATGGCCAAGCACATCGGCGCCGTGCCGCCAGGGGCGGAGGCGTCCGCGCCGCACGCCGGGGCGAATCCGCCGGCGACGGCAGCCGGCGGCCGCGAAATCCTCGAGAGGACCAAGGCCGGCACCGGGCACCTTGCGTTCCAGAAGACGACGAAGGACACGCGCGAGTTCCGCACCTGGTTCCGCGGCGAGCACACCAACTACAACCCGACGCTGGCCCGCCTCATCGACCCCGACGCCGTGCACGAATTCGTGCTCCACGGCTGGGCCCCCGCCGCCCCGGCGATCGGCCGCGACACGCAGGTCACCGCCTTCGGCTCGTGCTTCGCCGCCAACATCTCGGAATGGCTCTCGGCCCGCCGCTACCGGGTGCTCAACAAGGCGCCCGACGCCCGGCACGCCTATGTCGTCGCCTGCGGCGAGGGCATGGTGAACTCCTTCGTGATCCGCCAGCAGTTCGAATGGGCCTGGGAGGACCGCCGCTTCGACCTGCCGCTCTGGCACGGCTACGATGCGCGCGACTACGGCTACGACCCCGCCGTGCAGGCCGAGACCCGCCGCATCTTCGACGAGACCGACGTCTTCATCCTCACCTTCGGCCTCTCCGAGGTCTGGTACGACGAACCCACCGGCGAGGTCTTCTGGCGCACCATCCCCAAGGACGTCTACGACCCCGCGCGCCACCGCTTCCGCGTCTCGACGGTGGAGGAGAACAAGGACAACCTGCGCGCCATCTACCGGCTGATCCGCCGGCACCGGCCGCAGGCCAAGGTCATCTTCACGCTCTCGCCGATCCCGCTCATCGCCACCTTCCGCGACAACTCCTGCATCACCTCGAACGCAGTCTCGAAGGCGGTGCTGCGGGTGGCGATCGACGAGGTCCTGCGCGAGGTCAGGGACGAGGGCGTGCTGCACTACTGGCCCTCCTACGAACTCGTCACCGACGTGTTCCGCTCGCCCTACCGGCCCGACCGGCGGCACCCCGAGAAGGAGGTGCTCGCCTACATCATGACGCTCTTCGAGCACGTCTGGTGCGACGGGACCGACCTGCCGCGGCCCTCGCTGACGCTGGCCTGGGCGCGGGCCTGCGCCGTCTCGGGGCTCCTGCCGCAGGCCCTGGCCGAGGCGATCCGCAGCGGCAAGCGCCGCCGGGTGCGGCTCGCCGGCGCGAGCGCCGACACCGGCGACGCCCGGCTCGACGCCGCCCTGCGCGCGCTCGCCGACCGGATCCAGCAGGAGATGCAGGCCGAGGCGCCCGAGGTGGCCGGGCCCGAGCCGGTGCCCGAGCCCGACGAGGCCGAGGGGGACGCCCGCGCGGCGCAGTGAGCACACCGGATCAGGCCCGCGGCCGCCCGTGCCCCCCGGTGGCGCGGCGGGGAGCCCCGGGGCGCGCCGGGGCCGCCGCTCAGCGCTCGGGCAGCGGGATGAACTCGGCGTCGTCCCCCGGCGGCAGGCGGAAGCGGCCCTGCGTCCGGTCGCCCGTCCGCCAGGCCTCCTTCGCGGCCTCGATCCGCTCGCGCGAGGAGGCGACGAAGTTCCACCAGATGTAGCGCGGGCCCTCCAGAGTCGCGCCGCCGAGCAGCATCACCCGCGCGCCCTGCGGGCCGGCGCCGAGGCTCACCCGGTCGCCGGGGCGGAACACCATCATCCGCCCGGCCGGAAAGCGTTCGCCGGCGACCGCGACCTCGCCCTCGACGACATAGGCGCCGCGGTCCTCGTGGTTGTCGGGCAGCGGGATGGCCGCGCCCGGCCGAAGCTGCACATCGGCATAGAAGGTCTCCGAGGCCACCGTCACCGGCGACCGCGCGCCCCAGGCATCCCCCAGGATCAGCCGCACCTGCTTGCCCTCGGCCTCGAGCAGCGGCAGCGCCGCGGCCGGGGCGTGCTCGAAGGCGGGCGGGGCATCCTCGGCCCCCGCCGGCAGGGCCACCCAGGTCTGGATGCCGAACAGGCTCATCGGCGCAGCCCGCGCCGCGCCGTCGGTGCGCTCGGAATGGGTGATGCCGTGGCCGGCCACCATCCAGTTGACCGCGCCGGGCTCGATCCACTGATCGGTCCCGAGACTGTCGCGGTGGTGCATCCGGCCGCGGAAGAGGTAGGTGACGGTGGCAAGCCCGATGTGCGGATGCGGGCGCACGTCGATCCCCTGCCCGGTCAGGAACTCGGCCGGGCCCATCTGGTCGAAGAAGATGAAGGGGCCCACCATCTGCCGCCGCGGCGCCGGCAGCGCGCGGCGCACCTCGAACCCGCCGAGGTCGCGGGCGCGCGGCACGATCACCGTCGCGATCGCGTCCATGCCGGCGCCAGCAGGGCAGTCGGGGTCGAGCGCGGGGTTCCAGCTCATCGCGGCCTCCGGTCCGGCGAGGACCCCATCATGGCCCAACGCCGCCCGCGGCGCCACTGCGCCGGCACCGCGCCGCGGCCGCGCCCCGAGCGGTCGGCCGGCTTCGGTCGGCTGGCCGCGGTCAGTCGGAGTCAGTCGGCGCGGAACACCGGCGTGTCGGAGGCCTGCGACCGGCTGCGGGCGTGCCGGTCGAGCTCGGCGGCGATCTCGATCAGCCGCGAGATGAACACGGGCGATTCGCGGCCGGCGAGGTCGTAGGCCGCGCCCTCGACGATCTCGGCGGCGCGCCGCAGGCTCAGGTGGCCGGGCGGGCGCGGAGCAACCGACGCCTCGCGGTCGAGCGGCAGGTCGCCGGAAATGGCAACCAGCCCCAGTGCGCCGGCGCGGGTCGTCGTGGTCTTGGGCGAATGTGTCATCCCCGATCCTTCATCCCGATGCCGCGCCTTCCCCACAAGGCACCGCAGACCTGTCTGAAAGTACAGGTTGCCGCCCCGATGTAAAGGCGCCTCCACCACCATTGGCGGATTGAAGCCGCCGCGTGCACAAAGGTTGAGTCTGGTGGGTGATGAGAGACTCGAACTCCCGACATCCTCGGTGTAAGCGAGGCGCTCTACCGGCTGAGCTAATCACCCGTCGGGCGCTGATATCTCCGGCGGGCGCCGGGGCGCAAGCGGCTTGAGCCGGGCCCCGCCGGCGGCTGCCGCCGCAGCCCGCCTTGCCGGGCGGCGTTCCCGGATCGTGGACAGTCCGGAGGCCCCGGACGGGCGCGACCATCAAATCACCACAAAGTCGCGCACACTTCCGGCGGGAATCGGGCCAGACGCGACGCAGGGGAAACCGCCGTGACCACGACCACCAGCACCGCCGAAGCCGGTCCGGGCACCCTCGCGGGCCGGGCGATTCCGGCGCTCTTCACGCTGACCATCTTCACCAGCGCGGCGCTGCTGTTCTTCGTCCAGCCGCTCTTCACGCGCCTCGCGCTGCCGCAGATCGGCGGCGCGCCGGCGGTCTGGACCACGGCCATGCTGTTCTTCCAGACGGCGCTGATCGCCGGCTACGTCTATGCCCACCTCCTCGTGCGGCACGTGCCGGTGCGGATCGGCCTCGCGGTCCATCTCGGGCTCTGGGCGGCGGCGCTCCTGTTCCTGCCGCTGGCGCTGCCGACGGGCTGGCGCTACGATCCGGAAGGTCCGGCGGCCTGGCAGACGCTGGTGCTCTACGCGCTCGGCGTGGGCGTGCCCTTCACGTTCCTCTCGGCGAACGCCCCGCTGATCCAGGCCTGGTATGCGCGCAGCGGCGGACCCTCGGCCGCCGACCCCTACTTCCTCTACGGCGCCTCGAACCTCGGCTCGCTCGCGGCGCTGCTGGCCTTCCCGCTGGCGGCCGAACCGCTCTTCGGGCTCGGCCAGATCGGCCGGGCCTGGGCCTGGGGCTTCGCGGCGCTGGGCGTGCTCCTGCTGCTCTCGGGCCTCGCCGCCCGCGACCGCGCCGCGCCGGCCGAGGCCGTCGCCGGGCAGCCCCCGGCCGGCCCCGATGCGCAACCCGC
>JANZZL010000067.1 GCA_026419405.1 Paracoccaceae bacterium | reverse complement strand
TCGAGCGGTTCTTCTGCAAACTCAAGCAGTTCCGACGCATCGCCACCCGCTTCGAGAAGCACGCGAGCAACTTCCTCGCTGCCGTCGCTCTCGCATCAGCACGCATCTGGTTGCGATCAATTGAGTCCGCGCCCTAGGCGGATCCGCCCGCGGCCTCCCGCCAGGCCCGTGCATAGCGCAGGAGCCGCGCGCCGGCCGCGCCGTCGGGCGGCTCGGTCCGCTCGCCCGCGGGAACCGCCACCCCCGCCCCGGCGAAGAGCAGCGCCGCGCCCTGGCTGGTGCCCGTCGTCCCGCCGGGGGCGATCACGGGGGCGCCCGTGGCGGCGGCAAGCATCATCCGGTAGACGCGGTTCGCCGCGAAGGGCCCCTCGAGGATCACCGGGCCGGCGTGGCCGATCAGGTCCAGGCAGCGTTCCGTCATCAGCGCCAGGTAGAGCGCGACCGCCGCCGCGCGCGCCGCCGTGCCGGGGGCCGGCTCGCCGCCTGCCCAGCGCGCCCGGCGCGCCGGGAAGGGCCCCGAGCCCGCGACCACCGAGGGCAGCAGCATGACGCCCGCCTCGAGCACCGCGGCAAGGTCGGCCGCGTCGGGCTCGGGCGCGGCCCCGCCGGTCGCCAGATCGTGCTCGCGCCCGCCCATGAAGCGCGCCGAGGGCACCGCCGCGCCGAATGCGTTGACGTTGATCAGCGTGTCGCGCGCGGGGTCGAGCGCCACGGGCCGCCCGCCGACCGCCATGGAGACGACCCAGGTCCCGGTGGAGACGACGCTGAAGGGCGGCGCATGGGCATGCAGATGCGGCAGCAGCGAGGCGTTGGAATCGTGGATGCCGCAGAGCACCGGCGTGCCGGGTGCAAGGCCCGCGGCGGCGGCGACCTCGGGCAGGACCGGCCCGAGCACCTCGGCCGGGCGCCGCGGCGGGGCGAGCAGGCCTTCGAGGCCGAGCCGGCCGACGAGGCCCGAGAAGCGGCCCTCGTTGGGGTTCCACAGGTCGGTGTGGCAGCCGAGCGAGGTCACGTCGGTTGCCGCGACGCCGGTCAGGCGCAGGCCCCAGAACTGCGGATAGGTGACGATCGCGGCCGTCCGGTCGCGCAGGCCCGGGTCGGTCAGGAACTGCCAGTGGAGCTGCGCCCCGAGGTTCAGCCCCAGCGGCAGGCGGGGCGAGCCGGTCTCGGCAAAGGGCGGGCGGATCGCGTCGTAGGCGGCGGAGACGGCCTCCGGGCCGGGGTGCTCGTAGTCGAGGACCGGCGCGGCGAGTCGGCCGTCGGCCGCGATCAGCGCCGCGGCGGCGCCATGGGTGGTGACCGAGATCGCGTCGATGCCGTGCGCCCGGTGCAGGGCGCGCAGCCCCTCGAGCAGGAAGGCCCAGTGCCCCTCGACGTCGAAATGCGGCCAGGGCGGCCCCGGCAGCACCCGGTTCGGGCGGGTGAGGACCGCGACCTCGCGCAGGTCGGCAAGATCGACGAGCGCGAGCTTGGCATTGGTCTTGCCGATGTCGATGACGGCGACGCGGCCTGCGCTCATCGCCCCGCTCACGGCATGTGGAAGACGGTGACGAGCGGCACCGCCACCGGCTCGTCGTCGGGGTGGGTCTGCATGATGTCGGCCATGTGCGCCCACCAGCGGCGCATGACCGGGTGCCGGCGCAGATCGTCCATGCCGTGGTCGGCGCGCCGCCAGAGCACGCCGAAGAGCAGGTTGGTCTCGCGGTCGAGGTGGATCGAGTAGTCCTCGATCCCCGCCTCCTTCAGCAGCGTCACCAGCTCGGGCCAGATCGCGTCGTGGCGGCGGCGGTATTCCTCCTCGCAGCCGGGGTTGAGGCGCATGCGGAAGGCGTATTTCTCCCTCATGCGCGCCTCCGCATCGCCCAGAGTCGGGGCAGCGCGATCACCGCGATGAGCAGTGCCCCGATCACGATCGACATGACGATGCCCGGCACGTTGAGAAGGCCGAGGCCGAAGGTCACGAGGCCCATGACGAAGGCCGCGATCACCACGCCGGGGATCGTGCCCGAGCCGCCGAGGATGCTGACCCCGCCGAGCACGACCATGGTCACGATCTCGAGCTCCCAGCCGACCGCGATCGAGGGCCGCGTCGAGCCGAGCCGCGAGGTCAGGCAGACCGCCGCCACCCCCGACATGAGCCCGGTGAGCAGGAACAGGACGAACTTCACCCGCGCCACCCGGATTCCCGCGAACAGCGCGCCGGTGGCGTTGTTGCCGATGGCGTAAACGGCGCGGCCGAAGGTGGTGGCATGCAGCAGCACGCCGAAGGCCAGCGCGAGCACGGCGAAGAGCGCCAGTTCGAACGAGATCACCCAGAAGACGTAGCCCTGCCCGAAGAAGGCGAAGCCGGCCGGATAGCCGCCATAGGCCTGGTCGCCCAGCACGATGTAGCTGATGCCGCGGAACAGGCTCATCGTGCCGATGGTGACGACGATCGAGGGCAGGCCGAGCCGGGTGACGAGCAGCCCGTTGAACGCCCCGCAGGCGAGCCCCACCGCGAGGCCGATCGCCACGAGCCCCGGCGTGCCGACGCCCGCCTGCGCCGCCGCACCCATCGCGGTCGAGGCGAGGGCGATGATGGCGGCCACCGAGAGGTCGATCTCGCCCGCGATGATCAGCAGCGCCATGGCGAAGGCGACCATCGCCTTCTCGGTGAAGTTGAAGGTCGCGTCGCTGAGGTTCCAGGCATTGAGGAAGTAGGGCGAGGCCATCGCGTTGGCGGCGAAGATCGCCGCCGCGACGAGAAGGAGCAGGCTTTCCCAGCGCAGCAGCGCGCGCCGCAGCGGCGGGTGCAGCCGGTCGGGGATGTGGCGTTCGGCGAGGCTCATGCGGCATGCTCCGCGCGTCTGAGGATGATCCGGCCGCGGCTGCGGCTGGCCCGGGCGTTCAGCGCCACCGCGACGATGATCGCGGTGCCCGAGATCGCGAGCTGCCAGAAGGGCGAGACGTTGACCACCGGCAGGGCGTTCTTGATCACCCCGAGGAACAGCGCGCCGAGCAGCGCCCCGGCCACCGAGCCGACCCCGCCCATGATCGAGATGCCGCCGATCACGCAGGCGGCCACCACGTCGAGCTCGAAGCCGCCGGCGATGTCCACGTAGGCGACCGCGTAGCGCGCGACCCAGAGGTAGCCGGTGAGCCCGGCGAGCGCGCCCGAGAGGGTGAAGGCGAGGAACTGGGTGCGGCCCACGTCGATGCCGGCATAGGTCGCCGCGCGCGGGTTGCCGCCCACCGCGTAGAAGGCGCGGCCGAGCGTGGTGCGCGTGAGCACGAGCCAGAAGGCCAGCACCGCGGCGATGGCGACCCAGCTCATCACCGGCAGGCCGAGGATCACCGCCCGCGGCAGCGCCTTGAAGGCCGCCCCCATCTCGTGGGCGTTCACCCACTTGCCGCCCGAGATCAGGAAGATCGTGCCGCGGTAGATCGTCATCGTGCCCAGCGTGACGACGATCGGCGGGATGTCGAGCTTCCAGACGAGGATGCCGTTCGCCATGCCCATCAGCGTGCCGAGACCGACCGCGAGCGCGATCAGCGCGGCCAGCGGCACCCCCGGCGCGGCCACGTTGATCATCGCCACGATCATGCCGGTCAGCGCGAGGTTGGCGGCCACCGAGAGGTCGATGCAGCGGGTGAGGATCACCGCCATCTGCCCGAGCGCGAGCAGGATGAGCGGCGCGGTGTCGTTGAAGACGCGTGCGAGGTTCGCCGGCGCCACGAAGCCGGGAAAGCGCGTGGCCACCAGCGCGAGCAGCAGCATGAGCGCGCCCGCGAGCAGGGCCTCGCGCGATGTGACGAGCCGTCCGGTCATGCCGCCTCTCCCCCTCCGATTCCCGCCGCATGGCGCACCAGCGTCTCGGGCGTCATCTGCGCGCCCGAGAGTTCGGCGACCATGCGCCCCTCGCGCATCACGATCACCCGGTCGGACATGCCGAGCACCTCGGGGATCTCGGAACTGACCATGATGACGGCGAGCCCCTCGGCCGCGAGCTCGGCCATGAAGGCGTGCACCGCGGCCTTGGACCCGATGTCGATGCCCTTGGTCGGCTCGTCGAGGATGATCACCTTCGGCCGGGTGGCGAGCCACCGGGCGATCACCACCTTCTGCTGGTTGCCGCCCGAGAGGTTGCCGACCTCGGTATCGAGCGAGGCGGCGCGCAGGTCGAGCCGCCGGGTGTATTCGCGCGCCAGGCGGAACTCCTCGGCGAGCCGCAGGAAGCCGCGGCGCGAGAGCCGGCCGAGCGAGGGCAGCGTGACGTTCTGGAAGATCGGCAGGGCGGTGATCGCCCCCTGCTGGCCGCGGTCCTCGGGCACGTAGACGATGCCCTCGGCCACGGCGTCGGCCGGGGCGCGGATGCGGACCGGGCGGCCCTCGACCTCGACCGTTCCGGCCGAGGGGCGGGTGATGCCGAAGATCGCCTGCATCACCTCGGAGCGCCCCGCCCCGACGAGACCGTAGAAGCCGAGGATCTCGCCGCGACAGAGGCCGAAGTCGATGCCCGAGAACTCGGTTGGGTGTTCGAGCCCGCGGATGCGCAGCACCTCGGCGCCGATGTTGCGGGCGCGCGCGGGGAAGATCCGGCTGACGTCGCGGCCCACCATCAGGCGGACCAGCTCGGCCTCGGTGACCTCGGCGATCAGGCCCTCGCCGACCAGCTCGCCGTCGCGGAACACGCTGTAGCGGTCGGCGATGCGGAAGATCTCGTCGAACTTGTGGCTGATGAAGAGGATCGCCTTGCCCTGCGCCTTGAGCGCGGCGACGAGCTCGAAGAGCTCATCGATCTCCTTGTGGCTGAGCGCCGCGGTCGGCTCGTCCATGATCACAACGCGGGCGTCGATCGACAGCGCCCGGGCGATGGCGACGAGGTGCTTGCTGGCGATGCCGAGGTCCTTGAGCCGCTGCGCGGGGTCGATCTCGGCACCGATCCCGCGCAGGATGCGCGCGGCCTCGCGCTGCATCGCGCCGGTGTCGATCAGGCCGAAGCGGCCGCGCGGCGCATGGCCGAGGAAGATGTTCTCGGCGACCGTGAGCTCGTCGAACAGCACCGTCTCCTGGTGGATCGCGGTCACGCCGGCGCGGCCCGCGGCATGGGCGGTCGGGAAGCGGACCGGGCGGCCGTCGAGCAGGATCTCGCCCGCGTCGGGGCGGTAGATCCCGGTCAGGATCTTGACGAGGGTGGACTTGCCCGCCCCGTTCTCGCCGACGAGCGCGGTGACCTGGCCGGGGTAGAGCCTGAGCGACACGCCCGAGAGCGCGCGGACGCCGGGGAAGGACTTGCTCACGCCGCTGAGCGCAAGCACCGGCCGGGCCTCTGCCGCAGGCCTCGGGGCCATCTCGGTCTGGGTCTGCATCAGCATCGGGGCGGGCATCCGGGAATGCGGGGCGCACCCGGCGCGACGGTGCCGCGCCGGGCCGCCGGGGTCGGCGGTCAGAAGATCGACTTGAACTCGTCGATGTTCGAGGCGTCGTAGACGAAGGGATCGGCCATCGCGGCGGTGTTCGTCTCGTCGAGCGTGATCGACCCCATGCGCCCGATCGGGATCACCGCGCCCGGCTCGGCCTTCGCCTGGCCCGAGGCCAGCGCATGGGCGATCATCGTGGCCGAATAGCCGAGGTCGATCGGGTTCCAGATCGCGAAGGACTTCGACGCGCCGCTCTCGATGGCCCCTGCCATCTCCGAGGGCAGGCCGAGGCCGGTGACGTTGATCTGGCCGATCTTGCCCGCATCGGCCACCGCCTGCGCGGCCGCGACGATGCCCACCGAGGTCGGCGCGATGATCGCGTCGAGCTCGGGGTAGGACTGGATCAGCCCCTGCGCCTCGCGGTAGGACTTGTCGGCGAGGTCATCGCCGTAGACCGTGGCCACCACCTCGATGCCGGGGTAGTTCGGCAGCACCTTGTTCATCTCGGCGATCCAGGTGTTCTGGTTGGTCGCCGTGGCCGAGGCCGAGAGCACGGCGACCTGGCCGCCCTCGGGCAGGTGGTCGGCGGCGAGCTTGATGATCATGTTGCCGATCAGCTCGTTCGACGAGGGGTTGAGGTGCATCTGCCGGCCTTCCGGCGCGACGCCCGAATCCCACGAGATCACGGTGATGCCGCGGTCCATCGCGCGCTTCAGCGCGGGCACCAGCGCATCGGGGTCGTTGGCCGAGACGGCGATGGCATCCACGCCCTGGGCGATCAGCGCGTTGATCACCTCGATCTGGCCCTCGGCGGTGGTGTCGGTCGGGCCGGTGTAGATGATCTCGACGTTGCCGAGTTCCTTCGCCGCTTCCTCGGCGCCGCGGGCGGCGGCCTCGAAGAAGCCGATGCCCAGCGCCTTGACGACGAGCGCGATGCGCATCTTGTCCTGCGCCAGCGCCGAGGTGCCCATGAGGCTGGCGGCGAGGCCGAGCCCGGCGGCCAGCGCGGTGACGGTGCGTCGTTTCATTGCAGTTCCTCCCTTGGGGTCAGTGGCGATTGCGTTCCGGGAGGCGGCTCACGAGACCGCCTCCACCTCCTCCTGGCCGGCACCCGCCGCGACGACGATCAGCCTGACGTCGGCGGCGGCGAGCATCGCGGCGGCGTGATCGGGGATCCCCTCGTCGGTGATCACCGTGGCGATGCGGTCGAGCGGGCAGAGCACGAGGCTCGAGCGCTGCGCGAACTTCGAGCTGTCGACCAGCACGACCAGCTCCTCGGCCTGGCCGATCAGCTTCTGCTCGGCCTGGATCAGCAGCGGGTCGGCCTCCATCAGGCCGAGCGGGCCGAGGCCCTGCGCCCCCATGAACATGCGCCGGGCATAGAAGTTGCGCGTCACGTCGTTCTCGAAGGGCGACAGGATGATGTTCTGCTCGCGGTAGATCACCCCGCCCGGCAGCATCACGGAATTCTTCGAGTGCTTGAGCAGGTGCTCGGCGATCGGGAAGGAATTGGTCAGGACCTGGAGCCGCCGGGTGGCCAGCGGATGCACCATCTGGAAGGTGGTGGTGCCGCCGTTGATGATGATCGACTCGCCGTCCTGGCACAGCGCCACGGCGGCACGGGCGATCGCCTGCTTCTCGCGGATGCGGATCGCCTGGTTGACCGCGAAGGGCCGTCCGGCGAGGCCGACGAAGGCGGGCGGCGAGATCGCCTCGGCGCCGCCGCGGACCCGGCGCAGGCGCTTCTGCATGTGCAGGGTGGCGATGTCGCGGCGGATCGTCGCCTCGGAGGCGCCGGTCAGGCTGCAGAGGTCCGGCACGGTGACCACGGGCCTGTCCTGCACCGCGGACAGGATGATCCTGTGGCGTTCCTTCTCGTGCATCCGCGTCCTCCCTTGGCCCGCAAGCCTGCGGAGATTCGGCGCCCCTGTCAATCACAAACGATCACAAGCGATCATGCTGCGCCGCAGAATGATCGAAGCTGATCGAGGATGATTGACATTCCGCCGCAGGCCCCGCAGCCTCCACCCTGCCGCCGGCATCGCCGATGCCGCGCCGACCGGGAGGAGGACATGCTGAAAACCGTTTCCGATCAGCTCCTTGAGAACCGATGGTCCGATGCCGAGGCGGCCGGGAAGAGCGAATCGGAGCTGCTGCTCTACCGCTCGAACCTGCTCGGCGCCGACAAGCGCGTGACGAACTACGGCGGCGGCAACACCTCGGCCAAGATCACCGAACGCGACCCGCTGACGGGCGAGCCGGTCGAGGTGCTCTGGGTCAAGGGCTCGGGCGGCGACATCGGCTCGATGCGGCTCGACGGCTTCGCCACGCTCTACATGGACCGGCTGCGCGCCCTGAAGGCGCTCTACCGGGGCTTGGCGCACGAGGACGAGATGGTGGGCTACCTGCCCCACTGCACCTTCAACCTCAACCCGCGCGCCGCCTCGATCGACACGCCGCTGCATGCCTTCGTGCCGCGGCGCCATGTCGATCACGTCCATGCCGACGCGATCATCGCGCTGGCGGCCTCGGAGAACTCGCAGGCGCTGACCCGCGAGGTCTTCGGCGACCGGATCGGCTGGCTGCCCTGGAAGCGGCCGGGCTTCGAGCTCGGGCTCTGGCTCGAACGGTTCTGCCTCGAGAACCCTGAGGCCGAGGGCGTGGTGCTCGAGAGCCACGGGCTCTTCACCTGGGCCGACACGGCGAAGGACTGCTACGCCACGACGATCGACGTGATCAACACGGCGACCGCCTGGCTGGCCGCGCGCACCCGCGACGTGCCGGCCTTCGGCGGCGCGCGGCACGCGAGCCTGCCCCGCGAGGCGCGGCGCGCCGCGGCGGCGCGGCTGATGCCGGCGATCCGCGGCCTCGTCTCGGGCAACCGGCACATGGCGGGCCATTTCGACGATGCCGAGCCGGTGCTCGAGTTCGTGAACGCCCGCGACATGGAGGCGCTCGCCGCGCTCGGCACCTCCTGCCCCGACCATTTCCTGCGCACCAAGATCCGGCCCCTGGTCGTGCCCTTCGATCCCGCGGCCGGCAATCTCGACGAGGTCCTCGCGGGCCTGCCGGCGCTGATCGAGCGCTACCGCGAGGACTACCGCGCCTACTACGCGCGCTGCCGCCGCCCCGACAGCCCGGCCCTGCGCGACCCCAACCCGGTCGTCTTCCTGGTGCCGGGCGTGGGCATGATCACCTTCGCCGCCGACAAGGCGACCGCGCGCATCTCGGGCGAGTTCTACCTCAACGCGATCAACGTCATGCGCGGCGCCTCGGCGGTCGGCCGCTACCGCGGCCTGCCCGAGCAGGAGGCCTTCGACATCGAATACTGGCTGCTCGAGGAGGCCAAGCTCCAGCGCATGCCGAAGCCGAGGCCGCTGGCCGGGCGGATCGCGCTCGTCACCGGCGGCGCCGGCGGCATCGGCAGCGCCACCGCCGCGCGGCTGATGGAAGAGGGCGCCTGCGTGATGCTGGCCGACATCGACGCGGCCGGCCTTGCGAGCACGCGCGAGGCGCTGGCCCGCCGGTTTGGGGCGGACGCGGTGCGCAGCGTGGTGATGGACGTGACCGACGAGGCCGCCGTCGCCGCAACGCTCGCCGAGACGGCGGTGGAATTCGGCGGCATCGACATCCTGATCTCGAACGCCGGCATCGCCTCGTCGGCGCCGGTCGAGGAGACGACGCTGGCGCTGTGGAACCGCAACATGGCGATCCTGTCCACCGGCTACTTCCTGGTCAGCCGAGAGACCTTCCGCCTGCTGCGCGCGCAGGGCCTCGGCGGCGCCATCGTCTTCGTCGCCTCGAAGAACGGCCTTGCCGCCTCGCCCAATGCCTCGGCCTACTGCACGGCCAAGGCCGCCGAGATCCACCTGGCGCGCTGCCTGGCGCTCGAGGGTGCCGAGGCGGGCATCCGCGTCAACGTGGTGAACCCCGACGCGGTGCTGCGCGGCTCGCGCATCTGGGAGGGCGAGTGGCTCGAGCAGCGCGCCGCGACCTACGGCACCGACAAGGCGGGGCTGGAGGAGATGTATCGCCAGCGCTCGCTGCTCAAGCGGTCGGTCCTTCCCGAGGACATCGCCGAGGCCTGCTACTTCCTCGTCGCCGATGCCTCGGCGAAGTCCACGGGCAACATCCTCAACGTGGATGCCGGCAACGTGCAGGCCTTCACGCGCTGAACCGGGGGGGGGGAACGGCATGGCAAGCAACGGGACTGGCTACGAGAACGCGCGCGCGGCCTTCGCCGAATGGGGCGTGGATACCGAGGCCGCGATCGATCGGCTGCTGGCGACGCCGGTCTCGCTGCACTGCTGGCAGGGCGACGACGTGCGCGGCTTCGAACGCCGGGGCGCCGCCGCGGGCGGCGGCATCCAGGCGACCGGCGACCACCCCGGCCGCGCCCGCACGCCCGAAGAGCTGCGCGCCGACCTCGACTTCGCCCTCTCGATGATCCCCGGCCGGCACCGGCTGAACCTGCACGCCATCTACCTCGACACCGACGAGGCCCCCGAGCGCGACGCGATCGAGCTGCGCCACTTCGCGCCCTGGGTGGACTGGGCGCGCGAGCGGGGCCTGGGGCTCGACTTCAACCCCACCTTCTTCGGCCACCCGAAGGCCGCCGACAACCTGACCCTCAGCCACCCCGACCCCGGCATCCGCGCCTTCTGGATCGAGCACGGGCGGCGCGCGCGCGAGATCGCCGCCGGCTTCGGCGCCGCGCTCGGCAGCCCCTGCGTGAACAACATCTGGGTCCCCGACGGCTACAAGGACACCCCCGCCGACCGCTCGGCCGCCCGCGCGCGGCTCGCCGCCGCGCTCGACGCGGTGCTGGAACGCCCGCTCGATCCCGGCGCGATGCTCGATGCGGTGGAAAGCAAGCTCTTCGGCATCGGCGTCGAGGCCTGCACCGTGGGCAGCCACGAATTCTACCTCGGCTACGCGATCCGCAGGCAGGTGCTGCTCTGCCTCGACATGGGGCACTTCCACCCCACCGAGAGCGTCGCCGACAAGCTGAGCGCGGTCGCGCCCTGGCTGCCGGGGCTCCTGCTCCACGTCTCACGGCCGATGCGCTGGGACAGCGACCACGTGGTGATCCTGAACGACGAGGTGCAGGCGGTGGCGCAGGAGCTCGTCGCCGCCGACCTGCTCGGCCAGACCCGCATCGGGCTCGACTTCTTCGACGCCACGGTGAGCCGCACCGCCGCCTGGGTGATCGGCACGCGCAACATGCAGAAGGCGCTGCTGCGGGCGCTGCTCACGCCCTTCGGACGGCTGCGCGCGGTCGAGGAGGCGCTCGACTTCACCGCGCGGCTCGTGCTGGCCGAGGAGCTGCGCGACCTGCCCTGGGGCGCGGTCTGGGCCGAGGTCTGCGCCCGCACGGAGCGGCCCGCCGGGCAGGCGCTGATCGCCGGGCTCGAGGCCTACCAGCGGTCGGTGGCGCACCGCGGCTGACCTCCGGCCCCTGGCAATTCCCGCCCGCCGCGCCATCTTGTGGCGGCGGAGGCGGCAAGGGGCCGGAGGCCATGGCGAAGGACGGCTACATCCATGCCCTGCGCGACGGGCCGGGCCACGTGCCGGGCGGCCCGCTGCTCTTCGTCTTCCACGGCACCGGCGGCGACGAGAACCAGTTCCTCGGGCCGGCGCTCGAGGCGATGCCCGAGGCGCGGGTGATCGCGCCGCGCGGCGATGTCTCGGAAGGCGGCGCGCTCAGGTTCTTCCGGCGCACCGCCGAGGGGGTCTACGATTTCGAGGACCTCGCGCGCCGCACCGATGCAATGGCGGCCTTCGTCGCCGCGCACCGCACGCCGCCCCCCTCGGCCACGCTGGGGCTGGGCTACTCCAACGGCGCCAACTTCCTTGCCTCGGTGATCGACCGCCACCCCGGCCTGTTCAGCCATGCCGTGCTGATGCACCCGCTGGTGACCTGGGAGATCGCCGCCGGCGCGCCCCTCGCGGGGCTTTCGGTCCTGATCACCGCGGGCGGGCGCGACCCGATTTGCCCGCCCGAGCGGACCGGCGCGCTGGCCGAGGCGCTGGAGAGCCGCGGCGCGCGCCTCCGGGTGTGGTGGCATCCGGGCGGCCACGAGGTGACCCCCGCCGAATGGGCCGCCGTGACCGCCTGGCTCGGCGAGCTGCGCGCCCGGCTGGAGGATCCGGAGACGCTGGAGATCCGCCACGAGGAGGCCGGCGGCAAGGGGCGCTGGGTGCTGCGCGCGGCAAGCGGCCACGAGGCCGAGATGACCTATTCCCGCGTCTCGCCGGGCCTGATCATCCTGGACCACACCGGGGTGCCGGACGTGTTCCGCGGCCGCGGCCTGGGCCAGCGGCTGCATGCGGCGATGCTGGCGACGGTGCGGCGCGAGGGCTGGAAGGTGATCCCGCTCTGCCCCTTCGCCGCCGCGCAGTTCCGCCGCCACCCCGAGGATGCCGACGTGCTCGAGACGCCGCCCTGAGCGGCCGGGCGACCGCCGCCCTGTCATGGCCCTGTCGAAGACGCGGTCTAGTCTCGGCATCCGGGCCGGGGGCAAGCAGGAGCACGTCGCCATGCAGGACATCGACACGCTGCGGCCGCGGCCGGCCGCCTCGGCCACCGGCCTGCGCATGCCCACCACCGGCGCGCGGCGCCGGCACGCCCTGCCGCCGCGCCTCCAGGCGCTGTTCGAGGCGGGCCGGGACGCGGCCGTGTTCGGCGACGCGCTCGCCGAGGCCGCCCACGGGATCCGCCCCGCGACCGAGGCGGAGTGGCGCGCCTGGGAGGCCGGCAAGGCGGCCGCCCCGGCGCAGTGCTGAGCCGCGGCGCGCCGGGCCGGCCGCGGCGCTCTCCGTCCCCTCCGTTGTCCCCTCCGTTGTCCCCTCGGTGAGCGGACGGACCGGCCGCGCAGGCGGCGCCCCCGAACGCGACCGGGGCGCTCACTCCCAGAAGGGCCGCCGCCGCGAAAGCTCGTGCCAGCGCTCGCGCGCCCCGGCCCAGGCGATCTCGGCCCGCGCCAGCCGCGCCCCGATGAGCCGCCCCGCGGCGCGGTGCACCGCCGCCTCCTGCCCGTCGAGCAGGCTGCCGCCGGCAAGCAGGCTCTCGGCGAGGGCCGCGTCGTTCAGCTCGCCGAAGATGTCCTGCAGCGCCTTCAGCCGCTTCAGGAAGCGCTCGGTCCCCCGGCCGGGGAACAGCGGGGCGAGGAACTCGCCGGCATAGCGCAGCTTCTTGAGCTCCTTGCGCAGCTCGTGGCGCTCCGCCACGTTCAGGGTCTCGAGCCCGCGCGCCCGCCGCGCCGCCTTCTTCCAGCGCCGCGCGAGCGCCGCCAGCGCCAGCTCCCGCACCGGCATCGCCAGGCGGGAGGACTGCGCGATGTCCTCGGCCAGGACCCAGCCGCGCGTCTCGATGAAGCGCGCGAGATCGAGCAGGAACTGCCGGGCGCGCTCACCCGCGAGCGCCTGCCTCAGCGCGTCCCGCTGCGCCGCGGCGGCGCGGGCCAGCACCGCGGCCAGCGGGGCGAAGCCCGGCTCGTCGGGGTGGGCGGCCGCCTCGGGGGCGAGCAGCTCGCCGGCCAGCACGTCGAGGTCGCGCAGCCGCCCCGTCTCCTGCCCGAGCCACTTCGCCTCCTCGCCGAGGCGGTCGGTCTCGGGGCCGCCGATGGCGGGGCCGAAGAGCGACAGCGCGCTGCGCAGCCGGCGCAGGCCGACGCGCAGCTGGTGCGGGCCCTCGGGAGCGTCCGAGGCCTTCACCGCCTCGACATTGGCGGCGACCTGCGCGAAGCATTCCCGGAGCACCGCCTGTGCGGCGCGCTCGGCGGTCCACTCCTCGGCCAGCGGCACCGCCTCGGCCGGGCGCGGGCCGGCGGGAGGGTCGGCGCGCCCCTCGTCCAGCATCAGCCGTTCGCGGTGCGGCAGCGGGGTCAGGCTGAAGCGCAGGTCCTCTCCGGCGAGGATGTCGGCGGCGAGCCGGAACGGATGGTGCCGCCCCTCGCCCGGCCCCTCGAGGGCGAGTTCGTGGAAAGCGGCCTCGTCCCCGTCGGCGCGGATCCGGCAGGCCTCCACGGCCACTTCGGCCGCAAGGCCGGGCTCGAGCTCGAGCACCGCCGCGGCGCGCTCGACCGTCGTCTCGCAGACGGGGACGAGCGGCCGCCCCGCCACCAGCGCCTCGATCCGCAGGCGCAGGACGGGATCGGGGATGGCCGCGAGGTCGGGCCGGCCGCCGCGGGCGGGCGCCTCGCAGACCGCCTCGGCCGAGGCACCGGCACGCCGGCCCGGCGCGGCGTCGAGCCGCAGGACCGACTGCACCCAGGACTTGCCCTCGCGCCGCAGGCGGAGGGCGAGCCCCTCGCCGCGCAGCGCGCGGTCCTCGGTGTCGTAGAGCTGGAAGCGCAGCCGGCGCCGGCGCAGCCGGCCCGTGCCGGCCCCGAGCGCGGCGAGACGCCGGCGCAGGCGGCGTGCCGACTCGGCGGTCAGGACGAACCTCGGCGCGATCCCGGACATGCCGCGTGATCCTGCCTTCCCCGATGCCGTGCCGCAAGCCCGCCGCGCGGACATGGCGCGGCGGGATCAGGCGGCGATGAAGCGGTAGCCACCCTCTGCCCCGCCGCGCCCGACGCGGCCGATGCCGCCGTCGGGCAGGTGGAAGCCGACGATCGGCACGCCCGACCCGGCGAGCTCGGCCAGCAGTGCGGCCCGCGTCGCCGCGCCTGCCGCGGCGTCCTGGTCGGAGGGCGCGGGCCAGTCCGGCCGGGCGAAGGCGAGGTGGTGGTTGCCGACCGCGTCGCCCAGCACCAGGGCCTGCCCGCCCGCGGCGCCGACCGCGAAGGCCATGTGGCCGGGCGTGTGGCCGGGCGTCAGGCGGGCGGTGATGCCGGGCAGGACCTCCTCGCCGTCCTCCACGAGCCGCACCGCATCGCCCAGCACCTCGAGCCGCCGCGCGGCGCCGGCCGCGAAGCCCGCGCGCATCGGCCCGATGGTCTCCGCCGTCGCGGGGTCGGTCCAGTAGGCATGTTCCAGCCGGCCCATCACCAGCTCGGCCGAGGGGAAGAGCGGTTCCTCGAACTCGTCGAGGATGCCCCAGAGGTGATCGGGATGGCCATGGGTGAAGAGCACATGCGTCACCTCCTCCGGCGCGAGGCCGATGGCGTCGAGCGCCTCGGGCAGGCGCCCCGCGCTGTCCACGAAGCCGCGACCGGCGCCCGCGTCGAAGAGCACGGTGCGCGCCCCGTCGCGGAACAGCGTGACGTTGCAGGGCGCGGTAAACTGCGCCGCGGGCTCGAGCCCCGCGGCGGCGAGGATCGCCCCGGCCGCATCCGCCGGCAGGTCGCCCAGGACGAAGGACGCGGGCAGCACGAGGGTGCCGTCCGACAGCGTCTCGAGCGTGGCGCCGCCGCCGAGGTCGAGCGCGGTTGCGGCCCAGAGCCGCCGGGCGCCGGCGGGCAGGAGCGTGCCGGCGGCCGCGGTGGCGGCGAGGAAGCGGCGGCGGGTGATCTGCACCGATCTCTCCACGCGGAAAGGGCGGACGCCGGCGCAGCGCCGGCGCCCGCAGTCGGGGAGGAACTCAGCCGAAGATGTCGGCGGTGATGCCCGCATACCAGCCGAGCGATTCTTCGTAGGTCGCCTTGCGGAGCGCGGCATCCTCGCCGGTCTCGCTGATGAAGCTCTCGACCGAGGCGATCTTCTCGGGCGTGGGCTCGTAGGAGGCACCGACCTTCACCCCGTCGTCCGGGGCGACCAGCGACCAGCAGGTGTTGGAGTAGCGCGCCGGGAACACCTTCGCGTCCGACAGCTCGCCCCGCACCGCCATCGCCGCGACCTTGGCCTGGCTGTTGGCCGAGAAGCCCGACTTCGGCATGTCGCCCTGGGCCGAACTGTCGCCCAGCACCCAGATGTTCTCGTCGGCCTTCGACTTCATGTTCTCGGGATTGACCGGCGCCCAGCCGCTGTCGTCGGTGACGCCGGCGATCTCGGCGATCTGCCCGGCCTTCTGCGCGGGGATCACGTTGCAGGCATCGACCTTCTGCGCCTCGCCCTCGACCACGATCTCCATCGTCGCGGGCCGCACCTCGACGGCGCCGCCGCCGAACTCGGGGCCGATCCACTCGACCATGCCAGCGTAGTACTTGCCCCAGGCCTCCTCGAACAGCGCCTGCTTGGAGAACTTGTCCTTGGGGTCGAACACCAAGACCTTGACGGTTGGGTTCGACTGCTAGAGCAGGTGCGCGATCATGCAGAGGCGCTCGTAGGGGCCGGGCGGGCAGCGGTAGGGGTTGGGCGGCGCCACCATCGCGAAGACGCCGCCCTGCGGCATCGCTTCCACCTGCGACTTCAGCAGCTGCGTCTGCGGCCCGGCCTTGTAGGCGTGCGGCATGACCTCGGCGTCGGCGAGCGACCAGCCTGGCACCGAGCCCTCCTTGAAGTCGATGCCGGGCGAGAGGATCAGCCGGTCGTAGGGCAGAACCTGGCCGCCGGCGAGCGTGACCGTCCGGGCCGCGCGGTCCACCCCGGTCGCCGTGTCGTGGATCACCGTGATCCCGGCCTCCGAGAGCTTGCCGTAGCCGTGCTGGAGGCTCTCGAAGTCGCGGAAGCCGCCGAGGTAGAGGTTGGAGAAGAAGCAGGTCGTGTAGACAGGGTTCGCCTCGACGAGGGTGACCTCGATCGCGCCCTCGCTGTCCTTGGCGATGTAGCGCGCGGCGGTCGCCCCGCCGGCCCCGCCGCCGATCACCACGACCTTCGGCTTGCCCTGGCCCAGCACGGCCGGCGCGGCAAGCAGCGCCGAGGCGGCAAGGCCGGTTCCCAGGAAATGGCGTCTCTTCAGAAGCATGGCGGTTCCTCCCTGTTCCGCTGCATGGTGGGCGCGGCCGGGGCCGCGGCCCGTGTCCGGTTCACTCCAAGGTTGCGAAGTAGGCGGCCAGTGCCGCGATCTCGTCGTTGGCCAGCCGTCCGGCCATCATCTGCATCACCGGATGCGGCCTGAGCTTCTGCTTGTAGGCGTGCATGGCGGCCACGAAGTCCTCCTCGGGCCAGCCGGTGATCGAGGGGATCCCCTGATCCGATCCGTCGCGCTGGTGGCAGGTGGTGCATTCCGACGAGAGGTACTCGCCGAAGGCCGGGTCCCCCTCGATCGCGAGGATCGCCGGGTCGAGGTCGGGAACGGTCTTCAGTGCCGTCGGCTCGGCCTCGGGGATGTCGCGCGGCTTGTCGGAGAAGTCGCGCAGGTAGGCCAGCAGGTCGCCGCGCTGCGCAGCGTCGGCCATGCCGCGGTAGGACATCCGGGTTCCCGAGACGAGCGCGCGCGGATTTGCGATGTAGGCGTCGAGGGTCTCGAAGGTCCAGGTCAGGCCGTCGGCCCCCATCCGCGCCATCGCGCGCGAGTAGTTGAAGCCCTCGACCGCCCCGGCGCGGCGGCCGAACAGCCCGTCGAGCCGGGGGCCGACGCGGTTCGTCGCGCCCTCGCCCACCTCGTGGCAGGACGCGCACTGGCGCCGGAACAGTTCCTCGCCGCGCTCGGGGTCGCCGAAGGCCTCGCCCGCCGCCGGCGGGGCGGCGAGGGCGAGGGCGAGCACGAGGGCGGTCCGGGCGGCCATCGCGGTCAGTCCCCGAGGCTGGCGAGATAGGCGATCAGGGCCGCCCGCTCGCCCTCGTCGCGGATGCCGGCGAAGGACATCGCCGTGCCGCGCATGAACCGGCGCGGGTTCTCGAGGAAGCCGTGCAGCGCGGCCTCGTCCCAGACCAGCCCGCCCGCGGCCATGTCGGTCAGCGCCTTCGAGTAGCGGAAGCCCTCGACCCCGCCCGCCGGCCGGCCGAAGATGCCGTTCAGCACCGGCCCGACGGCGTTCTGCGCCCCCTCCCCCACCTTGTGGCAGGCGGCGCACTTGCGGAACGCCGACTCGCCGGCGGCGACCAGCGCGGGGTCGGGCCCGGCGCCGGCAGCCGCCTCGGCCCCGGGCGCCGCCTCGGGCACCGCCGCCCCCGCCGTCTCCGCCGCGGGGGCCTCCGGGGCCGCCGCCCCGGCCGCCTCCGCCGCGGGGGCAACCGCCGCGAGCGTCAGCGGCGGCAGCGTGCCGGCCGGCCGGCCGTCGGGATCGGTCGGCGTGACGTTGAGATCGACCGCGCGCCGGGTGATCTCCACCGTCTCGACGCAGTCGGTCATGCAGGGCTCGGCCCGGAACAGCGGGTATTCGGTCTCGGGCCGGTCGTCGGGATAGAAGCCCCCGGCATTCGGCAGCACGATGTCGCGGAAGTTCGCGTCGCTCAGCACGAAGTCGTCCTCGACCAGGCCGTTCGAGTAGAGCAGGAAGGCGGTGATCGCGTAGGTCTCGTCGACGGTGAGCGTCTGCGCCGCGCCGAAGGGCATGGAGCGGTGGATGTAGTCCCACACCGTCGAGAGATGCGGCCAGTAGGAGCCGATCGTCTTGACCGGGCGGCGGTCGGTCAGCGAGCCGATGCCCCCGGCCAGCACCGGCCAGTTGTCGATGCCCTCGGCAAAGTCGCCGTGGCAGCTTGCGCATTTCTCGGCGAAGACCTCCTCGCCGGTCGCGACGTCGCCGGAACCCGGCCTGAGGCCGGTGCCGTCGGGCAGCACGGCGACATCCCACGCGTCGATCTCCTCGGGCAGCGCGGGGCGCCCGAGGCCCAGCCGTTCGGCGGCCGCCGGCCCGGCAGCGAGCGCGGCCAGCGCCGCGCCGACGAGAAGGTTACGCGACCTCGACATTCTCGACCTCCCCGTCGGCCCTGACCCACCAGGTCTGGATGCCGTTGTTGTGGTAGACGTTGTTGAGCCCGCGGATCGCGCGGAGCTGGTCCTTCGTGGGCTGGACGTAGCCGGTCTCGTCGATCGCGCGGGACTGGAGCAGCATCTCCGACCCGTCCCAGTCGATGTCGAGGTGGAAGCGGGTCAGCGCCTTGGGCTTCACGTCGCCCGAGAGCCGCGCGGTCTGCCAGTTCCGGCCGCCGTCGAGCGAGACATCGACGCGCGCGATCTTCCCGTGGCCCGACCAGGCGAGCCCGGTGATCACGAGCGGCCCCTTGCCGTGGCGGATCGGCGCCTGCGGCGAGGGCGAGGTGATGACCGATTTGGCATCCATCACCCAGGTCCATTTCCGCGCCCGGCCGTCGGCCATGAGGTCGGTATACTTCGAGGTTTCCTCGCGGCTCTCCACCGCCTGGTCGTAGACCGCGATGCGGCGCAGCCACTTGACCCACATGTTGCCTTCCCAGCCCGGCACCACGAGACGGACGGGATAGCCGTGTTCCTTGCGCAGGGCCTCGCCATTGGCGAAGAAGGCGACCATCACGTCGTCCATCGCCTTCTCGAGCGGCATCGAACGGCCGTTCGAGGAGGCGTCGGCCCCCTCGGCGTAGACCCACTTGCCCTCGGGTCTCACCCCGGCCTCGTTCAGGATGTCGCGCAGCCAGACGCCGGTGTATTCCATGTTGTGGATCATGCCCTGGGTGAACTGGCAGCCCTCGAGCTGCGCGCCGCCCCATTCCATGCCGCCATTGGCCGCGCATTCGCAGAACGCGGTCATCACGTGGCGCGGAAAGCGGGTGAGGTCCTCGTAGGTGAAGACGAGCGGCCTCTCGACGAGGCCGTTGACCATCAGCCGGTAGTCGGGCTTGGAGAGCTCGATCGCGCCGGAGTGGTGGCGCTCGAAGGCGCAGCCCTGCGGCGTGATCGTGCCCTCGAGCGCATGGATCGGCGTGAAGTTGATCGAGCTGATCGGGCTTTCCGTCAGCCATTCGACGTTGCGGCGCACCACGTGATCCTCGAACCGGATCGGCAGGCCGTAGGGCGTGGCGTCCACCGGGTCGCCGAAGCCCGAGGCCCAGTCCTGCACCTCGGTGATCAGCGGGTCGGGGCCCTCGGCCCGCGCCGCAACGGCGCCGGCGGCGATCGCGCCGCCCGCGGCGGCGGCGGTGCGCAGGAAGCCGCGGCGCGAGGTCCGCGCACCGCCTGCACCCCGGCCCTTCGCTTCGTCGGTCATTGCTGAGGCTCCTCTCCTTGCATCGTCTCGTCAGGTTCCCGTCACGGTGACCGAGGCACTGGGCGTGAGCCGCACGGTGCCGACCTTGCGGACATGCGCCTCGACCACATCCCAGATCTGCGGGCCCTCGGTGCCCTCGTTCACGCTGGCCCAGCCCGCCACGACGTAGCTGCGGGCGGGGTCGAGCGCCTCGCCGCTGTCGGTGAGGTGCAGCCCGCCGATGCGCTCGCCGATCGGCTTGCCGATGTCGATGGTGAAGCCGAGGCCGCCGACGCGGACCATGTCGCCGCCCTGCTGGTAATAGGGATCGGGGTTGAAGAGGTTGTCGGCCACGTCCTCGAGCACGGCCTTCAGCGTCTCGCCCGTCATCTCGGTGCGGTAGACCTGCCCGTAGGTCATGGTGGTGACGTTGTGGATGTCCTCGCGGGTGATCGGGTCGCCCGGCATCAGCGTCGCCCCCCAGCGCACGCCGGGGCTGAGCGCGATCTCGGCGTCGCGCTCGGCGCGGATCGCCTCGCAGATCAGGTCGTCCCAGGTGCCGTTGAAGTTGCCGCGGCGGTAGAGCAGCGTCTCGGTCGTCCCGATCACCTCCTCGAGCTGGTCGCGGAAGGGGGCGCGTTCCGCCTCGATCAGCGCCGCCATCTCCGGGTCGGGCGCGATCACGTCGGAGAAGACCGGGATCAGCCTGTGGCGGAAGCCGGTCATCCGCCCGCTCTCGACCTGGAGATCGACGCGGGAGACGAACTTGCCGTGGCTGCCCGAGGCGATCAGGATCGTCTCGCCCACCACCACCGGTTCGGGGATCGCGTCGTGGGTGTGGCCGGTCAGGATCACGTCGATGCCGCGCACCCGGCTTGCCATCTTGTGATCGACGTCGAAGCCGTTGTGGCTGAGGCAGACGACGAGCTCGGCGCCGTCGGCGCGCACCTCGTCAACCACCTGCTGCATCCGCTCCTCGCGGATGCCGAAGGCGTATTCGGGGAACATCCACTTGGGGTTGGCGATCGGCATGTAGGGAAAGGCCTGGCCGATCACCGCGACCCGCGTGCCGCCGCGCTCGAAGACCGCATAGGGCTCGAAGGCGGGCTCGTCCCACTCGGCATCGAAGATGTTGGCGCCGAGGAAGGGGAAGGGCAGCGCCTCGACGATCTCGTTCACGCGCGCCGAGCCGAAGGTCCATTCCCAGTGGCTCGTCATCGCCTCGACGCCGAGCGCGGACATGACGTTCACCATGTCCTGACCCTTGGTCAGGAAGCTCGTCATCGAGCCGTGCCAGGTGTCGCCGCCGTCGAGCACGATCGCCTCGGGGCGCGCGGCGCGGATCGCCTTGACCACGGTCGCCACCCGGTCCATGCCCCCCATCCGCCCGTAGGCGCGGCCGAGCGCAACGAAGTCCTCGTGCGTCAGCGCATAGGCCTCGGGGGTGCCGGGGGCGATGTTGAACGCCTTGAGGAACTCCGCCCCCGTCAGGTGGGGCGGCCGGCCCCTGGCCTCGCCCACCCCGAGGTTCACCTCGGGCTCGCGGAACCAGATCGGCCTGAGCTGGGCGTGCACGTCGGTGAGATGGACGAGGGTGACGTTGCCGAAATCCTCGAAGGCAAGGAGCTGGTCCTGCGTCAGCGCCTGCTGGGCGGCCAGCCGCGACCAGTTGCCGAAGCCCGCGGCCCCGACGATGACCGAGGCGGCGGCCGAGGCCTGGAGGAACTCGCGTCGGCTGATCATGTCCCCTCTCCGTCCTGCCGTCCGGCAAGGCCCGGCCGCCGGCCCCCGGGGGGCCGCGCGCCCGGTCTGCCGGGACGGCGCCATGCTGCGCATGCGGCCCCCGCCGGGCGGGCGGGCGCCGCGGATCCCGTCAGTGCCGGACCGACACGCCCTCGACCGCGAGCCCGTTGCCGCGCGAGGCGACGTAGAGCTCGAGCGCCTTGAACTCGTCGGAGCCCGCCTTGAAGGTCTCGGCGCGGGTGTCGCGCACGCAGCCGACGAAGCGCTGCTGCGCGGTGACCATGCCGGCATCCTTGAGGCGGTAGGTCGGGAAGCCGTTGACCTGGCCCTGGCTCAGGTGGTCGGCCCGGATGAAGTTGCCCCAGTTGTCCTCGTGGCAGTTGGCGCAGGACATCTCGAGCTGGCCGAACCGGGTGTAGTAGAGCTCGCGCCCCTTCTCCCAGAAGGGCCGGGCGGGGCCGTCGATCGCCACGTTGACGATCTCGCCCCGCGACTGCAGCGAGATCAGCGCCAGCATGTCCTTCATCTCGTTCGAGGTCATGCCCCAGGCTTCCCTGCCCATCCGCTCGGTCACGCACTCGTTGATGTAGTCCTCGACCAGCATGAGCTTGCCGGACTCCGGATCGACCCGCGGCGTGACCGCCCTCAGCCCCTTCATGCTCTCCGGGCCGCCGTGGCATGAGGCGCAGGATTCCCCGTTGGCGCCGATCTCGGCGTTCCACATGTCCCGACCGCGGTCCACGAAGACCATCCCGGGGTTGTCGAAGTCGTCCCGCTCGAGGTCGCGCGTCTCGTCCTCGCGGAAGTGCCAGCCCGAATAGATCGTGTCGAACACGTCCCGGAGGTGCTCCGGCGCCGGCGCCGTCGTGACGAGGGTGATCTCGCCCGCATCGGTGGTCACCGTCAGGGTGTCCTCGACCGGGCCGGCCAGCGCGGCGCCGAGGGACCCCAGGCCCCAGAGCGCCGCTGCGGCTAGCGTGGTGGCGTGGCTGCGCATGGTCTCCTCCCCGATGCCTGCGCGCTCAGCCGACTTCGATGCTCGCCCGGTCCTCGTAGACCGAGCCGTCGTCGTCGTACCAGGTGAAGACGAACTCGCCCGACTGATCGACCTTCGCGGTGAACTCGAAGTAGGGGTTGGTCGAGACCGCGGGCTCAATGGCCACGTCGATCACGTTCTGGCCGTTGAAGTCGCAGGTGAAGCGGTTGATGATCGACCGCGGGATCACGTTGCCCTCGGCGTCCTTGCGCTGGCCCGACTCCATCTGGTGGCTGATCAGGGTCTTGATCTCCACGATGTCGCCCGGCGCGGCGGTCTTGGGGACGCGGACACGGGGTTTTGCGTTCTCTGCCATCTTGTCCTCCTGATCCTCGTGCTCAGCCGCCGCAGCCGCCGATGGTGACCTTCACGGTCGCCTGGGTGCGCAGGATGCTGCCGTCGGGCATCTTGGCCAGCGCGATCACGTCCTGTGTCTTGGCGAGGCGGATGCGGGTGGCGGCCATATGGCCGCCGGCCGCCGGACCGAAGGTGAAGGTCGCCACCCCCGCCTCGGGGTTGCCGGAGGCAAGCAGCATGATCGCCGTCGCGCCGGGCGCCTCGACCGAGATCGGCACGGTGTTGCCGTTTTCGGCGATCTCGGGCGCGGTCAGGGTGATGCCGCCGCCCTCGGCGGGCGTCGCGCCACCCGTGAAGGCCGCGGTCAGGTCCTCGACCGTGGCGGCCGCCGCCAACCCCGGAACCAGCGCGGCCATGCCGCCGAGCCCGACCCAGAGGGCTTCCCGTCTGTTCAGCTTCATGATGCGAACTCCTCTCGTGCCCGTGGTTGCGGGGTCAGTCCTTCAGCGTCATCAGGTAGGCGACGACATCCTCGATCTGCTGGGCAGTGAGGATCGGCGCGAGCTCGCCCTCGGGGGCCTTGCCGGTGTAGCCGGCGCCGGGGCGGACGAAGCCTTCGGTCTTGTAGAAGGCGGGCATGAAGGTGCCCTCGAAGGTCATCTTCGCATTGGCGACGAGGCCCCGCAGCTCGGCCTCGCTGTAGCGGCTGGCCACGCCGTCGAGCGGCGGCGCGATCGTGCCCTGGAACGGCACATCGGGCATCGCCGCGATCGCATGGCAGGCCACGCAGTTGCCCAGCGCATTGGTCGTCATGATCCGTGCGCCTTCCTCGGGGTTGCCCGGCGTGCCGGTGAGCGACGCGGCAATGGCGCCGCCCTCGAACACCACGTCCTTGGGCGCCACCTCCCCGGCCCAGGCAGCCAGCGCCGATGCGGTGCCGAGCCCCGCGGCCAGTGCGAGTCCTCGCATCATGGCGGTCCTCCCTGAACTCTCCCGCCGGAAGAGTAACTCCGGCATACCGCCGTGCGCAATAGAAATATATGTATCCTCGAATATTCCTATGTTGTGGGGGTTATCCCTTTTCCGTCAGTCAGTTGCCCCGGCCATCCGGTCGGCGAGGTACTTCTGGAAGTGCTCGCCGCTCGCGTAACCGTGGTCGCGGACCCAGGTCAGCAGCGCCTCGGTCGTCCCCCTGCCGAAGGCGCCGGGCATCTGCGCGACGGCCGCCTCGGCGACGGTCTGCCCCGGTTCGACCGTCTCGGGCAGGAAGATCAGCGTCGGCGTGAACATCACGCCCCAGCGCACCGCCATCTCCTTCTCGGGCAGCGTCGTGCCGTCGAGGTCGGTGACCGGCACGTCGCCGAACAGGTTCAGCTGCACCACGAAGTAGTGCGCGCGGATCAGCTCCTCGACGGCCGGGTCGGTGAAGACCTTCTCGTGCATCTCGGTGCAGTAGATGCAGCCGCGCTGCTCGACGATGATCATCAGGCGCCGGCCCTCGGCATTGGCCTCGGCGAGGTCCTCGGAGATGTCCTTGAAGGTCTCGCGCAGCCAGTCGGGCTTGTGCAGGCCGTCGTCGCCGATCTCGACGGCCGCCGCAGGGGCGGCGGCGAGCGCGGCGGCGGCCAGCGTGGCGGCGCGGAGGCAGGTTCGGAGCATGGCGGTTCCTCCCGGTTGGGTCATCTGAGCGTGGCGGACCAGTCGAAGTTGCGGATCATCCAGTCGGCGATCAGGTTGACCGAGTTCGTCGCGATGAGCAGGCCGAAGACGATCAGCATCACGCCCATCGCCTTCTCGACATGACCCATCAGCCGGCGGTGCCGGGCGACCCGACCGAGGAAGGGCGCCGCGAAGGCCGCCGCCAGCACGAAGGGCAGCGTCATCGACAGCCCGTAGACGAGAAGCAGCGTGCCGCCGCGCCAGAGCTCGCCCATGCCGCTCGCCACCATCAGGATCGCCGCCAGTGCGGGGCCGACGCAGGGCGTCCAGCCGAAGCCGAAGGCAAGCCCCAGGACATAGGCGCCGACCAGGCCCGCCGGTGCGAGCCCCGACTGCAGCCGCGCCTCGCGGTAGAGAAGCCCGATCCTGAGAATGCCGAGGAAGTGCAGCCCGAACAGCACCAGCACCCCCCCGGCCACCCAGGAAAGCGTCTCCTTCCACTGGAGGAACGCCCGCCCCGCCGCGGTCGCCCCGAGGCCGAGCAGCACGAAGATCGTGGTGACGCCGGCGGCGAAGGCGGCGGCGCGCAGCACGAGCCGGCCGCGCGCGGCGGCGGGCACCGCGCCCCCGCCGCGCAGCTCCTGCACCGACACCCCGGCCATGTAGGAGAGATAGAAGGGCACCATCGGCAGGATGCAGGGCGACAGGAAGGACAGAAGCCCCGCAAGCGCCGCGCCCGGATAGCTGATGTCGAGCATGCGTCCTCCGCCAGGGGCCGGGGCCTTGCCGGACGTGGCGTGTTACATTAGGATATTTCTATGTCGAGATAGGGCTGTCAACATGATGCGCGCCGTGCTTGCCGCCGGACTGATGGCGACGGCCGTCCCGGCCGGACTGGCGGGACCGGCGCGGGCCGAGATCGCGCTGCTGATGTTCGAGCAGCCCGGCTGTCTCTACTGCGCCGCCTGGAACGAGGAGGTCGCGCCCGAGTATCCGCTGACCGACGAGGGCCGCGCGGCGCCGCTGCGCCGCCTGCGGCTGCGCGAGGCCCTGCCCGAGGGCATCGTCCTCGACCGGCCGGCGGTGTTCACGCCGACCTTCGTCCTGGTCTCGGGCGGCGTCGAGGTGGGCCGCATCGAGGGCTACGTCTCCGAGGACTTCTTCTGGCCGCTGCTCGGAGAGCTGATCGACGCGGCCCGCCGATGAGGCGCCGGTGCCGCAGCTGCGGGCCGTCGCGGCGCAGGGGGTTTGCATTGCGGCGCAAGAGGCCCGATCATGCCCGGGGATAGCCTTGCGAGGGCCATGCAGCTCAATCCGATCGCGATCGACGGCACGGAGGGCGCGGAGCCGCCCGGCCTCGACGCGCTGATCGCGCGTGCGAACGAGGCGGCGAACTTCCTCAAGGCGCTCGGCCACGACGGGCGGCTGATGATCCTCTGCCACCTGCGCGACGGGCCCAAGAGCGTGACCGAGCTCGAGAACCTGCTTTCGGCGCGGCAGGCCGTGGTCAGCCAGCAGCTTGCCCGCCTGCGGCTCGAGGGTCTGGTCAGCGCCCGCCGCGAGGGCCAGGCGATCTACTACTCGATCCTCGACCCCCGGGTGCACGAGATGGTGGGGCTTCTGGCGAGGATGTTCTGCGACCCGGCGTAGACCGGGCGCAGCAGGGAACCGGTGCCCGCCGCGCGCGGGCAGGACACGGGAGGAAGGCGATGGATGCGATCGGCAACCTGCCCTTCGGCGCGCTCGCCGCGCTGGTCGGGCTCGCGGGGGGCGTGATCCTCGGCCTGGCTGCGCGGCTGGGCGATTTCTGCACGCTCGGGGCGCTGGAATCCGCGATCTACGGCAAGGACCACCGGCGGCTCCGCCTCTGGGGCGTGGTGCTCGGCGTGGCGATCCTCGGCACCCAGCTCGGCGCGCTCGCCGGGTTCGTGGACATCGGCGCGAGCTTCTACCACGCCATCGCCTGGAACCCGGTCGCCTCGGTCGCGGGCGGGCTGGTCTTCGGCTACGGCATGGCGATGGCCGGCAACTGCGGCTTCGGCGCGCTCGTGCGCTTCGGCGGCGGCGACCTGCGCGCGCTGGTCATCGTCGTGGTCATGGGCATCTTCGGCTTCGTCGCGCTCTCGGGCCCGCTCGCCCCGCTGCGCGCCGCGCTCTTCCCGCAGCCCGCGGCCGAGGGGCCGCAGGGCATCGTGCACGCTGCGCAGGCCCTGCTCGGGATCGCGCCCGTCGTGACCGTGCTGGCCATCGCCGCGGCCTGCCTGGCCTGGGCGCTGGCGCATCGCGGGCTGCGGCAGAGCCCGCGGATGCTGGCCTGGGGCACGGCCGCCGGCCTCGCCGTGGCGGGCATGTTCGCGGGCACGAGCTGGCTGGCCGAGGCGAGCCTCGGCGCGGTGCAGGTCGAGGGGCCCTCCTACACCGCGCCGGTCGGGCGCACCCTGATCTTCCTGATGACCTCCACCGCGGGCGGCATCACCTTCTCGGTCGGCTCGGTCGCCGGGGTGCTGCTCGGCGCCTTCGCCGGGTCGCTGATCCGCGGCCTGTTCCGCTGGGAGGCCTGCGAGGATCCGCGCGAACTCGGCCGCCAGGTGGGCGGCGCGGTGCTGATGGGCATCGGCGGGGTCGTCGCCATGGGCTGCTCGGTGGGCCAGGGCGTGAGCGGCATCGCCGCGCTCTCCTGGTCGGGGCCGGTGACGCTCGCCGCGATCGCCGCGGGCGCCATGGTCGGGCTGCGCCAGCTCATCGGCGGCTTCCAGCCGGAATAGCGCCCCGAGCCTGAGCCGGTGCGGGCAGGACGAGGCCGCCGATCCGGCAGAGCGCCGCGGCGATCGCCTCGACCCCCTCGCCGTGGCGCAGCGCGGCGAAGAGGAACGGCCGCTCGCCCCGCATCCTGCGGGCATCGCGCTCCATCACCGCGAGCGAGGCGCCGACATGGGGCGCGAGGTCGGTCTTGTTGATCACCAGAAGGTCCGAACGGGTGATCGCCGGCCCGCCCTTGCGCGGGATCTCCTCGCCCGCGGCCACGTCGATGACGTAGACGGTCACGTCGGCCAGCTCCGGGCTGAAGGTGGCCGAGAGGTTGTCGCCGCCCGATTCGATCAGCACGAGGTCGAGGTCGGGGTGGCGCGCCTGCATCTCGGCCACCGCGGCGAGGTTGATCGAGGCATCCTCGCGGATCGCGGTATGCGGGCAGCCCCCCGTCTCCACCCCGATGATCCGGTCGGCGGGCAGGATCTGCATGCGCATCAGCGCCTCGGCGTCCTCCTGGGTGTAGATGTCGTTGGTGATCACGCCGAGCGAGAGGCCGTGCTTCAGGCGTTGGGCGAGCCGCGCGGTCAGCGTCGTCTTGCCCGCGCCCACCGGGCCGCCGATGCCGATCCTGAGGGGTCCGTTCATCCGGGTCATGACTGGAAGAGCCTCGCCTGAAGGGTTTCGTGCCGCATCGCGGCCACGTCGGAGAGGAAGGCGTTGGAGAACAGCGCCGCCTCGTCGGGCGCGCGCGCCAGGTCGGCTGCCGCGAGGCAGAGCGGCGCGAGCCGCGCCAGCACCGCCTGCGCCGCCGTCTGGCCGAGCGGCATCAGCCGCTGCGCGGCCGCGACCAGATTGGCCGCGAAGCCCTGGAGGTGAAGGGCCGCGACATCGCCGGGATCCATCGCCATGAGCCGCGCCGCGCGCCCCAGCGCGACCGGCAGGAGGCAGTCCGGCAGGTCGATGCCCCAGACGGCGCGGGTCACGGCGGCGAAGGCCGCGCCCTGGCGGTCGGCCTCGCGCAGCCGCTCGGCCGCGGGCGCCCAGGCGCGCGCGCGGGCATCGACGGCGCGCAGCGCGCGGCCGTCCGCGGCGCGGAAGCCCAGCCCGATCCAGACCGCCTCGGCCCGGCCAGATCCTTCGGCGAGCAGGTCGGCCAGCCAGTCGCCGAGCCCCCCGGCGTCGCGCACCCAGCCGGCCGCAATCGCCGCCTCGAGCCCGTGCGACCAGGCGAAGGCGCCGGTCGGATAGGCCGGCGAGAGCCACTGCGCCAGCGTCAGAAGGCGCGGGTCAGTGGGCATGGGCGCCGGCGCCGTGCCCCTGCGCATGGGTCCGGCCGTGGCCGTAGGCGCCGCCCTCGGGCAGGAAGGGCGCCTCTGCCTCGGTGAGGGCGGCGCCGAGATGGGCCAGCATGTGCGCGATCACCGGATCGCGGCGGATGCGCAGCCGGTCGGGCAGCACCTGGCAGGGCACGTGCCGGTTGCCGATGTGCCAGGCGAGGCGCGCGAGGCTCTCGCCCGTCACCTCCAGCACCGGCTCGGCCGCCGCGCGCACCGCCACGCGGCGCCCGTCGGAAAGCGCGAGCACATCGCCCTCGGCCAGGGCGGTCGTCCGCTCCAGATCGACGAGGAAGGCCCAGCCCTGGTCGGTGACGAGCCGCCTGCGCCGGAGGATGCGCGCCTCGTGGTCGAGCGTCACGGTGGCCTCGGCGGCGCCGGGGTCGGCGCCTTCCGCAACGGTCTGGGCAAGGGGCAGGTCGGTCATGGGTCGCCTCGGAAGTCGGCTCAGAACAGGAAGTAGCGCTGTGCCATCGGCAGCACGCTGGCGGGCCGGCAGGTGAGCAGCTCGCCGTCGGCGCGCACCTCGTAGGTCTCGGGGTCCACCTCCACCTTCGGCAGCGCGTCGTTGAGGATCAGGTCGCGCTTGCCGATGCTCCGGGTGTTCCGGACCGCCAGCGTCTCCTTGGCAAGCCCCAGCCGCTCGCGCACGCCCGCCGCCTCTGCCGCCGCCGAGACGAAGGTGACCGCGCCGCGCTCGACGCTGCGGCCGAAGGCGCCCCACATCGGCCGCGACCAGACCGGCTGCGGCGTCGGGATCGAGGCGTTGGGGTCGCCCATCTGCGCGCAGGCGATGGTGCCGCCGATCAGCACCATCTCGGGCTTCACCCCGAAGAAGGCGGGATGCCAGAGCACCAGGTCGGCGCGCTTGCCCACCTCGACGCTGCCGATCTCGTGCGCGATGCCATGCGCGATGGCGGGGTTGATCGTGTACTTCGCCACGTAGCGGCGGACGCGGAAATTGTCGTTCTCGCCCCGCTCCTCGGCCAGCCGGCCGCGCTGGCGCTTCATCTTGTCGGCGGTCTGCCAGGTGCGGATGATCACCTCGCCCACCCGCCCCATCGCCTGGCTGTCGCTGGCGATGATCGAGAAGGCGCCGATGTCGTGCAGGATGTCCTCGGCGGCGATGGTCTCGCGCCGGATCCGGCTTTCGGCGAAGGCCACGTCCTCGGGGATCGACTTGTCGAGGTGATGGCAGACCATCAGCATGTCGAGGTGCTCCTCGACCGTGTTCACCGTGAACGGCCGCGTCGGGTTGGTGGACGCGGGCAGCACATGCGGCTCGCCGCAGATGCGGATGATGTCCGGCGCATGCCCGCCGCCCGCGCCCTCGGTGTGGAAGGCATGGATGGTGCGGCCCTTCATCGCCCGCACCGTGTGCTCGACGAAGCCCGACTCGTTCAGCGTGTCGGTGTGGATCATCACCTGCACGTCCATCGCGTCGGCGACCGACAGGCAGCAGTCGATCGCCGCGGGCGTGGTGCCCCAGTCCTCGTGCAGCTTGAGCGCGCAGGCCCCGGCCAGCACCTGCTCCTCGATGGCCGCCGGCAGCGAGGCGTTGCCCTTGCCGGCGAAGGCGAGGTTCATCGGGAAGGCGTCGGCCGCCTGCAGCATGCGCCCGATGTGCCAGGGGCCGGGGGTGCAGGTGGTGGCCAGCGTGCCGTGCGCCGGCCCGGTGCCGCCGCCCAGCATCGTGGTGATGCCCGAATGCAGCGCCTCGTCGATCTGCTGGGGGCAGATGTAGTGGATGTGGCTGTCGAAGCCCCCGGCGGTGAGGATCCGCCCCTCGCCCGCGATCACCTCCGTTCCCGGGCCGACGACGATCGTGACGCCCGGCTGGGTGTCAGGGTTGCCGGCCTTGCCGATCGCGGCGATGCGGCCGTCGCGCAGCCCCACGTCGGCCTTGTAGATGCCGCTGTGATCCACGATCAGCGCGTTGGTGATGACCGTGTCCACCGCGCCCTCGGCGCGGCTCGCCTGGCTCTGCCCCATGCCGTCGCGGATCACCTTGCCGCCGCCGAACTTCACCTCCTCGCCGTAGGTGGTCAGGTCGCGCTCCACCTCGATGAAGAGCTCGGTATCGGCCAGCCGCACCCGGTCGCCGGTGGTGGGGCCATACATCGCGGCATAGTCGGCGCGGGAGATGCGGACAGGCATCGGCGGCGCCCCTCAGCGGGCCGGGCCGCGCCGGGCGAGGCGGCGGGCGTTGGCACGGGTCTTGCGGGCGACCGGCGCCAGCATCGCGGCGACGGTCCGTTCGGCCGGACGGCCGGCCGCGGCCGAGGCCAGCCCCGCCGCGGCGGAGCGGCCGAAGGCGCCGACCTTCTCGGTGACCATCCGCGCGCGCTCCGCGGGCGTGACGTTCCACAGCCCGGCCACCCCGAGGCTGCGCAGCCACATCACCGTGCCTGCCTCCATCAGCATCACCGAGACCTGCAGCTGAAGCCGCATCAGGGTCAGCGGCGCCGTCCAGGGGTTCCACATGCTCAGAGCGCTCCCATCACCTGTCCGTTGAAGCCGAAGACGCGCCGCACCCCGCCGAAGGGGATCAGGCGCACCTCGCGCCGCTGGCCGGGCTCGAAGCGGACTGCCGTGCCCGCGGCGATGTCGAGCCTGCGGCCGCGCGCCGCCGCCCGGTCGAAGTCGAGCGCGGGGTTGGTCTCGGCGAAATGGTAGTGGCTGCCCACCTGCACCGGCCGGTCGCCGGTGTTGGCGACCATCAGCACGATCGCCTCGGCGCCCGCGTTGAGCGTGATCTCGCCGGCGGCGGTCAGGATCTCTCCGGGGATCATCGCCGCCCTCTCAGCCTGCCAGCGCCAGCGCGGCGCCGAGCGCGGCGACCCCCGCCCCCGCCCCGCGCGCCAGCGCCGCCCCGCCCAGCCGGGCGAGCGCGAGGCCCCCGGCCACCCCGGCGGCGTGCAGCGCCGCGGTGGCGAGCGCGAATCCCGCGAGGAACGCCCCGGCCGAGGCCCCGCCCATCTCGGCGCCGTGGGCATGGCCGTGGAACAGGGCGAAGGCGGCCACGCCAGCCGCGGCGAGCGCAAGCGGCGGGCGCAGCGCCAGCGCCGCGCAGCCGCCCAGAAGCAGGACCGAAGCGAGGATCGCCGGCTCGACCAGCGGCAGCGTCACCCCCGCCCGCGCCAGCAGGAAGCCCCCCGTCATCGCGCCGACGAAGGCGGCCGGCAGCAGCGGGATCGCCCGCCCGCCGAGCACGAGCGCCCAGAGCCCGACCGCGAGCATGGCGAGCGCATGGTCGGCCCCGCCGAGCGGATGCGCGAAGCCGGCGGCAAACGAGCCGTGGGCGGCGGCATCGACATGCGCGGCGGCGGGCGAGGCGGCCAGAAGCGCAGCACTGGCGGCGGGCAGGTATCTCATCGGCGGGCTCCTCAGCGGATCGGGTTGTGGACGGTGACGAGCTTGGTGCCGTCGGGAAAGGTCGCCTCGACCTGCACCTCGGGGATCATCTCGGGCACGCCCTCCATGCACTGCTCGCGGGTGAGGACACGGGCACCCGCCTCCATCATCTCGGCGACCGAGCGCCCGTCGCGCGCCCCTTCGAGCACGGCGTCGCAGATCAGCGCCACGGCCTCGGGGTGATTCAGCCTGAGGCCGCGCGCCAGGCGCCTCCGGGCGACCTCGGCGGCCATCGCGATCAGCAGCTTCTCGCGTTCCCGCGGGGTGAGCATCATCGGTCACAGTCTCCAGGATCGGGGCAGGCCGTCGCGGCAGAGCCCCTCGAGCACGGGCACCAGATGCGCCCGGAGCCCGAAGCCGTCCGCCGCGACGAGGCGGAGCGCCAGCACGTCCGGCGCAAGGAGGCTCGCGCCGCCCGTGGCGGGCAGCAGCGCACGCACCGGCCCGAGACGCGCCGCGGCGTCGGGCGCCACGTAGAGCAGCGCCGCCATCGCCGCGCCGCCCTGCGCCAGCGCCGGCCGGTCGAGGCGCGCGGCGACGGCGCCCTCGAGGCGGATCGCGTCGAGCCAGAGCGGGCGCCCGCCGCGGCGCACCTCGATCCGGTCGCGGACATCGGCGCGCAGGACGCGCTCGCCCATCGCCGCGCGACCGAACACCACCGGCTCGACCATGAGGAAGCGGGCATCGGGGGCGAGATCGACCCTGAGCGCCCGGTCGAGCGCGCTGCCGTCGAACAGGATGGTCTCCTGCGGCAGCCAGTCGAGCGACGCGCCGGCGGCCACCCGCAGCTGCGTGCGCACCCGCGCGCAGCCATGGGCAGCGCGATAGATGCGCTCGGCCGACTGCGTGGTGAGCACCAGGCGGCTGCCCGCGCCGGCGCTCGCCGCGATCGCGATGCGGTCGCCCCCCGTCAGCCCGCCCGCGGTGTTGACGAGGATCGCCTGTGGCGCGGGCGCGCGCGGGAACAGCGCCCTGAGCGCGCCCGACATCTGCAGCCGGTCGAGCGCGGAGCGCCCGGCGCAGCGCTTCGTCGCGATGCGCACCAAGCCCTCTGCCCGCGGCACCGGGGCATGGGGGACGCTGAGACCGGATCGCGGCAGCGCGGTGATGTCGGGCCTCCTCCTGCTGGCGACCCAAGGTTCACCACAGCCGGGCGGCAGCCTGCCAAGGGCGCGGCGGCGCGGGCCGGGCGGCACGGCCGGAACGCCCGGAAATCGGGCGGCTGGGCCGCTACTGCCGCAGAAACGGGCAGTCTCCGGATGGCGGCGCGTCAGGCGGCCGGCCGGTGCAGCCAGCGAACCCCCGTGCCGTCGGCCGCCAGATGCAGCGCTGCGGCCGGCCGCCCCGCGACGAAGGCGCCGTGCCCGCGCGGATCCCGCAGCACCGCCGCGGGGCGCGAGGTCGCCATGGCCAGCGCCTCGGCGGGCGGCAGCCCCACCTCGCGCCCGAGCACCGCCAGCGCGCCGGGCATGTCGATGTCGGCACCCGCGAGCGTGCCGTCCTCCAGCATGAGCCGGCCGCCGCGGCGCAGCACCCGCCGGCCGTTCAGGCGGAACTCGGCCAGATCGGTCCCCGCGGGCGCCATCGCGTCGGTGACGAGGAAGATCCGCCCCGGCCCGCGCTTGGCCGCCAGCGCCGCGCGCATGGTCGCGGGGTGGACGTGGACGCCGTCGGCGATCAGCCCCGCCGAGACCCGCCCCGACTCGAGCGCCGCCCCGGCCAGGCCCGGCTCGCGGCTGCCGAGCTGGCTCATCGCGTTGAAGAGGTGCGTGACCGAGCGCGCCCCGGCCGCGATCGCCGCCATCGCCGCGTCGAAGGAGCAGTCGCTGTGCCCGAGCGAGACGATGACGCCCGCCGCCGCCAGACGCGCGATCCGCTCCGGCGCGACGGCCTCGGGGGCGAGCGTCACCATCAGGTTCGGCAGCCGCGCGGCGGCCCCGGTCAGGAAGGCCTCGTCGGCATCCTCCATCGGTCGGATCAGCGCGGCCTCGTGCGCACCCTTGCGCGCCGGGGCGAGATGCGGCCCCTCGAGATGCAGGCCGAGCACGCCCGGCACGCCCTCGGCCACCGCCCGGGCAACGGCCTCGACCGCGGCCTGCGTCCGCTCCGGCGTGTCGGTGACGAGCGTCGGCAGGAAGGCGGCCGTGCCCCGCGCGGCATGCGCCGCGGCGATGGTGCGGATGCCCTCGACGCTCGGCGCATCGTTGAGCAGCACCCCGCCCCCGCCGTTGACCTGCAGATCGACGAAGCCGGGCAGCACCGTCCCCCCCTCGAGCGGCACCCGCCGCCAGCCGGAGGGCACCTCGGCCGCGGGCAGGATGCCGCGGCAGAGCCCGTCCTCGATCAGCAGCGCATGGTCCGCGTGCAGCCGCGCACCGTCGAAGACGGCGGCGCCGAGGAAGGCCTCGCGGCTCATACCGTCTCCGTGACCTTGCGCAGGTGCCGCGGCGCGTCGGGGTCGATGCCCCGGGCGCGCGCCACCGCCTCGACCATGGCGTAGAAGGTGACGATCAGCGCCAGCGGGTCGGTCAGCGGGTGGCCGGTGCGCACGGCGGGCAGGACCACCGCCCGGCGCGCCAGGGCCGAGGTGGCGAACACCGTCGCCCCCTTGGCGGCGAGGTCGTCGGCCACCGCGGCCAGGCCCGCCTCGGCGGCGTCGGCAACGGCCAGCGCCAGCACCGGGAACCCCTGCCCCACGATCGAGACCGGGCCGTGCAGCACTTCGGCCGAGGAGAACGATTCGGCGTGGAGCTGGCAGGTCTCCTTGAACTTCAGCGCCGCCTCGTTCGAGATCGCGAGCCCCGGCCCCCGGCCGAGGCAGTAGAGCGACCCGGCCGGACCCAGCGCCTCGGCAAGCGCGTCCCAGCGCGTCGCGGCGGCCGCGGCCAGCGCCTCGGGCAGCCCGCGGATCGCCGCGCCCAGGGCGGCATCTCCCGCGGCCTCGGCAAGCAGCCAGAGCCCGGCCACGGCGGAATTGACGAAGGTCTTGGTCGCGGCGACCGACAGCTCCGCCCCCGCGCGGATGTCGAGCGGCAGCGCGCAGGCCCGCGCGAGGTCGCTGCCTGCATCGTTGGTCAGTGCCACCGTCAGCGCCCCCGCCTCGCCGGCCATCCGCGCCATCGCCACGATGTCGGGGCTGCGGCCCGACTGCGAGACCGCCAGGCAGACGCTGCCGGCAAGCCTCAGCCGGCGGCCGTAGACCGAGGCCACCGAAGGGCCGACCGAGGCGACGGGAAGCCCGGTGAGCAGCTCGGAGGCATACTTGAGGAAGGTCGCCGCGTGATCGGAGGAGCCGCGCGCCACGCTCACCAGGAACGCCGGATCCCGCTGCGCGACCGCGCGCGCCGCCGCGCCGATCTCGGCGGCGCCCTCCTCGATCAGCCGCCCGACGGCGGCGGGAATCTCCAGCACCTCGCGGCGCATCCGGCTCTCGGTCATCGCGGTCAGTCCCTCCCCAGGCGCAGTTCGGCCACGAAGTTGTAGGCATCGCCCCGGTAGAGCGAGCGGGTGAACTCGATCGCCCGGCCGCCCTCCAGATAGGAGGTGCGCTCGATCCTGAGCCCCGCGTCGCCCGGCGCAACGGCAAGCAGCTCGGCCTCGGGGCCGGCGAGGTTCACCGCCGAGATCCGCTGGATCGCCCGCACCGGCCGCGTGCCGCGCGCCTCGAGCACCTCGTAGAGCGAGGCCCCGACCTCGAGCGGATTGGGCAGGATGTCGGGCGGCAGCGAGGCGCGTTCGATCGCCATCGGCTCGCCATCGGCCAGGCGGAGCCGGGCGATGCGCGCCACCGACTCCTCGGGCGACAGGGCAAGCGCGGTGATCTCCTCGGGCGAGGGCATGAACAGCCCCCGCTCCAGCCAGCGCGAGGTCGCCGTCCGGCCGCGGCGGGCCATGTCCTCGGTGAACGAGGTCAGGCGCGAAAGCGTCTGCTCGATGCGCGGCGGGCGCGGCGCGACGAAGGATCCCGACCCCTGGCGCTGCACGATGGTGCCCGCCTCGGCCAGGGCCCCGATCGCCTTGCGCACCGTCACGCGCGAGACCTCGGCGATCGCCGCGATCTCGCGCTCGGGCGGCAGCGGGCTGCCGGGCGAGAGGACGCCCTGCTCGACCCCGTCGGCGAGGCGCCGTCTGAGCTGCACGTAGCGCGGGCCGGCGCCGGGACGGAACCAGGCCTCGGGGCGCAGGAACTCGACGACGTTCATGCCGCCCCCCGCCGGTCCGCGACCGCCCGCAGCGCAAGCCGCACCGCCCCGTCGAGCGCATCGCCCGCCGGCGGGGCGAGGCGGGCGCGCAGGTCCTCGCGCAGCTGGCAGGCATAGCGCGGCCCGAGGCCGCCGGCGAGGCAGAGCACCTCGCCCGCGCCCAGCGCGCCGAACCCGAGCGCGTCGAGTGCCAGATGCAGGTAGTCCGCACCCTCCTGCATGAGCGAAAGCCCCGCGGCATCGCCCGCCTCGGCGGCATCGGCCACGCCGGGCGCCAGCTCCGCCAGCCCCGAGGGTCGGGCCGCGGCCGCGAACGCGATCAGCGCCACCGGGTCGCCCCCGAAGCGGGCCAGCGTCGCGGCCAGGAGCGGCGTCCGCGCCGCAAGGCCGTCGTGCCAGAGCAGCGTGCGTTCCAGCAGCCTCCGGCCGAGCCACGCGCCCGAGGCCTGATCGCCCACCGCGGCCCCCCAGCCACCGACGCAGCGCAGGGCGCCACCGCGCGCCAGCGCCACGAAGGACCCCGTGCCCACCGCGGCAACCGCCCCGTCGCGCCCGGCGAGCGCGCCGGCGACCGTGGTCGGCCGGTCGTCGGTCACCGTCACGCCGCCCGGCGGCGCCCGGCCGCCCAGCGCGACCTCGGGCAGCGCGGCCGCGACGCGTGCGGCATCGGCGGGCCGCATCACGCCCGCCAGCCCGGCATGCACCGCCGCCACCCCCGCGGCGGTCCGCCCGGCCGCCGCGAGCGCCGAGGCCACCGCGGCGGCGAGGTTCGCAAGCGCCCCCGCGAAATCCGAGGCGACATTCGCCGGCCCGGCCTCGCCGCGCCCCAGGATCCGGCCGTCGGCGGCGGCCACGGCCGCACGGCAGCGCGAACCGCCGCCGTCGATGCCGATCACGAGCTCTGCCGGACCCTGTGCCATGAAATACCTTTAGCATACCTTTCGGGGCGCAGGAAGGCCGTTGATGCAGGCCATTTCCGTATCTTTCTCAAGCGATCAAGGAAAAGGTAGACAAAAGGTATCATTTCGGTATGGTCGGATCGAGGGGGATTCGCCGTGTCCGAGGGGCAGGAGCCGACAGCCGCAGCCGTTCCGGTGGATGCCGCGCCGGCACCGCGCGCGCTTGCCGCGATGCTGGCCTCGCAGCAGCGGGCGGCGGCGGCGGTGGCGGCGGCGCTTCCGGCGATCGAGGCGGCGGCGCGGGCGGTGGCGGCAAGCCTCGGCGCGGGCGGAACGCTGCTCTACGCGGCCGCCGGCAGCTCGGGGCTGATGGCGCTCTCGGATGCCTGCGAGCTTCCCGGCACCTTCGGCGTGGATCCGCGGCGCGTGCGCATCGCCATGGCGGGCGGCATCCCGCGGGATGCGCGGATGCCCGGCGCCACCGAGGACGCCGAGGCCGACGGCGCCGCCGCGGCCGCGGGGCTCGGCCGCGGCGACACGGCCATCGTGCTCAGCGCCAGCGGCACCACGCCCTACGCGCTCGCCGCCGCCCGCGCCGCAGCCGCGGCCGGTGCAACGGTCGTGGCGATCGCCAATGTTCCCGCCGCGCCGCTGCTCGACCTCGCCGCGATCGCGGTGGCGATCCCGACCGGGCCCGAGGTCGTCGAGGGCTCCACCCGGCTCGGCGCCGGCACGGCGCAGAAGATCGCGCTCAACATGATCTCCACCCTCGCCGGCTGCCTGATGGGCCATGTCCACGACGGGATGATGGTCAATCTGGTCGCCGACAACGCCAAGCTGCGCGCCCGCGCGCACGACGTGGTCGCCCGCATCGCCGGCGTGGACGCCGCCCGCGCCGCGGCGGCGCTGGCGGCGGCCGAGGGCGACACCAAGCGCGCCGTGCTGATCGCCGCCGGCGCGACGCCCGCCGCGGCGCGCGCCCTGCTTGCCGCGCGGGGCCCGCGGCTGGCCGACTGCCTCGCCGCGCTGCGCGCCACCCCCATTGAAGACCACCAGACAGGGAGACCCGCATGAGACGACCGACCACGCCGACGGCGCTTGCCGCCTGGGTCCTGCTCGCCGCCACCGCGGCCGGGGCGCAGGACGTGACGCTGACCATCGAGAGCTGGCGCAACGACGACCTCGCGATCTGGCAGGAGAAGATCATCCCCGCCTTCGAGGCCTCGCACCCCGGCATCAAGGTGCAGTTCACCCCCTCGGCGCCGACCGAGTACAACGCCGCCCTCAACTCCAAGCTCGAGGCCGGAACCGCCGGCGACCTGATCACCTGCCGGCCCTTCGACGCCTCGCTGGCGCTGTTCCAGGCCGGCCATCTCGCGCCGCTGACCGACCTGCCCGGCATGGCCAACTTCTCCGACGTGGCGAAGTCGGCCTGGATCACCGACGACGGCACCACGCCCTTCTGCGTGCCGATGGCGAGCGTCATCCACGGCTTCATCTACAACAAGGATGCCTTCGCCGAACTGGGGCTCGAGCCGCCGACCACGGTCGCGGAGTTCTACGCCGTGCTCGACCGGATCAAGGAGGACGGCACCTACATCCCCATGGCGATGGGCACCAACGACCAGTGGGAAGCCGCCACCATGGGCTACCAGAACATCGGCCCGACCTACTGGAAGGGCGAGGAGGGACGCCTTGCCCTGATCGCCGGCACGCAGAAGCTGACCGACGAGCCTTGGGTGGCGCCGTTCCGCGAGCTGGCGAAATGGGGCCCGTATCTCGGCGATGGCTACGCCGCGCAGACCTACCCCGACAGCCAGAACCTGTTCACGCTGGGCCGCGCCGCGATCTACCCGGCCGGCAGCTGGGAGATCGCGGGCTTCAACGCCCAGGCCGATTTCGAGATGGGCGCCTTCCCGCCGCCGGTGGTGAACGCGGGCGACACCTGCTACATCTCCGACCACACCGACATCGGCATCGGGATGAACGCGAAGACCCCGCACCCCGAGGCCGCGCGCGCCTTCCTCGACTGGGTCGCCTCGCCCGAGTTCGCGACGATCTTCGCCAACGCGCTGCCGGGCTTCTTCCCGCTCTCGAACGCCCCGATCACGCTCGAGGACCCGCTGGCGCAGGAGTTCCTCTCCTGGCGCGGCAAGTGCCAGTCGACGATCCGCTCGACCTACCAGATCCTGTCGCGCGGCACGCCCAACCTCGAGAACGAGACCTGGAACGCCTCGGTCGCCGTGATCAAGGGCGACGAGACGCCCGAGGCCGCGGCGGCGCGGCTCCAGGCCGGGCTGGCGAGCTGGTACGAGCCGCAGAAGAACTAGGCACGGACCGGGGCCGGGCGGCGCGCCCGCCCGGCCTCCCGCCCCCTCCCCCCCGAGGCTCCGCCCGTGACCGTTCCCGCCCCGCACAGACGCCGGCCCCGCTGGCACATCGCCGTGTTCCTCGCCCCCGCGGTCGCGATCTACACGGCGGTGATGATCTTCCCGCTCTTCAACACGCTGCGGCTCGCCTTCTACACGCGCGAGGGGCAGGAGCGCGTCTTTGCCGGGCTCGACAACTTCCGCACGCTGTTCCTCGACCCGCTCTGGGCCGAGCAGTTCTGGAACGCGCTCGGCAACAACTTCTGGTTCTTCCTGATCCACATGGCGGTGCAGAACCCGATCGGCATCGCGCTCGCCGCGCTCCTGTCCTCGCCGCGGCTGCGCTTCGCCGCCTTCTACCGCTCGGCGATCTTCGTGCCGACGATCCTGTCCTTCGTGATCGTCGGCTTCGCCTGGAAGCTGATCCTCTCGCCGATCTGGGGGATCGCGCCGGGAATGCTCGACGCGGTGGGGCTCAAGGGGCTGTTCCAGCCCTGGCTCGGCCAGGAGGAGACGGCGCTGACCACGCTTGCGCTGATCTCGGTCTGGCAGTTCGTCGGCATCCCGATGATGCTGATCTACGCCGCGCTGCTCACCATTCCCGAGGAGATCCTCGAGGCCGCCGAATGCGACGGCATCACCGGCTGGGCGGCCTTCTGGAAGATCAAGCTGCCGCTGATCCTGCCCTCGATCGGGATCATCTCGATCCTGACCTTCGTGGGCAACTTCAACGCCTTCGACCTGATCTACGCCGCGCAGGGGGCGCTTGCCGGGCCCGACTTCTCGACCGACATCCTCGGCACCTTCCTCTACCGGACCTTCTTCGGCTTCCAGCTCCAGCTCGGCAACCCGCACATGGGCGCCGCCATCGCCAGCGCGATGTTCCTGATCATCCTCGCGGGCGTCAGCCTCTACCTCTTCGTCGTCCAGCGCCGGCTGCGCCACTACCAGTTCTGAGCCCGCCCATGAGCCGCGCCCGCACCCGCACCGCCACGACCCTCGCCGCCCATGCGGTGCTGATCGCCTACACTCTGGTCGCGCTCTTCCCGGTGTTCGTGATCCTGATCAACAGCTTCAAGACGCGCCGGGCGATCTTCCGCGAGCCGCTGGCGCTGCCCCACGCCGAGAGCTTCAGCCTGATCGGCTACGAGACGGTGCTGAAGCAGGGCGACTTCCTGCTCTACTTCCAGAACTCGATGATCGTGACGGTCGTCTCGCTGTTCCTGATCCTGCTCCTCGGGGCGATGGCGGCCTTCGCGCTTTCGGAATACCGCTTTCCCGGCAACGCGCTGATGGGCCTCTACCTGGCGCTCGGCATCATGATCCCGATCCGCATCGGCACGGTCGCGATCCTGGAGCTGATGGTCTCGACCGGGCTCGTCAACACGCTCTGGGCGCTGATCCTCGTCTATACCGCGCAGGGGCTGCCGCTTGCGGTGTTCATCCTGTCGAGCTTCATGAAGGGCATCTCCGACGACCTGAAGAACGCCGGCCGGATCGACGGGCTTTCCGAATACGTGATCTTCTTCCGCCTCGTGCTGCCGCTGGTGCGCCCCGCGCTCGCCACCGTGGCGGTGTTCAACATGATCCCGATCTGGAACGACCTGTGGTTCCCGCTGATCCTCGCCCCGGCCGAGGCGACCAAGACGCTGACGCTGGGCAGCCAGGTCTTCATCGGCCAGTTCGTCACCGACTGGAACGCGGTGCTCTCGGCGCTGGCGCTCGCCATCCTGCCGGTGATGGTGCTCTACGTCCTGTTCTCGCGCCAGATCATCCGCGGCCTCACCTCCGGAGCAGTCAAATGACCCTGCGCGTCCTCGTCGCGGGCCTCGGCAACATGGGCCGAAGCCACGCGCTCGCCCACCACCGCCACCCCGGCGCCGAGATCGTCGGCCTCGTCAACCGCTCCGAGGTCGCCCTGCCCGAGGAGCTTGGCGGCTATCCCCGCTTTGCCGACTTCCACGCCGCGCTGGCCGAGACCCGGCCCGACCTCGCGGTGATCGCCACCTACACCGACAGCCACGCCGACTATGCGGTGGCCGCGATGGAGGCGGGTGCCCATGTCTTCGTCGAGAAGCCGCTCGCCATGACGGTGGCCGAGGCCGAGCGCGTCGTGGCGGCCGCGAAACGCCACGGCCGCAAGCTCGGGGTCGGCTACATCCTGCGCCATCACCCCTCCTGGCAGCGGCTCATTGCCGAGGCGCGCGCGCTGGGGGGGCCCTACGTCTTCCGCCTCAACCTCAACCAGCAGTCCGACGGCCCCACCTGGGAGGTGCACAAGGCGCTGATGCAGACGACCTCGCCGATCGTGGACTGCGGCGTGCACTACGTGGACGTGATGTGCCAGGTCACCGACGCCGCGCCCGTGCGCGTGCACGGCATCGGGCTGCGGCTCTCCGACGAGATCGCCCCCGACATGTACAACTACGGCCAGTTCCAGGTGGTGTTCGCCGATGGCTCGGTGGGCTGGTACGAGGCCGGCTGGGGCCCGATGATGTCCGAGACCGCCTTCTTCGTGAAGGACATCGTGTCTCCCAACGGCGCGGTCTCGATCACCGAGGGCAACAGGGGCGCCTCCGACGACGTGGACGGGCACACGAAGGTCGGCGCGATCCTCGTCCACACCCGGGGCGGCGACCGGCTGATCGAGATGCCGGACGAGCCGGGCCACCAGGCGCTGTGCGACGCCGAGCAGGCCTGGATCCTCGACGCGATCCGCAACGACCGCGACCTCTCCCGCCACATGCAGGACGCGGTGCAGTCGCTCCGGATCTGCCTTGCCGCGGACGAGAGCATCCGCACCGGCCGGGTCATCGACCTCGGGGCGGCCGCATGAGCGCCCTCGTGCTGGAAGGGGTCGGCAAGTCCTTCGGACCGGTCGAGGTCCTGAAGGACATCGACCTGACCGTCGAGGAGGGCGAGTTCGTCGTCTTCGTCGGGCCTTCGGGCTGCGGCAAGTCCACGCTGCTGCGGGTCATCTCCGGGCTCGAGGACGCGACCTCGGGCACGGTGCGGATCGGCGGGCAGGTGGTCAACGCCGTGCCGCCCGCCAGGCGCGGCATCGCCATGGTGTTCCAGTCCTACGCGCTCTACCCGCACCTGACCGTCCGGGGGAACATGGCGCTCGGCCTCAGGCAGGAGGGCCAGCCC
>JANZZL010000127.1 GCA_026419405.1 Paracoccaceae bacterium | reverse complement strand
GGCTGCTTTGCTTGCCCCATTCGTAATCGAGGCCGGCGGTGAGGCGTCCGAGGCCGTCAAGGAACGTCGTGCCGCCGCGCAAGCCTACCCCCCAGTCCCAAGGCCGAATGATCAGCGTGTTGCCTTGGATCGTCAGGCTTGCATGTCCGTCGATGCGCCGCGAAACAGTCAACCCCCAGTGCATGTTCGCCGACTCCGCGCCGAGACCGATCGTGGCTTTCGACCCCGCGCGGCTGTCGTCGTAGGCGATGATGATTTTTTGTACCTGACCGAGCTGGCGCAGGAAGGGGCTGTCGGCTTCGAGATTGAAGGCGAGTTTGAGCCCCACCGAGCTGCCCTCTTGGGCATAGAGATCGACCACGACCGCACGGCGGTTGTCGAAACGCTGTCCGATGCGAAGCTCGGCGTGGCCAACCTTGCCATCGGTGATACCGAGCCCGATGCGCATCGCGAAGCCTTCGACGTCGTAGTCGAGCCGTTGCGCCGTGGCGCCGGCGTTCGCGAGCAGAAACCACACGGCGGCCGCCGTGCTAAGGAGCAACTTCGAAGCCTTATTCATCGATCATCCCCCTGATGGCAGCCCCGATCGACTGCGCGAAGCTCTTCTTCTAACAAATCTTGGACGACGGTTGGGCACAACGGCCGAAATGGATCTGGCACGGTTGAAGGTGAGTTTTCTCGGTACAACACCTGCCCCTCCGCCAAAGCCTGGCCAACCCGTACATTGTGGCTGCAAGGAGGGTCGGGTCGGTCGCGCGCTGGGATGCGAAAAATCTGAAATTTGTCTCCAGAGCCAACGCTCGCCGCGAGCGGTCAGGCTCTTGCATCACGCATCCCGAAGCCTCCGCCCCCCGGGGTCTGGATCACGAATACATCCCCGGGCCCGACCTGGACTTCGGCGAGGTGGCCGAACTCTTCGACCGAGCCATTGGCTCGCTCGACCCAATTGCGCGCCGGAGCGCCAGGCTCCCCGCCGGCCAGGCCGTGTGGGCGGTTCTTGCGGAAATTCCCGAGGATTGCCGCGGTCATCGGCTCGAGGAAACGGATGCGTCGCTCGGCCCCATCGCCGCCGCGATGCCGACCGCCTCCGCCGGAGCCGCGGCGGATGCGATGCGCTTCCACCCGCACCGGATAACGGAACTCGAGCACCTCGGGATCCGTCAGGCGCGAGTTGGTCATGTGGCACTGCACGGCATCGGTGCCATCGAAGTCGGGACCTGCGCCCGAGCCGCCCGCGATGGTTTCATAGTACTGATGGCGCTCGTTGCCGAAGGTGAAATTGCTCATCGTTCCGTAGGCGCCTGCAAGTACCCCAAGCGCTCCGTAGAGACAGTTGGTCGCGGCCTGCGAGACCTCGACATTGCCGGCCACCACCGCGGCCGGATAGCGCGGTGAAAGCATCGAGCCCTTGGGAATGACGATTTCGATGGGCTTCAAGCATCCGGCATTCATGGGGATATCGGCATCAACGAGCGTGCGAAACACATACAGCACCACCGCGCGCACCACGCTCGAAGGGGCGTTGAAGTTGTTCGGTCGCTCGGGTGAGGTGCCGGTGAAGTCCACCCGCGCCGCGCGGCGCGCGCGGTCGATCGTGACCTTCACATGGATGTGGCTGCCGTCGTCGAGATCGACGCCGAATTCGCCATCGGTCAGCCGGTGGATCACGCGCCGCACGCTCTCCTCGGCGTTGTCCTGCACATGCCTCATGTAGGCGACCACGACGTCGCGGCCGAAGTGCGCGACCATCTTCTTCAGTTCCTCGGCACCCTTGTTACAGGCGGCCACCTGCGCGCGCAGGTCGGCGATGTTTTGCGTGACGTTGCGCACCGGGTAGGGCCCGCTTGTGAGCACGCGCGCGATCTCCTCCTCCAGAAACACGCCCTCGCGAACAAGCTGCACGTTGTCAAGAAGCACCCCCTCTTCGTGGATGTTTTTTGAAAACGGCGGCATCGAGCCCGGCGTGATGCCGCCGATGTCGGCGTGGTGCCCGCGCGCGGCCGTGTAGAAGGCCGGCGTCGTCTCGCCAGGCAAGAACACCGGCATGACCACCGTCACATCGGGGATGTGCGTGCCGCCCGCATAGGGCGCATTGAGCACGAAGGCATCGCCGGGCTTCATCTGCCCCGCGCGACGTTCGAGCACCACGCGCACGCTCTCGCCCATCGAACCCAAATGCACCGGCATGTGCGGGGCGTTGGCGACGAGGTTACCCTCGGGGTCGAAGATCGCGCAGGAGAAGTCGAGCCGCTCCTTGATGTTGACCGAATGGGCGGTGTTCTGCAGCGCCACCCCCATCTGCTCGGCGATCGCCATGAAGAGGTTGTTGAACACCTCGAGCAGGATCGGGTCGGCCGCCGTGGTGCCCGCGGCGGGGCCGCGCCGGGCCTTCTGCGCCCGCGTCATCAGCACGTGGTCGCGCGCGCTGATGCGGGCCTGCCAGCCGGGTTCGACCACGATCGTCTGGTTGGGCTCGATGATCAGCGCTGGGCCGCGGATCAGGTGGCCGGGCCGCAGGTCCTCGCGGCGGTGCACGCCCGCCTCGTGCCAGCGCCCGCCCGACCAGAAGCGGCGCGTGGCCGCGGGTTCGGCCGGCGCCTCGGGCGCCTCGCGCACCGGTTCGTCGGCCGCCGCGCCCCCCGCCTCGGCCGCCTCGACCTCGACCGCCTCGACCACCACCGGCTTCTCGGGCGCGACGAAGCCGAACTGCGCCCGGTGCGCCGCCTCGAAGGCCGCGCGGGCCGCCTCCGCATCGCCCGTCCAGGCCACCGGCAGCGCCGTGTCGGTGCCCTGATAGCGCAGGTGCAGCCGGCTCGCCGTGGCGATGCGGTCCGCGGGGATGCCCTGCCCGGCAAGCTCGTCCGCCGCGGCCGCCGCCAGCTCGGCCTCGAGCGCCGCAACCGCGGCCAGGCTCTCCGGCCCCAGGGTCTCGATCAGCGCCCTCTGGCGGCTGGCCGAGACGGTGGCGAGCCCGATGCCGTAGGCCGAAAGCAGCCCCGAAAGCGGGTGGATCAGCACCGTCCCGATGCCGAGCGCGTCGGCCACGAGGCAGGCATGCTGCCCGCCTGCGCCCCCGAAGCAGTTGAGCAGATACTTCGTCACGTCGTAGCCGCGCTGCACGCTGATCTTCTTGATCGCGTTCGCCATGTTCTCGACCGCGATGCGCAGGAAGCCCTCGGCCACCGCCTCCGGCGCCTTGCCCTCGCGCGCGGCGATCCGGCCGAAGTGCTCCGCCACCACCTCGCGGTCCAGCGGCTGGTCCTGGCCGGGGCCGAAGATCGCCGGGAAGAACTCGGGCTGGAGCTTGCCGAGCATCACGTTGGCATCGGTCACGGTGAGCGGCCCGCCCCGGCGGTAGCAGGCGGGGCCGGGATCGGCGCCGGCCGAATCCGGGCCGACGCGGAAGCGCCCCGGCTCGGCGTGCAGGATCGACCCGCCGCCCGCGGCCACGGTGTGGATCCGCATCATCGGCGCGCGGATCCTGACGCCCGCCACCTCGGTGTCGAAGGCGCGCTCGAAGGCGCCGGCCGAATGGGCGACATCGGTCGAGGTGCCGCCCATGTCGAAGCCGATCACCCGGTCGAACCCGGCGATCGCCGCCGTCCTGACCATGCCGACGACGCCGCCCGCCGGCCCCGAGAGGATCGCATCCTTGCCGCGGAAGCGGTCCGCCGCGGTCAGCCCGCCCGACGACATCATGAACTGCAGCGTCGGCCCCTTCTCTCCCGGCGGGGTGGCGCCCAGCGCCGAGGCGACGCGGGCGACGTAGCGCGACAGGATCGGCGAGAGATAGGCATCGACCACCGTCGTGTCGCCCCGGCCCACGAGCTTCAGCAGCGGCGAGACCTCGTGGCTGACCGAGACCTGGCCGAAGCCCATGCCCCGCACCAGCGCCGCCAGCGCCGCCTCGTGGGCCGGGTTCTTCCAGGCATGCATCAGCACGATGGCCACCGCGCCGATCCCGTCGGCGCGCGCCGCCGCCAGCGCCGGCCGCACCGCATCGGCATCGAGCGGCGCCTCCTCGCTGCCGTCGGCCCGGAGCCGCCCCGGCACCTCCACGACCCGCTCGTAGAGCATCTCGGGCAGCACGATCTCCTTGGCGAAGATGTCGGGCCGGGCCTGATAGGCCAGCCGCAGCGCGTCGCGGAAGCCGCGGTTGATCAGCAGCAGCGTCCGCTCGCCCTTGCGCTCGAGCAGCGCGTTGGTGGCCACCGTGGTGCCCATCCGCACCGTGCCGATGCGCGCCGGGTCGATCGCCCCGCCCAGAAGCCGCCGGATGCCCTCGACGGCCGCATCCTCGTAAAGCCCGGGGTTCTCCGAAAGCAGCTTCAGCGGATGCAGCCGCCCCTCGGGGTCGCGCCCCACCACGTCGGTGAAGGTGCCGCCGCGGTCGATCCAGAAATCCCAGGTGGTTCCCGCCATGTATCGGCCTCCTCCCGCGCCGCCGGCCGCATCCTTCGCAGGCAATTCGTTGACAAATTGTCAGCGAGTTGTCAATGTCGAAGCCCCCGCCGCAGGAGCCGCCGATGCCCTCCGACCCGCCCGATCCCGCCGCAGCTCCGCCCGACGGTGCCGCCCTGGGGCCCGTCGTCGCCTCGGCGCATCTCGCCCGCTCGGCGCTCCCCGCGCTCTCCGAGCTGGAATTCGCGCTGACCATGGGCAACCACGCCTTCCAGCGCTGGATCGTGCGCTGCATGGCGGCGGCCGGCGCGCCGGGGATGTCGCCGCTCGAGGTGCTCGTCCTGCACCAGACGGCGCACCGCGACCGCCCCAAGACGCTCGCCGACATCTGCCTTGTCCTCAACATCGAGGACACGCACCTGGCGAACTACGCGATCCGCAAGCTCGCCCGCGCCGGGCTCGTCGCCGAGGGCCGCAAGGGCAAGGAGAAGACGGTGGCCGTCACCCCCGCCGGCGCCGCGCTCTGCGCCCGTTACGGCGCGGTGCGCGAGCGGCTGCTGATCGGCGCGGTCCGCCAGCTCGGCTTCGATGCGGCGGAACTCTCGCGGCTCGCCGCGCTCCTGCGCGCGCTCTCGGGCAGCTACGACCAGGCCGCGCGCGCGGCGGCCGCGCTCTAGCCCTGCCTGCGGCGGCCGGCTTGAGCAGCGCCGCCCGCCGGCCTAGACTCCGCCATCGGCAAGCGTCCGCGCCGGCCCGGCTGCGGCCGGAGGCTGCGGTGCGGCCAGCCCGGAAGGACGCAGATGGACGACGACTTCAACATGTCGATTCGCAGGTTCCTCAAGCAGGTCGGCGTGACCTCGCAGCACGCCATCGAGGAGGCGGCCCGCCGGGCCGGGCCCTCGGTGCGGCAGCGCGATCTCAGGGCGCGCGTGGTCCTCACCGTCGAGGGGCTCGACCTCGAGCACGTCGTCGAGGGCACGATCCGCGGGCCGGGCGCGGGATCCGCGGCATGAGCCTGACGCGCGATGCGGTGCTCGCCGCGCTGAGGTCCGTGCCCCTGCCGGGCGGCGGCGATCCGGTCTCGGCCGACATGGTGCGCGCGCTGACCGTCGAGGACGGCACGGTGCGCTTCGTGCTCGAGGTGGATCCCGCCCGCGCGCGCGAGATGGAGGCCGTCCGCGCCGAGGCCGAGGCGCGCATCCGCGCCCTGCCCGGGGCGGCGTCCGTCTCGGCGGTGATGACCGCCCACAGCGTCAAGGCGCCGCCCGACCTGAAGCCGCGGCCCCAGCCCGCCGGACCGCAGCCGGTGCCCGGCGTGGCGCGGATCCTCGCCATCGCCTCGGGCAAGGGCGGGGTCGGCAAGTCCACGGTCGCCGCCAACCTCGCCGCCGCGCTTGCCGCCGAGGGCCGCCGCGTCGGCCTGCTCGATGCCGATGTCTACGGCCCCTCCCAGCCGCGGATGCTCGGCATCTCCGGCCGCCCCGGCTCGCCCGACGGCAGGACGATGACCCCGCTCCGCAACCACGGCATCGCGCTGATGTCGCTCGGCCTTCTCACCGGCGAGGGCGAGGCGGTGGTCTGGCGCGGCCCGATGCTGATGGGTGCGCTCCAGCAGATGCTGTTCCAGGTCGCATGGGGGCCGCTCGACGTGCTGCTCGTCGACCTGCCGCCGGGCACCGGCGACGCCCAGCTCACCCTGGCCCAGAAGGCCAGGCTCGACGGGGCGATCATCGTCTCGACGCCGCAGGACATCGCGCTGCTCGACGCGCGCAAGGGGATCGACGCCTTCCGCAAGCTCGGCGTCCCGATCCTCGGCATGATCGAGAACATGGCGGTGCATGTCTGCCCGAACTGCGGCCATGCCGAACACGTGTTCGGCCAGGGCGGCGTGCGGGCCGAGGCGGAACGCCTCGGCGTGCCGGTGCTGGCGGAACTGCCGCTCCACATCGACATCCGCACCGCCTCCGACGCCGGGGTGCCGGTGGTGGTGGCGCAGCCCGACTCGCCCCAGGCGCAGGCCTTCCGCGCCCTCGCCCGCGGGCTCGTCGCGGGCGGCATGGCCTGAGCGGCGGCCGCCCGCGCCCGCTCAGGCGCCGTTCACGCGGTGCGGCCGCGCTCGATCCGCACGAACTCCGCCGCGCGCCGGCCGTCGTCGCGCCGGCCGCGCGGGCGCTGCTGGAGCTCGCGCGTCTGCGGCTGCGGGCCGGCCTCCCCGCGCTCGATCTCGGTGTAGTGCCTGAGCCGGCCGCCCTGCTCGGGGGTGCGCGGCTTGTCGGCGACGTGCTTGCCCATGGCATCCTCCTTGCTTCCCGCCCCGGGGCGCGGGCCCCCAATATGGGCCCTCGCGCGTGGCGAATCCATGACCCCGCGCCGCGCACCGGCGGATTCTGCCGCCGCGATCCTCAGCCTCCGCCCGGAAGCCGGGCCAGCGCCCAGCGCGCGGCGTCGGCAACCGCGGGGTCGGGGTCGTCCGTCAGCCGCGCCGCCGCCGCGCGCAGCTCGGGCCGGCCCGAGTTGCCGATCGCATAGAGCACGTTGCGCACGAAGCGGTCGCGCCCGATTCGCTTCACCGGACTGCCGGCGAAGCGCGCCCGGAACCCCGCGTCGTCCAGCGCGGCCAGCTCGGCCAGCGGCGCCGGCCCCGCCTCGCGCGCCGCGTAGCGCGCCTCCCGCGCACGGGCGGCGAACTTGTTCCAGGGGCAGACGGCCAGGCAGTCGTCGCAGCCGTAGATCCGGTTGCCCAGCGCCGGCCTCAGCTCCGCCGCGACCGGCCCGCGGTGCTCGATCGTCAGGTAGGAGATGCAGCGCCGCGCGTCGAGCTGGAACGGCGCGGGAAAGGCCCGCGTCGGGCAGATGTCGAGGCAGGCGGTGCACGAGCCGCAGTGCTGGCTCCCCGGCGCGTCCGGGGCCAGGTCCAGCGTGGTGAACAGCGCGCCGAGGAAGAACCAGTTGCCGAGCTCGCGCGAAAGCAGGTTGGTGTGCTTGCCCTGCCAGCCGAGCCCCGCTGCCGCCGCGAGCGGCTTCTCCATGACCGGCGCGGTGTCCACGAAGACCTTGATCTCGGCCGCCTCGCCCGCCTCGGCGGCCGCCGCGATCAGCCACCGCCCGAGCCGCTTGAGCCGCTTCTTGAGCACGTCGTGGTAGTCCGCCCCCTGGGCATAGGCCGAGATCACGCCGCGGTCGGTCTGCGTCAGCGCCGCCAGCGGGTCGTGCGCGGGCTCGTAGACATCGGCCACCATCACCACCGACCGCGCCTCGGGCCAGAGCGCCGCGGGGTCGCCGCGCCAGTGCATCCGCTCGGCCAGCCAGCCCATCTGCCCGTGCCGGCCCTCGGCCACGAAGGCGGCAAGCCGCTGGGCCGCCTGCGGAATCGCGCCCGGCCGCGTCACCCGCGCCGCGGCGAAGCCCAGCGCCGCCGCCTCGGCGACAAGTCGCCCCTTCAGCTCCGCGCCGCTCCCCTTCATCCTGTCCGAAATACTCCACGGGGGGCTGCGGGGGGTGTGAACCCCCCCGCACGGGGGGTCCGGGGGCAGCGCCCCCGGCCGCCCGCCGCCTCAGAAATCCAGATCGGCGTAATGCGCCGGCGGCGGGAACCCCGGCACCTGGTCGGCCAGGATCGCCCGGAAGGCCGGGCGCGACTTGATCTTGGCATACCAGTCCTTGACTGCCGCGCTGCGCGTCCAGTCCACGTCCGAGATGTAGTCGAGGCACGACAGATGCGCCGCCGCGGCGAAATCGGCCAGCGTCATCGCGTCGCCGGCCAGCCAGCGGCGCTGCTCGAGCAGCCATCCCATGTAGTCGAGGTGATACTTGATCGCCTTCGCCCCCGCCTTGACGTTGGCGCTCTCGGGGTAGCCCTGGCCCATCACCTTCTTGTTCACCCGCTCGTAGAGCAGCTTCGAGGTCACCTCGTGGTGGAACTTGTCGTCGAACCAGGCGACGAGGCGGCGCGCCTCGTAGCGACCCTCGGGGTCGCGCGGCATCAGCGGCGGGTCGGGATGCGTCTCCTCGAGGTATTCGCAGATCGCCTGGCTCTCCGGCATCAGCCGGCCGTTGCTGCGCAGCACCGGCACCTTGCCCGCCGGGTTGCGGCGCAGGAACTCCGCGCCGCGCTCCCAGTAGCGCTCCTCCACCAGCTCCACCTCGATCCGCTTCTCGGCCAGCACCAGCCGGACCTTCCGGCAGAAGGGCGAAAGCGCGAAGTGGTAGAGTCGGATCATCGGCAGGGCCCCGGCAACGGTCACAGGCGCGCGTCTGGCCCTCTCATGGCGCCGCGCGGGCGGGAATTCAACTACTCGAAGCAGGCCGCCCGGCCGTCGGCGCGGATCGTCTCCGCCCCGTCGGCGATCCGGGCGGCACGCCGGCGCAGCGTCTGGTTGAGCGCGGTGGGATTGCGCGCCCTGGGGTTGGGCAGCACCACGGCGAGCCGCGCCGCCTGCGTCGGCGTGAGCTCGGCGGCAGGGATGCCGTAGTAGTGCCGGGCCGCCGCCTCGACGCCGAAGATGCCCTCGCCGAACTCGGCGACGTTGAGATAGACGACGAGGATCCGACGCTTGGTCCAGACCGCCTCGACGAGCGGCGTCAGCAGCGCCTCGAGCGCCTTCCGGAACCAGCTCCGGCCCTGCCAGAGGAACACGTTCTTCACCGTCTGCTGGCTGATCGTCGAGGCGCCGCGCTCGGCGCCCTCGGCGATGGCGGTGCGGATCGCCCCCATGTCGAAGCCCCAGTGCCGGCAGAAGTTGGCGTCCTCCGCCGCCACAACGGCGCGGAACATCACCGGCGCGATGGCATCGCCCGGCACCCACTGGCGCTCCACCGCGCCGAGCCGCCGCCACTCGGCCCAGATCGTGTGCGTCACTGGCGGATTGACGACCGCGAACAGCAGGACGAGGCCCAGCACCAGCGCGGCCGCGCCCGCCGCGACCCGCCCCGCCGCGGCGAGGATGCGGCGCGCGAGGCCACGCCGCGCGGCCGACTCCCGCGCCCGCCCCGCGCTGCGGCCGCCCGTCCCCTCTGCCCGCGTCTTGCCTGCCTTCGCCACGGGCGCACCATAGCCACGGCGGCGCCGCCGGGGTCAAGCACGCGCAGGGCACCCGGCCGGGGCGCCCGTCAGTCGGAGGGCGGCGCGCCCCCGGCGCGGCTGCGCGCCTCGATGTAGGGCGCAAGCCGCTCCGCCGCCGCCGCCGACTGCGCCGGGCGCGGGGTCTCGGCCAGGCGCCGCCGCCACTCGGCGGTCGCGCGCTCGGCCGCGCCGAGGCCGCCCGCCTCGGCCCAGGCCCCATGGTTCGACAGGTCGGCCACCAGCGGCGCGCGGAACGCGGTCGCATAGCGCGCCATGGTGTGCGCCGCGGCGAAGAAGTGCCCGCCCGGCGCCACCTCGGCGATCGCCTCTATCGCCGGGTCGGCCGCGAGCGGCTGGCAGAGCTCGGCCAGCGTCTCCACCGCCTCCATGTCGGTCACGAACTTCTCGTAGCCGAAGGCGAGCCCGCCCTCGAGCCAGCCCGCGGCATGGATGCACAGCGTCGCCCCCGAGAGCAGCGCGCCCCACAGGCCCATCAGGTTCTCGGTCGCGCCCTGCGCATCGGCGAGGTTGGCCGCCGATCCGGCGGCCGAGCGGAACGGCAGGCCGATCAGCCGCGCGAGCTGCCCGGTGCCGAGCTGCATGCGCACCTGCTCGGCGGTGCCGAAGGCGGGCGCGCCCGAGCGCATGTCCACGTTCGAGCCGAAGCCGCCGTAGCTCACCGGCGCGCCGGGCCGGGCGGTCTGGGCCAGCGCGATGCAGGCCAGCGCCTCGGCATGCTGGAGCACCAGCGCCCCCGCCACCGTCACCGGCGCCATCGCCCCCATCAGGCAGAACGGCGTGATCACCGAAAGCTGCCCGGCGCGGGCGAAGTCGATCACCCCCTCGGCCATCGGCACGTCGAGCTGCCGGGGCGAGTTGGTGTTGATCACCGTGCTCGCCCAGACACCCCGGCCCCAGTCGTCCTCCGACAGGTCCAGCCCCAGCCGGATCATCTCGAAGCACTCGGCCACCTGCCGCCGGCCGCGGGCGTAGACGAACATCGGCTTGTCGCCCAGCACCATCTGGCCGCGCATCATCGCGTAGTGGCGCAGATGCGCCGGCACGTCCTGCGGCTCGACCGAGGGCCCGTGCTTGTGGATCGCGTCGAAGGACTGCTGGAGCACCAGCGCCTCCTCGTAGTCGGCCAGCCTGCCCGGCCGCCGCCCGCGCGCCGCGTCGCTGGCATTGGGGCAGCCCGCGCCGGCCGAGAACAGGGTCTCGCCCTCGGCATAGTCGCGCTCGCGCGCCGGGTTCGCCGCCCGCAGCCGCACCCGCCGCGGCGCGGCGGCGAGCGCGGCCTCGACGATCTCCCGCCCGATGCGCACGGTCTCGCCCGCCTCGTCCACCAGCGCCCCGGCGCCGCGCAGCAGCGCCCGCGCCTCGGGCAGCAGGATGCGCATCCCCAGCCGCTCCAGGACGTCGAGCGCCGCCGCATGCAGCCCCGCCACCTCGTCGTCCGAGAACACCGCCTGCGGCCGGAAGGGGTTCCGCAGCCGCACGTAGTCCACCGCCCGCGCCGGCGCGCGCCGGCCGCCGCGGCCGTGGCGCTCGCGCGTCATCCGCCCCCGCCCCCGAGGTCCGCCGCGTAGCGCGCCGCGAACCGCAGGTAGCCGCGCTCGGTGGTCCGCAGCTCGCCCCGCGCCAGCGCGTGCAGCGCGGGCAGGCGGTGGAAGGGCACCGCGGGCATGGCGTGGTGCTCGGCGTGGTAGGGCATGTTCCAGGCCAGCCAGCGCACCGCACGCGCGGTGAAGGTGGTGCGCGAGTTCTCGAACATGTCGGCCACCTGCGGGCAGCGCCCGTGCTCGGCCAGGAGATAGAGCCTGAGGAACGGCTGGCCGACGAGCGCGGGCAGCACCCAGGCCCAGAGCGCCGCCGCCGTCCCCGCCGCCGCCGAGAGCGCGGCCGCCGCCGCGTAGAGCGCGAGCATGACGCGCGCCTCGCGCGCCACCGCCCGCCGCGCCGCGGCCGGCACGAAGGCGTCGGCGTTCCGCCCGGCGGCGTTGCGCGCAAGCGTGCGGACAAGCGAGGCCCAGAGCGGCAGCCCGGAGAGATGCCACAGGAAGCCGGGCCAGGTGCCGGGCTTCGGCGTCGCCAGCTCGGGGTCGCGCGCGGGGTCCTGCGTGTGGCGGTGATGCGCGAAGTGGAACAGCCGGAACCATTCCGGCGGCAGCAGCAGGAGGAAGCCGATCGCCCGCGCGGCAAGGTCGTTGGCCCGCGCCGAGGCGAAGGCGGTGCGGTGGATGCATTCGTGCATCGCCGTGAACAGGAAGACCAGCATCACCCCCTGCGGCAGGAGGAGGAGCGGCCAGCCCGGCACCCCGGCCGCGATCGCAAGCCCCATGGCCGCCACCGCGCCGCCGTGCAGCGCCAGCCGCCGCGCCGCCGGCCCATCGGCCTTCGCCGTCAGCGCCGCGCGGGTGGCCGGCGGCAATGCCGCCACGAAGGCCTCGTGCCCCGCGCGCCCCGCGCCCGCCTCGCGCGGCCCGTCCGCCGCCCCGCTCACGCCGCCCGCCCGTAGAAGCCGATCCGCTCCTCGTCGCTGAACCGCACGCCGGGGCGCTCGTAGAAGGAGAAGACGGCGATGATCCGCGCCCGGTCTCCCTCGACCGGCGTCACCCGGTGGGCGGTGTTGCGCCCGCGGAACACGTTCAGCGCCCCCTCGCCCAGCACCAGCCGGCGCAGCTCGGGATCCTCGCCCCTGAGCAGCCGCGCCACGCCCTCGTGGTTGGGGTCGTCGTCGCTGCGAAGGTCGCTGCGGAATTCGAAGACGCCGCCCGCCTCCGGCGCCTGCAGGAGCAGGGTGGTGGTGAACTCCGACCGGTCGAAGTGCCAGTTGAGCGCCTGCCCCGCGCCGTAGGCCATGGCGTTCACCCGCGCCAGCGGGTCGTCCATCCTGTGCAGCGCGGGCTTGCCCATGGTCTCGGCGAGGAAGGCCGCGAAGGGCGCCCATTCGTAGAGCGCGATCAGCGCGCCGCCGATCCGGTCGGCGCAGAGCGTGCGGTTCACCGTCTCCACCTCGGCCAGCGCCGGGTGCCCCGGCGGCAGGCCCGGCACCTCCTTGCGGAAGTAGATGTTGTGCCGCCGGGCATGGGTGAAGGCCTCGGTCTCGAAGCGGGGCGCCAGCGCGGCCGCGATCTCGGCCGCCGCCTGCGCCCGCAGGAACCCCGGCAGGGTGAACATGCCCTCGCGCGCCAGATCCGCCTGCGCCCGCGCCACCAGCGCCGCGCGCGCCGGTCCGGGCCGGTCGATCGGATAGCGGTCGAGGTCGAGGATCGTCTCCATGGCGGGGCTGGTCATCGGCGGTCTCCCTTGTCCTGCCCGCATCCTCCGCCCGCCCGGCGGCATCTTGCAATGGGATTTCCTTTTTCGGACCATAAGGAAAACTTTCGGAGTCCGGCCCTGCATCCGCTTCCCCCGCTCAACGCGCTGCGGGCCTTCGAGACCGCCGCCCGCACCGGCGGCTTTGCCGCGGCCGGGCGCGAGCTCGGCGTCACCTCGGCCGCCGTCAGCCAGCAGGTCCGCGCGCTCGAGGCGCAGCTCGGCAAGGCGCTCTTCGTCCGCCGCGGCAACCGCCTGACGCTGACCGACGCCGGCCTCTCGCTCTACCCCCGGCTCGGCGAGGCCTTCGCGCTGCTCTCCGAGATCGCCGCCGCCGTCCGGCTCGGGCCGGCCCGGCGCGGGCTCGTGGTCAGCGTGGCGCCCTCGATGATGGTCTGGCTGCTGCCGCGGCTCGCCGCGCACCGCGCCGCCGGCCACGGCGGGCGGATCGAGCTGCGCGCCGAGGACGACCCCGTCGCCTTCGGCCGCGAGGGCGCCGACCTGCGGCTGACCTACGACGGCGCGCATTACGGCGAGTTCCGGGTCGAGCCCCTGTTCCACGACCGGGCGGTGCCGGTGGTCTCGCCCGCGCTCTGGCAGCCCGGCGACGACCGCGCCGGTCCGCTCTCGGCGCTGCCCGACGAACGCTTCGTGCACACCGACTGGGGCCGCCACTACGCCAGCCACCCGACCTGGGCCGCCTGGATGGCGCGCGCCGGGCTCGCGCGCAGCCCCGACCCGGCCCGCGGCGTGCAGGTCTCCTGGTCGGCGCATGCCGCCCTGGCCGCCGAGGCCGGGCTCGGCGCCGCGCTGGTGCCGCTCTCGGTCGCGGGGCCGGCGCTCGCCGCGGGCCGCCTCGTCAGCCCCTCGCCGGTCGCGCTGCCGCTCGAGCGGCCCCATGTCGCGGTCTACCCCCGCGCGCTCGCCCGGCGCGCCGATCTCGCCGCGCTCCTCGCCGCCCTGCGCCAGGGCTGACGGGGCCGGCGCCTCAGCGGTTTGCCCGGCGCGAGACGAAGGCCCAGGACGAGGCGCACATCTCGTCCACCCCCTTCTCGGCACGGAACCCCAGCAGTGCCGCCGCCCGCGAGGGGTCGGCCACCACCTCGGCCACATCGCCCGGCCGGCGCGGCGCGATCACGTGCGGCAGCTCGCGCCCCACCGCCCGCGAATAGGCCGCGAGCATCTCCAGCACCGAATATCCCCGCCCGGTGCCGAGGTTCACCGTGTGCCCCTCGCCCGTCTCCAGCAACCGGGTGAGCGACAGCACATGCCCGCGCGCCAGGTCCTCCACATGGATGTAGTCGCGCACGCCCGTCCCGTCGCGCGTCGGCCAGTCGCCGCCGAAGACGTTCAGCGCCGGCCGCCGGCCCAGCGCCACCTCGGCGATGTAGGGCACGAGGTTGTTGGGGAAGTCCTGCGGGTCCTCGCCGATCAGCGCCGAGGCATGGGCGCCCACCGGGTTGAAGTAGCGCAGCACCGCCACCGCCAGGCCCGGATCGGCCGCCGCCACCTGCTCCAGGATCTGCTCGCAGGCCAGCTTGGTGAAGCCGTAGGGATTGGCATAGCCGCGCGGCGCGGTCTCGGGCACCGGCAGCACCTCGGGCGTGCCGTAGACCGTGGCCGAGGAGGAGAAGACGAGCCGCCCGCAGCCCGCCGCCCGCATCGCCTTCAGCAGCGCCACCAGCCCGGTCACGTTGACGTCGATGTAGTCGAGCGGCCGGCGCACCGACTCGCCCGCCGCCTTCAGCGCCGCGAAGTGGACGACCGCCCCGATCCGGTGCTCCGCGAAGATCCGCGCGAGCAGGCCCGCGTCGCGCACGTCGCCGCGATGCACCCGCACCGGCGCCCCGGTGATCACCTCCAGCCGGTCCGGCACGTCCTGACGCGCGTTCGAGAAGTCGTCGAGGATCACCGCGTCGTAGCCCGCCGCGCGCAGCGCCACGAAGGTGTGCGAACCGATGTAGCCGGCGCCGCCGGTCAGAAGCACGGTCAGGGTCATCAGAGCGCATCTCCCGGTCTGCCGCCACCGCTTGCCCCAGAAGCGCGGCGCGATCAACGCCCCCCGCCCTTCCCTGCCCCAAATATCCCCGCCGGAGGCACCCCCGAGCGCGCAGCGCCGCAGGCGGGCGCGCGAGAGGAAGGTCCCGCGCCGCAGGCGCACGATTCAGGAATGCCGCAGGCGCGCCAGTCAGGAATGCCGCAGGCGCGCCAGTCAGGTATGCCGCAGGCGCGCCGGGCGGGAACGCGGCGGGCGCGATGCGGCAACCGGACGGGCACGATGGAATGGTCGGAGTGAGAGGATTCGAACCTCCGGCCCCTTGCTCCCGAAGCAAGTGCGCTACCAGGCTGCGCTACACTCCGACCGTGGCGGGCGGGTTACCCCCTCGGGGGCGGTTTTGCAAGGGGTCTGTCGCCCGCCGGCCGCCCCTCAGCCGGACGACCGCGCGCCCTCCCCGGCCGCCTCGCCCGCCCGCGGGCCCCGCAGGCGGGTGAGCAGGCTCGCCCGCGGCGCGGTCCCGGTCTCGGGGCGCGAGCGCGTCTCCAGCACCGGCGTGCGCGAACTGCCGAGCCGGCTCTCGCGCAGCACGATGTAGATGCCGCTTGCGATGATCACCGCCGCGCCCAGCGCCGTCGGCGCGTCGATCGTCTCGCCGAACAGCAGGTAGCCGTAGACGGTGGCCCAGAGGATCTGCGAATACTGCATCGGCGCCACGATCACCGCCTCGGCCCGGCGGTAGGCGGCGATCACGCCGAGCATCCCCGCCAGACCCATCGCCGCGATCAGCGCGAGCCCCGCGAGATGCAGCATCGGCATCGGCTCGTAGACGAAGGGCAGCACCGCGCCCATCGCGGCGAAGTTGCCCAGCATCGGGTAGAGCAGCAGCACCGCGCTGCGCTCCTCGTTGCCGATCTTGCGCACCACGATCGAGGCGAAGGCGCCGGTGCAGGCCGCCGTCACCGCCGCGAGGTGGCCGAGCCCGAGCTCGACCCCGCCGGGGCGCAGCACGATGAGCACGCCCACGAGCCCCGCCACCACCGCCGCGCCGCGCCTGAGCCGCACCGTCTCGCCCAGGATCGGGATGGCAAGCAGCGTGATGATCAGCGGCGAGGCGAAGAGGATCGCGTAGACCTGCGCCAGCGGCAGCGTGGCGAAGGCGTAGAAGGCGGCCGCCCCCGTCACCGTCGCCGCCACCGTCCGGGCGAGCGACCACCAGGGGTGGCGCGGGCGCAGGTTGCCGTCGGTCCGGTCGCCGATCAGCATCAGCGTCACCAGCGGAAAGCCGAGCAGGGTGGAGAAGAACACGATCTGGAACGGCGCGTAATGCGCGCCGAGAAACTTCACGATCACGTCATGGGTGGCGAAGATCCCGAAGGCGAGCAGCGCGAAGCCCGCCCCCCTGAGGTTCGATCTCGCCCCGCCCATGGCCTCCCGCCCGCTATCGCTAACGCGCCCCTGCTTGCCACAGGATCCGCGGAGGGGAAAGCCCGACCGGCCCCGCCCCGGAGGCGGACGTCCGCCCGCCCCCCGCCCGCCCCCACCTCGCCCCCGCCCGCCCCCATCTCGCCCCCTGCCCCGCCCGGCTGCCGCACCTTGCGGCGCGCCCGGCACCCGGCCAGACTGGCGGCGGGGAGGGTCGGCATGGTGACGGCGGAAATCCTGTCGCTGCTCGGGGGCATCGGCCTCTTCCTCTTCGGGATGCAGACGATGTCGGGCGCGCTGCGCCAGGCAGCGGTGCGGCGGCTGCGCGCCGCGCTCGCCCGCTTCACCCGCACCCCGCTCGGCGGGCTCGTCACGGGGGCCGCGACGACGGCGATGGTCCAGTCCTCCAGCGCCACGATCATGACCACGATCGGCTTCGTCGGCGCGGGGCTGCTGACCTTCCCGCAGGCGCTCGGCATCGTCTACGGGGCCAACATCGGCACCACCGTCACCGGCTGGGTGGTGGCGATCCTCGGCCTCAAGCTCAAGCTCGGCACGCTGGCCCTGCCGCTCCTCTTCGCGGCGAGCCTGCTCGCCGCGCTCGGCCGCGGCGGGCGCGCGCTCGCCGGGCAGGCGCTCGTCGGCTTCAGCCTGATCTTCCTCGGGCTCGACCTGATGCAGACCGGCACCGCCGCGGTCGAGCCGCTGCTCGACTTCGCCGGCACCCGCGACGGCGCGCCCGGCACGATCCTGCTGCTCGTCCTCGTCGGCGCCGTCGTCACCGCGATCATCCAGTCCTCCTCCGCCGGGGTCGCGGCGACGCTCGTGATGCTCGGCGACGGCACGCTCGGCCTCGCCGAGGCGGCAGCGCTGGTGATCGGGATGGATGTCGGCACCACGCTGAAGTCGGTCCTCGCCACGATCGGCGGCTCGCGCGACATGCGCCGCACCGCGCTCGCCCATGTCGGCTACAACGTGGTGACCGCCGTGGTGGCGCTCCTCTTCGTGGGCTGGGTGCCGCGCCTGCCCGGCCTGCTCGGCATCGACGCCACGACCGCGCTCGTCGCCTTCCACAGCGCCTTCAACGTCGCGGGCGCGGTCCTGCTGCTGGCCTTCTCGCGGAGCTTCGCGCGCCTGATCGAGCGGCTGGTGCCGGGCGGCGCCGGCCCGATGCCCGAGCCGCTCGACCGCCGGCTGCTCGCCGAGCCGGCCGCGGCGCTCGACGCCGCGCGCAGCACCGCCGGCCGGCTCTCCGCCCTGCTCTTCGCCGACCTGGCCGACCGGCTCGCGGGCCGGGGCGGCACCGCCCCGCCGCCCGGCTTCGACCACGCGCTTGCCGATCTCGAGGATTTCCTCGTGGCCTTCGCGCTGCCGCCCGACGCGGCGGGGCTCAGGGCGCGCTACACCGCGCTGCTGCACCTCGCGGACCACCTCGACCGGCTGCACCACCGCGCCGGCCAGGAGGAGCGCATCGCCGCCATCCGCGGCGAACCCGCCCTGCGCCGGCCCGCCGCCGCCTTCGCCGCCGCCCTCCGCCGGGCCGCCGCGGGCCCCGCCGACGCCGCGCTCGCCGACCGCCTGGCGCGGCTGCACCGGCTGCTCGCCGGGCGCACGGGGCGGCTGCGGCGCTCGGTCCTGCTGCGCGAGCACGCCGGCCTCGTCGCGCCCGGCGACGTCTTCGCGATCACCGATGCGCTGCGCTGGCTGGAGCGCTCGGCGCTGCACCTCGAGCGCATCACCCGCTACGCCGCCGCCGCCGCGCAGGAGGCCCCGCCGGCCTCCGAGACCGCCCGCCGCGCGCCCGGGCCGCCCGAACCGGCCCCTCGCGGCGCCTTGCCGGACGCAGCCCCGCGGCGCTAGAGCGAGGCCTCGAGCGCCGCCAGCACCGCATCGCCCATGGCGCGCGTGCCCACCGGGCGGCCGCCCTCCTTCTGCATCAGGTCGGCGGTGCGGATGCCGCGGTCGAGCACCGCCTGCACCGCGCGCTCCAGCCGGTCGGCCTCCCCGCCCTGGTCGAAGCTGTAGCGCAGCGCCATGGCGAAGGAGAGGATGCAGGCGCAGGGGTTGGCCTTGCCTTGCCCCGCGATGTCGGGGGCCGAGCCGTGCACCGGCTCGTAGAGCGCCTTCGGCCGGCCGTTCTCCATCGGCGCGCCGAGCGAGGCCGAGGGCAGCATCCCGAGCGAGCCGGTCAGCATCGCGGCAAGGTCGGACAGCAGGTCGCCGAAGAGGTTGTCGGTCACGATCACGTCGAACTGCTTGGGCCAGCGCGTCAGCTGCATCGCGCCGGCATCGGCATACATGTGGGAAAGCTCCACGTCCGGGTATTCGGCGTCGTGCACCTCCTGCACCACCTGGCGCCAGAGCACGCCCGATTCCATCACGTTGGCCTTCTCCATCGAGCAGACCCGGTTGCGCCGCCGCCGCGCCAGCTCGAAGGCCGAGCGCGCGACGCGGGCGATCTCGCCCTCGGTGTAGCGCTGGGTGTTGATGCCGACGCGCGCGCCCCCCTCGGTGAAGATCCCCCGCGGCTCGCCGAAGTAGACGCCCGAGGTCAGCTCGCGCACGATCATGATGTCGAGCCCGGCCACCACCTCGCGCTTCAGCGAGGAGAAGTCGGCCAGCGCGTCGAAGCACTGCGCGGGGCGCAGGTTGGCGTAGAGGTCCATCTCCTTGCGCAGCCGCAGCAGCCCCCGCTCGGGCTTCACCGCGAAGTCGAGCGTGTCGTATTTCGGCCCGCCCACGGCGCCGAGCAGCACCGCGTCCACGGCCTGGGCCTTGGCCATCGTGGCGTCGGTCAGGGGCGTTCCGTGCACGTCCCAGGCCGCGCCGCCCACCAGGTCCTCGCTCACGTCGAACCGCAGGCCCCGGCGGTCGCCGAACCAGTCGATGATGCGGCGGACCTCGGCCATGACCTCGGGGCCGATCCCGTCGCCGGGAAGGATGAGAAGGGAGGGGTTCGACATGTGCTGCGCCTCGGTTCGGATCGACGCCGACGCCCTAGCCGCTCGCCCGGCGAGGGTCAAGGAAGGCACCGCGCCGCGCCCGTCTCAGGCCGGTGCCCGGGCCTCGGCGATCCGCGCCCGGCACCAGCCGATGACCGCGCCGGCCTCGGCCGGCAGCGGCTCGGCCAGCCCCTCGGCGAAGGCCTCGAAGGCGGCGAGGTTGGCGCGGTTCACCGCCGTCAGCACCGGGATGCCGGCGGCCAGCGCCGCGCCGATCGCCGGGCGGAAGCCGCGCCCCTCGGCCTCCGCCTTGCCGAACTTGTTGACGACGAGCAGCGCCGGCGGCGGCTCGGCCCCCAGCGCGGCCTCCATCTGCCCCGCCGCCTCGGCCATCGCCGCAGGGTCGAGCCGGCAGCCGCGCGCGTGCGGCCCGAGGTCCTGGCTGATGCGCAGCCGGCGCCGCCCGGCAAGCAGCAGGAGCTCCATGTGCGGCCGGCGGCCGGCCCCGGCCTCGCGGTTCACCTGCACCGCGCCGGCCAGCGCCAGGCCCTCGGCCGCGAGCCGCTCGGCCACCCCGGCCAGCAGCCGGTCGGCCGCGCCGTGGCCGGAAGCGATCACGTAGCCGAGCATGCGCCCTCCCCTTGCAACGGCACCGCCCGGCATACAAGATGGCCGCCCCGCTGGAAAGCCGCCCCGATGCCCGCGCCCCTCTCCCCCGCGCCCCCCGCCCCCGCGCCCCCCCCCCCCGCGCCCCTGCCGCCGCTGCCGATCCTGCCCGACATCGCCGACCCGCGCCTGACGCGCCGCGTCGCCGGCACCGACCACACCGGCGCCGCGGTCGAGACCGCGGTGGTCGAGGAACGCCCGCTCACCATCTTCCTCAACGCGCAGGAGATCGTCACCGCGATGACGATCGGCGACTACCCCGAATACCTGGCGCTCGGCTTCCTCAGGAACCAGGGGATGCTCGCCCCCGACGACCGCGTGACCGCGATCGACTTCGACGCCGAGCTCGAGACCGTCGTGGTGCGCACCGAACGCGCCACCTCCTACGAGGAGAAGGTCCGGAAGAAGACCCGCACCTCGGGCTGCGCCGTCGGCACCGTGTTCGGCGACATGATGGAGGGGCTCGAGGGCCTCGTGCTGCCGCAGGCCGAGCTGCGCACCTCCTGGCTCTATGCGCTCGCGAAGGCGATCAACACCACGCCCTCGCTCTACCTCGAGGCGGGGGCGATCCACGGCACCGTGCTCTGCCGGCAGGACCGGCCGCTCGTCTACATGGAGGACGTGGGCCGCCACAACGCGGTGGACAAGATCGCGGGCTTCATGTTCCGCCACGGGGTGACGGGCGGCGACAAGATCCTCTACACCACCGGCCGGCTCACCTCCGAGATGGTGATCAAGTGCGCGCTCATGGGCATCCCCGTCCTCGCCTCGCGCTCGGGCTTCACCGCCTGGGGGGTGGAGATCGCGCGCCAGGTCGGCCTCACCCTGATCGGGCGGCTGCGCGGGCAGCGCTTCCTCTGCCTCGCGGGCGAGGCGCGGCTCGTGCGCGACGCCGACCCCGCCCATGTGCCCGAGGAGGCCGCGCGGCACCGGCGCAAGGCGGCGGGCGATGACTAGGCGCGCGGACCCGGCCGCTCCGGGGCGCGGGCGATGACCCCGCTGCCGGGCGTGATCCTCGCCGGCGGGCGCGCCACCCGCATGGGCGGCGGCGACAAGGGCCTGCGCACCGTGGGCGGGCAGAGCCTGCTTGCGCGGGTGATCGCGCGGCTCGGCGCCCAGTGCGCGCCGCTCGCGCTCAACGCCAACGGCGATCCCGCAAGGCTCGCCGCCTTCGGCCTGCCCGTGCTGCCCGACGGCATCCCCGGCCAGCCGGGGCCGCTCGCCGGCGTGCTCGCCGGGCTCGACTGGGCGGCGGGGCTCGGCGCGCCGGCGATCGTGACGGCGGCGGCCGACACGCCCTTCCTGCCGCGCGACCTCGCCGCACGGCTTGTCGCCGCCGCCGGCCCCTCGGGCCTCGCCCTCGCGGCCAGCCCCGATGCCGGGGGCGTGCTGCGCCGTCACCCCACCTTCGGCCTCTGGCCGGTGGCGCTGCGCCACGACCTGCGCGCCGCGCTCGCGGGGGGCCTCAGGAAGATCGTGCTCTGGACCGATGCCCACGGCGCGGGCACCGCCGCCTTCCCCTCCGACCCCTTCGACCCGTTCTTCAACGTCAACACGCCCGAGGACCTGGCCGAGGCCGGCCGCCTGCTCGCGGCCGCGGCGGAGGAGGCGCCGTGATCGTCTGGGGCGTCACCGGCTGGAAGGATGCGGGCAAGACGCATCTCGTGGCGCGCCTGGTGGCCGAGATCACGCGGCGCGGGCTGACCGTCTCCACCGTCAAGCACGCCCATCACGCGGCCGAGACCGACCGGCCGGGCACCGACAGCTTCCGCCACCGCGCGGCCGGCGCGCGCGAGGTGATCCTGGCCACGCCCGCCCGCTGGGCGCTGATGGCCGAGCTGCGCGGCGCGCCCGAGCCGCCGCTCGAGGCGCTGCTCGCGCGCCTCGCGCCGGTCGATCTGGTGCTGGTCGAGGGCTACAAGTCCGCCCCCCACCCCAAGATCGAGGCGCACCGCGCCGCGACCGGCCGGGGCCTTCTCGCCGAGACCAATCCCACGATCCGCGCCGTGGCCTCGGATGCGCGGCCGGAGACGGCGCTGCCGCTGTTCGCGCTCGACGACACCGCGGCCATCGCCGACTTCATCCTGCGCGAGGCGGGGCTGTGAGCGGCTTCGAGCGCATCCTCGTGGTGGACTGGTCGGGCGCCGACGACCGCGGACCCGCCCCGAAGAAGGATGCGATCTGGGCCGCGCTCGCGCCGGTCACCGGCGGCGTGGCGCCGCCGCCCGTCTACCTGCGCAGCCGCGCTGCGGCCGAGGACTGGCTGGCCGCGACGCTCGCCGCCGAGGTCGCGGCCGGGCGGCGGGTGCTCGCGGGCTTCGACTTCCCCTTCGGCTTCCCGGCGGGCTTCGCCGCAGCCGTCGTCGGGGCGCCCGACCCGCTCGCGCTCTGGAACTGGCTGGCCGCGCGCCTGCCGCCCGCGGGCGGCGACCGTTTCGCGGTGGCCGCCGCGCTCAACGCCCGCTTCCCCGGCACCGGGCCCTTCTGGTTCAACGCCACCCGCCGCGACCACCCCGGCCTGCCGCGGCGCGGGCGCGCGCGGCAGGGGCACGGCCTGCCCGAACGCCGGCTCGCCGAGACCCGCGCGCGCGGCGCCTTCCCGGTCTGGCAGCTGGGCGGGGCGGGGGCCGCGGGCTCGCAGGCGCTGACCGGCATGGCCGCGCTCGCCCGGCTGCGCGCGCGGCTCGGCGAGGCGGTCCGCGTCTGGCCCTTCGAGGCGACGGACGCGCCGGTGGTGCTCGCCGAGGTCTGGCCCGCGCTGATCCGCGCCGAGATCGCCGCGGCACGGCGGGCGGGCGAGATCGCCGATGCCGCGCAGGTCCGCGTGCTCGCCGCCGCGCTCGCCCGGCTGGCGGGCGACGGCGGGCTCGCCGCCGCGCTCGACGCCGCGCCCCGCGAGGCGCGGCGCGAGGAGGGCTGGATCCTCGGCCTCGGCGCCGAGGCGGCGCTGCGCGCCGCCGCGCGGGCGGCCACGGCGGGGGAGGCCGCGGCGG
>JANZZL010000107.1 GCA_026419405.1 Paracoccaceae bacterium | reverse complement strand
AGATGTGTATAAGAGACAGTGTCGTGCCTCTGCGCCTCGATGCGCGAGCCGCCGACGAAGGCCGCCGAGAGGATCACCGCCGCCTGCACCGCGGGGTTGCCCTGCACGCAGTCGTGCACCAGCGAACTCGCCCCCAGCACCGCGGTCGAGGTATGCGCCGAAGGCATGCCCCTGCCGCCTCCGTCGGGGCGTCGGTTGACCTCCGCCTCCGCCAGCCCCGCCTTGCTGCCGTGCGCGGCGGCGAACATCGCGGCATAGCGCAGGAAGAACTCCGGCCCGCGCCCGTTCGCCGCCGCGCAGCCCCAGGCGATGAGCGGCAGCGCCACCTGCAGGCTGTCGCCGTAGCGCTCGGCATCGCGCTCGGTCACCGCAAGGCAGAGCACCAGGCCGGCCACGACCACGGCGGCCCGGCGGCGGGGAGAGAACAGCAGGCCCAGCATGGCGCGGCCAGTCTGGCAGCCCGGGCGCACGCTGCCGTGAAGGTTCGGTGACGGCGCGATGACAGGCCCTGCGGCCACCCGGCGCTTGCCGGGCCCCCGCGCCCCGCTTAAGAGGGGCGCGGACAGGAGGAGCCATGGCCAGAGCGCCGACGACCGCCCCCGAGGACCGCGCCGGGTCGCGGCGCATCGGCGCGCTCCGGGGGCTCGTGCCCTTCGTGCGGCCGTATGCCGGGCTCGCGCTCGCCGCGTTCGCGGCGCTGGTGCTGACCGCGGCGGTCTCGCTCGTGCTGCCGGTGGCGGTGCGCCGGGTGGTCGACGGTTTCAACGACGACGCGGCCCTGCTCGACCAGTATTTCGCCGCCGCGCTCGGCATCGCGGCGCTCTTCGCCATCGGCTCGGCGCTGCGCTTCTACATCGTCTCGATCCTGGGCGAACGGGTCGTGGCCGACATCCGCAAGACCCTGTTCGACCGGATGGTCGGCATGAGCCCCGCCTTCTACGAGCGCCTGATGACCGGCGAGGTGCTGAGCCGGCTGACCACCGACACGACGCTGATCCTGTCGGTCATCGGCTCCTCGGCCTCGTGGTTCCTGCGCAACGCGCTGATGTTCGCGGGCGGGCTCGTGCTCATGCTCGTCTCCTCGCCCAAGCTCACCGGCCTCGTGCTGCTGATCGTGCCGGCGGTGATCCTGCCCATCGTGCTGCTCGGCCGGCGGCTGCGCGCGCTGTCGAGGGAGACGCAGGACTGGATCGCCCAGTCCTCCGGCGCGGCCTCCGAATCGCTGCTCGCGGTGCAGACGGTGCAGGCCTACACCCACGAGGCCGAGAGCCGCGGCGCCTTCGGCGAGGTCACCGAAAGGAGCTATGCCGCCGCGCGCCGGCGGATCGGCACCCGCAGCGTGATGACCGTGTTCGTCATCTTCCTCGTCTTCGCCGGGATCGTCGGCGTGCTCTGGGTGGGCGCGCGCGACGTGCGCGCCGGGGCGATGACGCCGGGCGAGCTCGTCCAGTTCGTGATCTACGCGGTCATGGTCGCCTCCTCGGTCGCCGCGCTGAGCGAGATCTGGGGCGAGCTCCAGCGCGCCGCGGGCGCGACCGAGCGGCTGGTCGAGCTGCTCAACGCCGAGGACAGCGTGACCGATCCGGCCGATCCGGTGCCGCTGCCGCGCCCGGTGCGGGGCGAGATCGCCTTCGAGGCGGTCCGCTTCCGCTACCCTTCGCGCCCCGGGCAGTCGGCGCTCGACGGGGTGAGCTTCGCGGTCCGGCCGGGCGAGACGGTGGCCCTCGTCGGCCCCTCGGGGGCGGGCAAGACCACCGTGCTCCAGCTTCTCCTGCGCTTCTACGACCCGCAGGAAGGTCGGGTCACGCTCGACGGCATCGACCTGCGCGCCATGGCCCGCGCCGACTTCCGCCGGGCCATCGCGCTCGTGCCGCAGGAGCCGGTGATCTTCGCCGCCAGCGCGCGCGAGAACATCCGCTTCGGCCGGCCCGGGGCCTCGGATGCCGAGGTCGAGGCCGCGGCGCGGGCCGCCGCCGCGCACGACTTCCTTGCCGCCCTGCCGCAGGGCTACGATACCCAGGTCGGCGAACGCGGCGTGATGCTCTCGGGCGGCCAGAGGCAGCGCATCGCCATCGCCCGGGCGATCCTGCGCGACGCGCCGGTGCTGCTGCTCGACGAGGCGACCTCGGCGCTCGACGCCGAGAGCGAGCGCGCGGTGCAGCAGGCGGTGCAGCGCCTCTCGCGTGGGCGCACGACGCTGATCGTCGCGCACCGGCTCGCCACCGTGAAGCGGGCCGACCGGATCCTCGTCTTCGATGCCGGCCGGATCGTCGCCGAGGGCACGCATGATGCGCTCGTCGCTGAGGGCGGGCTCTACGCGCGGCTCGCGCGGCTGCAGTTCACCGAGGGCCTCGCGGCCGAGTAGCGGCCCGCCCGCACGGACCGCGCTGCATCCCCGCGCCAGCCCGCGAGTCGGCATCGGCAGAGAGGGTGGCGCCGGAGTGGTGTCTGGGATTTCGTGAAGGGGCCGGCAGGTCGCCGTTCGGCGGCTCGGCGGAGGCGGCCGAGGTTCCGCGGGAACAGGCGATCCGCAGGGAGATGGCCGGGCAGGGGCTCGATACCTCCGGCCTCGACATCAGGGTGTCGGCCGACACGGCCAGCGTGAGCGGCACCGCCGCCAGCCGGGAGGGGAAGGAGATGGTCATCCTCGTGGCGGGCAAAGTCGTGGGCGCCGCGCGGGTGGAGGAGGACATCGCCGGAGAGGACCCGGTCCTCCACACCGTGAAGAAGGGCGACACCCTCTCCGCGATCGCCAGGGCGACGCTCGGCAGGGCCAGCCGCTCCCCGCGGATCCCCGAGGCCAGCAAGCCCGTGCTGCGGCATCCCGACACGAACCGTCCCGGCCAGGTGCCGCGCATCCCGAAGGCCTTGGCCGGCCGCAACGCTGCGTGACGGCTGCGAATTTCGCAGCGTCACGCTTGCGCGACCTGCCGATCTTTCCCATCCTTCCCCGATCGAAAGGGCCGGAAAAGGCCGACAGGGAGGGAGACCGCAGGATGGGACGTTTCGCCGGGATCGCCGACAGGGATGCCGTCCAGAACGAGATGCCCTGGGCGGACCGACAGGTTCCGAAGACCATCTACCAGTTCCTCTCCAACGCCCGCCGGAACTGGGGCGCGCGGCCCGCGATCAGCTTCCAGATCCTCTCCGACCCCCGCTCGAAGGCCGAGACGCTCACCTGGAGCGAGCTGCACCGCCGCGTGACGCAGGCGGCGAACCTGTTCCGCGCGCTGGGCGTGGGCGAGGCCGACACGGTTGCCTACGTCCTGCCCAACTGCAACGAGACGGCGGTGGCGCTGCTCGGCGGCGCCGTCGCCGGGATCGTGAACCCGATCAACCCGCTGCTCGAGCCCGAGCAGATCAGCGCCATCCTGCGCGAGACCGAGGCGAAGGTCGTGGTCACTCTCAAGGCCTTCCCGAAGACCGACGTGCCCCAGAAGGTCGCCGAGGCGGTGAAGTTCGCCCCCGGCGTCCGCACCGTGCTCGAGGTGGACCTCAACCGCTATCTCGGCCCGCCCAAGTCCTGGATCGTGCCGCTGGTGCGGCCGAAGAACCCGGTCGCGCACAAGGCCGAGGTCAGGGACTTCAACGCCGAATGCGCGCGGATGCCCGGCGACCGGCTCACCTTCGAGGACCGGCCGGAGGACCGCATCGCCGCCTATTTCCACACCGGCGGCACGACGGGGATGCCCAAGGTCGCCCAGCACCGCGTCTCGGGCATGATCTACAACGGCTGGCTCGGGGGGACGCTGCTGTTCACCGAGACCGACGTGCTGATCTGCCCGCTGCCGCTGTTCCACGTCTTCGCGGCCTATCCGATCCTGATGTCCTGCATCGCCTCGGGCGCCCACATGGTGATGCCGACGCCCGCGGGCTACCGCGGCGAGGGCGTGTTCGACAACTTCTGGAAGCTGATCGAGCGCTGGCGCGTGACCTTCCTGATCACCGTGCCGACGGCGATCGCCGCGCTGATGCAGCGCCCGGTCAACGCCGATGTCTCCTCGCTCAAGACGGCGATCTCGGGCTCGGCGCCGCTGCCGGTCGAGCTCTACAACCGCTTCAAGGCCGCGACCGGCGTCGAGATCGCCGAGGGCTACGGCCTGACCGAGGCGACCTGCCTCGTCTCCTGCAACCCGGTGGACGGGCTGAAGAAGGTGGGCTCGGTCGGCATCCCGCTGCCCTATACCGAGGTGCGCATCCTCAACGCCGATGCCGAGGGCAACGTGCTCAGGCAGTGCGGCATCGACGAGGTCGGCGAGATCTGCGTGGCCAACCCCGGCGTGTTCGAGAGGAACACCTATCACGACCCCGACAAGAACAACGGCCTGTTCGCCGAGATCCGGTTCCTGCGCACCGGCGACCTCGGCCGGATCGACGCCGACGGCTATCTCTGGATCACCGGCCGGGCGAAGGACCTGATCATCCGCGGCGGCCACAACATCGACCCCGCCGAGATCGAGGAGGCGCTGCTCGGCCACCCGGCGGTGGCCTTCGCCGGGGCGATCGGCCAGCCGGATGCCTTCGCGGGCGAGCTGCCCTGCGTCTACGTCGAGCTGGTCAAGGGCGCCACGGCCACGCCGGAAGAGCTTCTGGAGCACGCCCGGGCCCATATCCACGAACGTGCGGCGATCCCCAAGCACGTCGAGATCCTGCCCGAACTGCCCAAGACGGCCGTCGGCAAGATCCTGAAGAACGAGCTCAGGAAGCTCGCCATCGCCCGCGTCTACGGCGCCGCGCTCGAGGAGGCGGGGCTCAACGTCCGCGTCGTCGATGTCTACGAGCACAGGAAGAAGGGCCTCGTGGCGCGGCTCGAGCGCACCGGCCCCGTGGACGAGGAAGCGCTCGCCCACAGGCTCGGGGAGTTCACCCGCCCGTGGGAATGGGCGGCCTAGAAGGCCGGCGCGTAGCGCCAGTTGTCGGCGTCGGGCGTGGCCTCGTCGAGGTCGTAGCCCGCCGCCCGTACCCGCCGCGCGATCGGCAGGCCGGCCGCGGCGGCCTCGTCGATCAGCCGCCGGCCCGCGGCCTCGTCCTGCGCCACGCCGAAGCCGCGCATGAGGCTGACGCCGTAGTTGTATTTCCCCACCGGGTCGCCGGCCTCGGCGGCCCTGCGGTCCCACGCCGCCGCGCGATCGGGGTCGAAGTCGGCGCCGAGCCCGTTCTGGTCCATGTAGCTCATCCAGGTCATGGCCTGGGTGTAGCCCGCCGCCGCGCAGGCCTCGAAGGTCTCGCGTGCGATCGCGTGGCGGCCCGACTTCGTCATCAGGTAGCCCGCCGCGCAGGTGGTCATGTCCACCCGGCCGTTCTCGACGTTCTCCAGAAGCCGGTTCATCGTCATCTCCTCGGGGTTCGTGGTGCCGAACTCCGAGGTCTCGGCCAGCGCCGGCGCGGCGGCGAGGCAGGCCAGAAGGCAGAAGGCGCGGCGCATGGGCATCTCCGGTTCGCGGGCCGAGCCTAGCACAGCCCGCCGCCCGAGTCAGTCCGGCAATGGTCGCATGCCCCCTATCCCCCCTCGCGCCGCCGGACGAGGCCGCGCGCGGGGTCGTAGCCGCGCAGCGCCAGCGCGAGGAACGCGGCCGTGGCGGCCAGCGTCCATCCCAGCGCCGGCAGGTTCGCCTCGGCGTAGAGCGCGAAGCGGATCAGCTCCACCGCATGGGTGAAGGGGTTCGCCGCGCAGATGTCGTGCAGCAGCCGCCCGGCCTCCTTCATCTTCCAGAGCGGATAGAGCGCCGACGACAGGAAGAACATCGGGAAGATCACGAAGTTCATCACGCCCGCGAAGTTCTCGAGCTGGCGGATGAACGACGAGAGCGCCAGCCCCAGCGCCCCCAGCATCAGCGCCGCGACGAACAGCGCGGGCAGCGCCCAGAGATAGCCCGCCCAGGGCATGCGTATGCCGTAGAGCCAGGCGATGGCGAGGAAGGCACAGGCCTGGAGGATCGAGATGACCGCCCCCGCCATCAGCTTGCAGAACAGCAGCCACCAGCGCGGCTGCGGCGCGGTCAGCAGCAGCCGCATCGAGCCCATCTCGCGGTCGTAGACCAGGCTCAGCGACGACTGCATCCCGTTGAACAGCAGGATCATGCCGCAGAGGCCGGGCACGATGTAGGTCTCGTAGGTGATGTAGGTCTGGTAGGGCGGCGTGATCGAGAGCCCCAGCGCCGCGCGGAAGCCCGCGGCGAAGACCAGAAGCCAGACCAGCGGCCGAACCAGCGCCGCGAGGAACCGCCCGCGCTGGCCGAGGAAGCGCAGCGCCTCGCGCGCGACGATGACGCGCAGCGCGACGAGCGCCGCCCTCATGCCTCGGCCCCGGTCAGCTCGAGGAACACCGCGGTCAGCGGCCGGCCGGCCGCGATCTCGCCGGCGATGCCGTCGCGCAGCACCCGCCCGCGGTGCAGGATCACCAGCCGGTCGCCCGGCCGCACCTCGTCGGTCAGGTGCGTGGCCCAGAGAACGGTGAGCCCCTCCTCGGCGCAGAGCCGGTGCACGTGCTCGACCAGCGCCGCGCGCGAGGCCGCGTCGAGGCCGACCGTGGGTTCGTCGAGCAAGAGCACCGAGGGCCGGTGGACGAGCGCCCGCGCGATCTCGGTCCGCCGCCGGTGCCCGCCGTTCAGCGCCCGCACCTTCTCGCCCGCCCGCTCGGCCATGCCGAGCCGGTCGAGCGCGGCGACGATGCGCGCCTCGGCCGCGCGCCCCGAAAGCCCGTGCAGCCCGGCGAAGTAACGCAGGTTCTGCCGCACCGTCAGATCGAGGTCGAGCGTCGGCTGCTGGAACACGACCCCGATCCGGGCCAGCGCCGCGGTCGGCGCCCGCGCGAGGTCCACGCCGGCCACCGCAATCCGGCCGCGCGGCGCGACGAGCAGCCGCGTGAGCAGCGCGAACAGCGTGGACTTGCCCGCCCCGTTCGGTCCGAGCAGCGCGCAGAAGGCGCCCTCGGCCACCTCGAGCGAGACATCCTCCAGAGCCGCCCGCGCGCCGTAGCGGAAGCTCAGCCCGGCGACGGACAGCCCGCTCACTCGATCACGATCTCCAGCCGCTGCATGTCGCCCGTGGACCCCGGCACGCGCAGCTCGTAGGTGCCGGGCCTGATCGCGACGAAGCCGATCTCCATCGTCCCCGCCTGATCGAATTCCAGACTGTCGAGCCCGAGGGGGCGGATTTCAAGCCCCTCGATCACGATCTCGTCGATCCAGATGGCGCGGAAGAACTCCGGCCCCGCCAGCGCCAGCTCCTGGCTGCCGTCGGCCTCGATCGCGATCTCGTAGTAGGTGCCCGATTTCAGTCGCAGCGGCGCCGCGGCCAGCGGCTCGCCCGCCGAGAGCGTGATCGGCGGCAGCTCCTGGCGGTTGCCGGCCGAGAGCAGCCCGGCAAGGCCCGGTGCGGGTGCTGCGCCCTCGTCGTCGGCCAGCGCGGCCAGCGGCAGGGCAAGCGCCAGGGCGGCGGCGGTCAGGATGCGCATGTCTCTCTCCTCCCCTCAGGGCCGCATCGCCGCGCCCCAGGGGAAGCGGCCGACCTTGATCGTCCTGATCGCCTCCTGGCTGGCGACGTCGATCACCGTGACATCGCCCGAGACGCCGTTCGTCGTGAACAGGAGCGACCGGTCGGGCGAGAACTCCATGTGCCAGACCCGGCGCCCCACCAGGATGTATTTCTCCACCGCATAGGTCTCGGCATTCACCACGGCGACATGATTGGCCGGCCCGAGCGCGACGAAGGCGGTCTTCTCGTCCTCGGTGAAGCGGAAGCCCACGGGCTGCACCTTGTCGGGGTGCACGCCGGGGATCTCGAAGCCGATCTTGGCGACCTCCGACTGGTCCGCGACGCGGAACACGGTCATCGTGCCGCCGATCTCCGAACTGACCCAGAGCTCGCTGCCGCCCTTGGTGAACTCCGCGTGCCGCGGGCGGGAATCGACCAGCGTGTTGGCGAAGAGCGTGTGCGTCGCCGTGTCGATCCAGTGCGCCATGTTGGTCGTCTCGGAGGTGGTGATGACGATCTTGCCGTCGGGCGAGACCGCCATGCCCTCGGGCTCGATCCCGACGTTGATCTGCGCCACGACCTTGCGCGTCTCCACGTCCACCACCGTCGTCACCGCGTCGTCCTCGTTGGCGATGTAGAGGTGGCGGTTGTCGGGGTGCAGCACGAACTGCTCGGGGTCCTCGCCCGAGGGCAGGTCGTGCAGGATCTCGCCGGTGTCGGGGTCCATCACCTGCACCGTGTCGCTGTCCGAGGCGCAGATGTAGACGCGGCTGAAGTCCTTGGCGAAGGTGATCCCGCGCGGCCGGTCGCCGGTCTCGATCGTGCGCACCACCTCCAGCGTCTCCACGTCGATCACGCTGATCGTGTCGTCGCGCTCGTTGGTCACCCAGATCTCGCCGGCCGTGGCCGGCAGGGCGAGGCAGAGCGCAAGGCACAGGGCGGCGGGGGCGGGGCGCATCGTCATCCTCCGAAGGCGGTGCAGGCGGATTCGGGTTCGTCGGGGCCCAGCGTGTCCATCTCGGAACGCTCGTGCAGGAAGCCCTCGAGCGGCGCCATCGCGACCAGCGCGCGCGGATGCACGATCGGGATCGGCTGGCGGAGCTGCCCGTTCCAGGCGCGGTAGGTCATCGGCCGGCCCTTGAACCCGGCCAGCTCGAAGTCCTCCGAGAGGATGAAGGCGCGCAGCGCCGCCGGGTCCGCCTGGCCGGTGCGCGTCACCGCCTCGCCGATGCTGCGCACCGCCGCCCAGGCGGCATAGTCCTTCGGCCGCATCCCGCGGCCCGCCTGCACCGCGAAGCGGTTCTGGAGCTGCGCCGCGCCCCACTGCTCCAGCACCGGCGACCAGGCGACCGGGCTCATCCCCTCCGAGCCGGCGACCGGCCGCGGCTCCCAGGTGTTGTAGGGGATGAAGCGCGCGAAGTCGCCCCATTCGTCGGCCACCAGCAGCACGTGGTGCTCGGGCAGGTCCTGGGTGAACACCGGGACTTCCTGGCTCGCGTTGCGCCGCATGTCGGCATCGAAGGCCCAGGTCTTCTCGGCGCGGATGCGCAGCTGGAACTTGGCGGCCGAGCGGCGCAGCGCCTCGGCATAGGCCAGGTCCTCGGGCAGCGTGCCCGCGATCAGCGCAAGCTCGGTCCAGCGCCTGTATGCCAGGAACTGCATCAGCGCGTCGGTGCGCATCGACAGCGAGGGCAGCGTGTGCAGCACATTCGCCCGGCAGTCCTCCGAGCGCAGCGATTCCTCCGGCGCAGCGACGTTGAAGATCAGCGCGCCCTGCGCCTCGGGCAGGTCGGCGATCGCCAGGAGCGTCGCCGCCGGGGCATCGACGATCACGAGCCCGGTTTCGGCAAGCGCCGCGCGCGCGGCGGCGACAAGCGCCCCGGCCTCGGTCTCCGAGCTCACCGCCAGCGTGTAGGCATGGCCGAGGAACGCCCCGGTGGTGGCATTGTCGGCCAGGCCCAGCTCGGCGCCGGCGATCCCCTCGTCGGCCGGGATCGGGTCGAGGCTCGAGAGCGTGGGCGGCGGCTCCACCTCCTGGCGGAGGTAGTGCATCGCCACGCCGACCTCGCCCGCCGCGGCGGTCGCCCACAGGGCGGTCACGATCGCGCCCAGTCGCAGCATGGTCCCGTCCTCCCGCCGGGAAGCCTAGCAACCGCCGTTCCGGGGTCTCCATAGGACCATGGTCGCACGCCGGGGCGCCGGCCGTTCAACGAAGGTCGAATAGCAGAGCCGCGGCGCCCCGCGCTATCACCATGCCGACCACCGAGGAGGAGCCCACCGATGCGCGACATCCGCCTTGCCGCCGCCTTCGCCGCGACGCTCGCCGCCGCCACGCTGGCGCATGCCCACGGCGACGTCGTGCCCCAGCCGGTGAACACCGACGCGCTGCCCGACATCGGCGCGGAGTGGCTGACCGAGAACCCCTACCGCAACGCCGGCGAGGAGGTCTGGCGCACCGCCATCGACATCGGCGCCTCGGCCTACAACCAGAACTGCGCCCGCTGCCACGGGCTCGAGGGGATCTCGGGCGGGCTGGCGCCCGACCTGCGCTTCCTCGAGGCCGAGGAATACGGCGACGAATGGTTCATCGAGCGCTTCCGCCACGGCTACACCCAGGGCGGGGTCACCAAGATGCCGGCCTTCGGCGACCTGCTCGGCCAGAAGGCCGCCTGGGCGATCCGCACCTACATCGAGACCCGGCCCGACGACCAGGCCATGGCCGAGCAGGCCGAGGCGCTCAAGGCGATCCGCGACGCGCTCGCCGGCTGGGCGCAGGGCCAGGGCACCCCCGACCCCGAGGGCACGAAGGCGCGGCTGACCGAGATCGCCGCCGGCATCGGCACGCTCTCGGGCGCGCCGGTCGCCGACAGCATCGCCGCCCGCGCGGCGCGCCAGATCGACGGCACCCCGGCCTCGTTCAAGGTCGCGGCCGAGACCCTCACCATCGGCCTCTCGGCGGCGCACTGACGGCGATGCGGCGGCTCGCGCTCGCGGCCCTGCTGGCGCTGGCCACCGCCGGCGCCGCCGCCGCGCGCTGCGAGGACGTGGCGCCGCAGAAGCGGCCGCAGAACACGCCGCGCGAGTTCGTCGGCCAGGACCTCGACCAGATCACCGAACGCGGCTTCATCGAGTTCGCCGTGTACGAGAGGTTCCCGCCCTATTCCTGGGAGGAGGCCGGCCAGCCCCGCGGCATCGACATCGAGATCGGCCGCCTGATCGCGGAGGAGCTCGGCGTCGAGCCGCGCTTCCGCTTCGTGCAGGCCGGCGAGAACGTCCAGGCCGACCTGATGAACTACGTCTGGAAGGGCGCGGCCGTGAACGGCCGGGTCTCGAACGTGATGCTGCACGTCCCCTACGATTCGGCCTTCGCCTGCCGGGTCGAGCAGGTGGTGTTCACCGGCCAGTACTACGCCGAGCAGATCGCCATCGCCTACCGCACCGAGGCCTATCCCGACGGCGGCCCGGTTCCGGCCTACTTCCGCTTCGACACCGTGGCGGTCGAGAACGACTCGATCGCCGACTTCTACCTGTCGTCCTTCGCCGGCGGCCAGATGCGCGAGAACGTCCGCCGCTTCCCCACCATGGCGGCGGCGATGGCGGCGCTGCGGGCGGGCGAGACGATGGCCGCGATGGGGCCGCTCGCGCAGCTCGAACACTGGGCGGGCGAGGGCATCGCGGTGCACACGCCGCCGCTGCCCGGCCTCGCCCTCGGGCGCTGGACGCTCGGCGTCGCGGTCCACCATTCCCACCGCGACGTCTCCTATGCGGTCGATGACGCGATCGCCGCCGGCCTCGCCGACGGGCGCATCCCGGCGATCTTCGCGGCCTACGGGCTGACCTTCACCCCGCCCGAGCGGTAACGCTCAGAGCGCCGCCATCACCTCGTCGGCCGCCTCGAAGTTGGCGGTGACGGCCTGCACGTCGTCGTCGTCCTCGAGCGCCTCGATCAGCTTCATCAGCGCCTGCATCCCCTCGAGGTCGAGCCGGGTCGTGGTCTTCGGCCGCCAGACGAGCTTGGCCGTCTCGCTCTCGCCGAGCGCCTTCTCGAGCGCGGCCGAGACCGCCGCGAGGTCGGTATCCGCGCAGTAGATCCAGTGCCCGTCCGCGTCGCTCTCCACGTCCTCGGCGCCCGCCTCGATCGCCGCCATCAGCACCGTCTCGGCGTCTCCCGCGCCCGCGGGATACATGATCTCGCCCTTGCGGTCGAACATGAAGGCGACCGATCCGGTCTCGCCGAGGTTGCCGCCGTGCTTGGCGAAGGTGGAGCGCACGTTCGAGGCGGTGCGGTTGCGGTTGTCGGTCATCGCCTCGACGATGATCGCCACGCCGCCCGGTCCGTAACCCTCGTAGCGGATCTCCTCGTAGCTTTCGGCGTCCCCGCCCTGCGACTTGCGGATCGCGCGCTCGATCACGTCCTTCGGCATCGAGTTCGCGCGCGCCTCCTTCACGGCCAGCCTCAGGCGCGGGTTCTTGTCGGGGTCGGGGTCGCCCAGCTTGGCGGCGACCGTGATCTCCTTGGCCAGCTTGGAGAACAGCTTGGCGCGCACCGCGTCCTGCTTGCCCTTGCGGTGCTGGATGTTGGCCCACTTGGAATGACCGGCCATGGCGCCCCCCGGATCTCCCCTTCGCGACAGGCGGCTTCTATATGCGAAGCCCGAGGAACCCCGCAACCCCGTCCGCGCGTTGGGCAGGTCGGGGGCCGGAGTGGGGGAAGGGGGCCGATGACCACCGAACAGGCGCTGCTCTTCGGGCTCCTTGCCCTGATGCTCGCGCTCTTCGTCTGGGGGCGCATCCGCTACGACATCGTCGCGCTCGGCGCGCTCATCGCCGCCGTGCTGCTCGGCCTGGTGCCCGCCGAGGCGGCCTTCTCCGGCTTCGGCAGCACCGCGGTGATCACGGTGGCGCTCGTGCTGACGATCTCGGCCGGGCTCACCCGGTCGGGGGCGGTCGCTCTGCTCGGCCGGCGCCTCGCCGACGGCAGCCTGCGTGTGCCGCGCCACATCGCGCTGGTGGGCGGCATCGGCGCCGCGCTCTCGGCCTTCATGAACAACGTCGCGGCGCTGGCGCTGCTCATGCCGCTCGACCTGCAGGCGGCGCGGCGCGCACGGCGGCCGGCCGGCCTCACGCTGATGCCGCTCGCCTTCGCGACCATTCTCGGCGGCCTCGTCACGCTGATCGGCACGCCGCCCAACATCCTGATCGCCGAGTTCCGCGCCCGCGAGCTGGGGGCGCCCTTCGCCATGTTCGACTTCACCCCCGTCGGGCTTCCGGTCGCGGCCGCGGGCCTCGCCTTCGTCGCGCTCGCGGGCTGGCGGCTGGTGCCGGCGCGCGCCGAGGAGGAGGCCGCCGGCGGCACGGGCGATCCCTTCCTGGCCGAACTCGTCGTGCCCGAAGGCTCGGCCGCGATCGGCCGCAGCGTCCCCGAGCTCGAGGCCGAGGCCGACCGCGCGGGCCTCGCCATCCTGCGCCTCGTGCGCGAGGGGCGCGGCATCGCCGGCGCGGCGCTCGCCACCCCGCTGCGCGCGGGCGACGTGCTCCGGGTCGAGGCCTCGGCCGGGGGCATCGAGGACTTCCGCCGGGCGATGCGGCTCGATTTCCTCGGCGGCAGCGACGCCGCGCTGACCGAGGCCGGCGCCCGCGGCCTGCGCGTGACCGAGGCGATCGTGACCGAGGGCGCGCGCATCGCCGGGCGCACCGCGCAGGCGGTCGGGCTGGGCTGGCGGCGGCGGACGATCCTGGTCGGGATCTCGCGGCGCGGCCGGCGGATCAGCCGCGAACTGCGGCGCGAGCGGATCCGGCCGGGCGACGTGCTGCTGCTGCTCACCCCCGAGGACGAGGCCGCCGGGGTGATCGACTGGCTCGGCTGCCTGCCGGTCGGCGACCGCAGCCTCGCGGTCGCCGAGACCTCGCGCATCCTGCCGGCGGCCGGGCTCTTCGCCGCCGCCATCGCGGCCGCGGCGCTGGGGCTCGTGGCGCTGCCGGTCGCGCTCGGCGCGGTGGTCCTCGGCTATCTGGCGTTCCGCGTGCTGCCGGTGTCGGAACTCTACCAGCACATCCACTGGCCGGTGATCGTGCTGCTCGGCGCGCTGATCCCGCTTGGCACCGCCTTCGAGACGACGGGCGGCGCCGCGCTCCTCGCCGCGGGCCTCGTCGGCGCGACCGAGGGCCTGCCGCCCTGGGTCGTGCTGACGCTGCTGATGGTCGTGACCATGACGCTCTCCGACCTCCTCAACAACGCCGCGACCGCGCTCCTCGCCGCGCCGGTCGCGGTCGATGTCGCGGGCCGCCTCGGCGCCTCGGCCGACCCCTTCCTGATGGCGGTCGCGGTCGCCGCCTCCTGCGCCTTCCTCACCCCCATCGGGCACCAGAACAACACCCTGGTGCTGGGCGCGGGCAAGTATCACTTCGGCGACTACTGGCGCATCGGCCTGCCGCTCGAGATCCTGATCGTCGCGGTCGCGATCCCGGCGATCCTCGTCGTCTGGCCGCTCTGAGCCGGGCGCTAGTCCCGGCCGAGCCCCACGGCGATCCCCGCGGCCTCCGCCACGCGGTCGCGCCTCAGCGGCTCGCGCGAGAGCGCCCGCCGCGTCACCAGCGTGACGGTGACGAAGGCGACGTAGAGCAGCAGGTACCACGAGCCGAGCTTGCCGAGGCCGACCACCTGCCCCGGAAGCTGGCCGTTGTAGAGCCAGGTGCCCGTGGCGGTGCCCACGTTCTCCGCCACCCAGAGCGCGAGGCTCGCGAGGAAGGCCGCCAGCGGCAGCGGCATCCAGTAGAGGTTCTCGCCGATCGCGAACCAGATGCGCGTGCGCGCGTAGAGCAGCACGGTCGCCGCGAACAGCGCCAGCCGGACGTCGGGCAGGAAGTGGTGGGCGAAGAAGTTGACGTAGATCGCCGCGCCGAGCAGCACCGTCGCCCCGAACGGCGGATAGGGCGCAAAGCGCATGCCGAAGACGCGGATCACCCGCGCGATGTAGCTGCCGACCGAGGCATACATGAACCCCGAGAACAGCGGCACGTCCATGATCTTGAAGATCCCCGGCTCGGGGTAGGACCAGCTTCCGGCCGCGACCTTGAACCACTCCATCGCCGTGCCGGTGAGGTGGAAGAGCAGGATCACCCGCGCCTCTTCCCAGGTCTCGAGCCGCGCCCAGAGGAACAGGACCTGCAGCGCCACGGCAAAGAGGAACAGCGCGTCGTAGCGATGCAGCGCCCAGCCGGGCTGCCAGATCAGCTTCGTGCCGATGATCGCGCCAAGCAGGAGGCCGCCGAACAGGCAGGCCCAGCCCTGCTTGAGCACGAACATGACGAACTCGGCCAGCGCGAAGGGCAGCCGGGCGCGGGCCCAGTCGCCCAGCCGCCGCTCGAGGCGGCGGGTGCCGTTCGGCGCCGGCGCGGTCACGCGCCGCGGCTCAGAGGCCGGGGTAGATCGGGAACCGGGCGCAGAGCGCCGCGACCTCCCCCTTCACCTTGGCCTCGACCGCGCCGTTGCCGTCCTCGCCATGGGCGGCGAGCCCGTCCACGACCTCCGTGATCCAGCGCCCGACCTGGCGGAACTCCGCCTCGCCGAAGCCGCGCGTCGTGCCCGCCGGCGTGCCGAGGCGGATGCCCGAGGTGACGGTGGGCTTCTCGGTGTCGAAGGGGATGCCGTTCTTGTTGCAGGTGATGTGCGCGCGGCCCAGCGCCTTCTCGGTGGCGTTGCCCTTCACGCCCTTCGGCCGCAGGTCCACCAGCATCAGGTGGCAGTCGGTGCCCCCGGTCACGATGTCGAGCCCGCCCTTCATCAGCTCGTCGGCCAGCGCCTTGGCGTTCGCCACCACCTGCTTCTGGTAGGCGACGAACTCGGGCCGCAGCGCCTCGCCGAAGGCGACCGCCTTGGCGGCGATGACATGCATCAGCGGCCCGCCCTGGATGCCGGGGAAGATCGCCGCGTTGACCTTCTTGGCGATCTCCTCGTCGTTGGTCAGGATCATGCCCCCGCGCGGGCCGCGCAGCGTCTTGTGCGTGGTGGTGGTGACGACATGGGCATGCGGGAAGGGCGAGGGGTAGACGCCCGCCGCGATCAGCCCGGCGAAATGCGCCACGTCGGCCAGCAGGTAGGCGCCCACGCTGTCGGCGATCTCGCGCATCCGCGCGAAGTCGATCACCCGCGGGATGGCCGAGCCCCCCGCGATGATCAGCTTCGGCCGGTGCTGCGCGGTCAGCGCCGCCATCTGGTCGTAGTCGATCTCCATGTCCTGCCGGCGCACGCCGTACTGGACCGCGTTGAACCACTTGCCGGACTGGTTCGGCCGGGCGCCGTGGGTCAGGTGGCCGCCGGCGTCGAGGCTCATGCCGAGGATCGTGTCGCCGGGCTGGAGGAGCGCCGTGAACACCCCCTGGTTGGCCTGGCTTCCCGAGTTCGGCTGCACGTTGGCGAAGGCGCAGTCGAACAGCTTGCAGGCCCGCTCGATCGCGAGGTTCTCGGCGATGTCCACGAACTGGCAGCCGCCGTAGTAGCGCCGGCCCGGATAGCCCTCGGCATACTTGTTCGTCATCACCGAGCCCTGCGCCTCCAGCACCGCGCGGCTGACGATGTTCTCGCTGGCGATCAGCTCGATCTCGTCCTGCTGGCGGCCGAGCTCCCGGCGGATCGCGTCGTGCAGCTCGGGGTCGCGCGTGGCGAGCGGCTCGGTGAAGAAGCCGCCGTCGCGGTGGGGTGCGTTCATCTCTGGGTGCCCTCCTCGGCCGGGAATTGCGCCGCTGTCTAGCGGAAAGCGCCCGCGTGGCAAAGCCGGAATGCGGCATTCCGCGCAACCCATGCGGCGCTTGTCTTTCCCGCGCGCGCGGGCGATGACTCGGGCCGAACGGGGGGAGACATGCGCGCGCCGAAGCGGATCGCATTCCTCGCGAGCGAGACGCCGATCGCCCGCGAGGCGCTCGGACGGATGACCGCCGCCTACGGCAACCTGCCCCCGGTGGAGGCGGACGTCATCGTCGCGCTCGGCGGCGACGGCTTCATGCTCCAGACGCTGAACGCCACCCGGCATCTCGGCATCCCCGTCTACGGCATGAACTGCGGCACCATCGGCTTCCTGATGAACGAATTCGCCGTCGAGGGGCTGCACGACCGCCTCGCCGCCGCCGAGGAGACGGTGATCAACCCGCTCAGGATGCGCGCCACCGCCGCCGACGGCTCGGTCACCGAGGCGCTCGCGATCAACGAGGTCTCGCTGCTGCGCGCGGGCCCGCAGGCGGCCAAGCTGCGCATCTCGGTGGACGGCCGGGTGCGGATGGAGGAGCTGGTCTGCGACGGCGCGCTGGTGGCCACGCCGGCGGGCTCGACCGCCTACAACTACTCCGCCCACGGGCCGATCCTGCCGATCGGCTCCGACGTGCTCGCGCTCACCGCGATGTCGGCCTTCCGCCCCCGCCGCTGGCGCGGCGCGCTGCTGCCAAAGAGCGCCCATGTGCGCTTCGACGTGCTCGAGGCCGACAAGCGCCCGGTGATGGCCGACGCCGACAGCCGCTCCTCCACCATCGCCACGACCGTCGAGGTGGAAAGCGTGCCCGAGATCCGCCACCGCCTGCTGTTCGATCCCGGCCACGGGCTCGAGGAACGGCTGATCCAGGAACAGTTCGCCTGAGGGGGCGGGTCCGTCCCGGCCGCGCGCCCCGCCCGCCGCCGGACCGCCGGGGCCGCGGCGGGGGAGGGCCGCGCCGCGTCGGGTCCGGGCAGGGGAACCGCGGTCGCTCCACCCCACGGCCGGGTCGCAGCGCCGCTGCGCGGAAGGCGCGGGGGGGGGCCGTGCCCCGCCCTGCGGATCGGGACGGCGCGCACCCCCGCCGATGCGCCGGACGGTGCCGATGCGGCGGCGGGCCGCAGGCCGCCAGACCGCGCGCGCCAGGTCGCCCGCCTTGCGCGCCGCCGGCCGCAGTCACGGCCCGGGCAATCCCGGCACCCGGCCTCCGCGCGGCGGCCCGCAGCTGCCGGCCCGCGCCTGCCGGCCCGCCCTCGCGGACGGCCCTCTCAGGCCTTCCTGAGCCGGATCACCACGTCCACCCGCGCCACCTCGGCCCCCTCGGGCGTGCCGGGCAGGCGGGCGATCTCGAGCTCCTTCGCCGGGGCGTCGGTCAGCTCGGCCGTGTCCTCCCAGTAGAAATGCGGGTGGTCGTGCACGCAGGTGTCGAAGTAGCTCTTCGAGCCGTCCACCGTGATCTCGGTCATCAGCCCGGCCTCGCAGAAGGCGCGCAGCGTGTTGTAGACCGTGGCGAGCGAGACCTTGTCGCCGGCCGCGGCCGCCGCCTCGTAGAGGCTCTCGGCGGTGACGTGGCGGTCCTCGCCGTCGCCCACGAGCAGCGCGGCCAGCGCCAGACGCTGCCGCGTCGGCCTCAGGCCCGCCTTCGCAAGCCACGCCGCCCCTCGCTCCTCGGCTTCCGGCGTCATCCGTCGGGACCTTCCCCATCCGCTGCCATCCCTGTCATATAGAGGGCGAAACGCCCTGTTTTCAATCGGAATCGCCCGCCCGCGACGCCCTGCCGCCGGCACCGCTTTCCCTTGCACGGGCTTCCGGGCGGGTGATAGACGGTGTGGGCAACGACAAGACCGGACGGGGGCCGGGCCGCATGGGCGATTTTCCGACCAGCTTCGACAGGGAGGCGCTGCTCGCCTGCGCGCGCGGCGAACTGTTCGGGCCGGGCAACGCCCAGCTTCCGCTGCCGCCGATGCTGATGATGGACCGCATCACCGAGATCTCGGCCGACGGCGGCGCGCACGGCAAGGGCCATGTGGTGGCCGAGTTCGACATCCGCCCCGACCTGTGGTTCTTCGCCTGCCACTTCCCCGGCAACCCGATCATGCCGGGCTGCCTCGGCCTCGACGGGCTCTGGCAGCTCACCGGCTTCAACCTCGGCTGGCGCGGCTGGCAGGGCCAGGGCTATGCGCTCGGCGTGGGGGAGGTGAAGCTGACCGGCATGGTCCGCCCCGACCGGCGGATGATCCGCTACTTCGTCGACTTCACCAAGGCGATGCAGTCGCGCCGCCTGACCATGGGCGTCGCCGACGGCCGGGTCGAGGCCGACGGCGAGACCATCTATCTCGTCAAGGACATGAAGGTCGGGCTCGCCCCCGCCGCCGCCTGAGGAGGACCCCCATGCGCCGCGTCGTCATCACCGGGCTGGGCATCGTCTCGCCCATCGGCAACAACGCCGCCGAGGTCACCGCCTCGCTCCGGGCCGGCCGGTCGGGCATCACCTTCGCCGAGGACTATGCCGCCAACGGCTTCCGCTGCCAGGTGCATGGCCGCCCCGACATCGTGATCGAGGACCACATCGACAAGCGCGACCTGCGCTTCATGGGGCCGGGGGCGGCCTACAACTTCATCGCCATGCGCCAGGCGATCGAGGACAGCGGGCTGACCGAGGCCGAGGTCTCGAACGAGCGCACCGGCCTCATCATGGGCTCGGGCGGCCCCTCGACCTCGAACTTCTTCGTCGCCTTCGAGACGGTCAAGAGCAAGGGCTCGCCCAAGCGCATGGGCCCCTTCATGGTCACCCGCTGCATGTCCTCGACGAACTCGGCCTGCCTCGCCACGCCGTTCCGCATCAAGGGGGTGAACTACTCGATCACCTCGGCCTGCTCGACCTCGGCGCACTGCATCGGCAACGGGGTGGAGCTGATCCAGTTCGGCAAGCAGGACATCGTCTTCGCCGGCGGCGGCGAGGAGGTGGACTGGACGCTCTCCTGCCTGTTCGACGCGATGAACGCGATGTCCTCGAAGTACAACGACACGCCCCAGACCGCCTCGCGCCCCTACGACGCCACCCGCGACGGCTTCGTGATCGCCGGCGGCGGCGGCGTCGTGGTGCTGGAGGAACTGGCGCACGCGCGCGCCCGCGGCGCGAAGATCTACGCCGAGGTCACCGGCTACGGCGCCACCTCCGACGGCTACGACATGGTGGCCCCCTCGGGCGAGGGCGGCGAGCGGTCGATGCGGCTGGCGCTCTCGACGCTGCCCGAGGACCGGCGCGTCACCTACATCAACGCGCATGGCACCTCGACGCCCGCCGGCGACGTGACCGAGGTCGAGGCGATCCGGCGCGTCTTCGGCGAGGATCACCCGGTGATCGGCTCCACCAAGTCGATGACCGGCCACTCCCTCGGCGCGACCGGCGTGCACGAGGCGATCTACTCGCTGCTGATGATGGAGCACGGCTTCATCGCGCCCTCGATCAACGTGACCACGCTCGATCCCGCGCTCCGCCCCGAGGAGATCGTGACCGAGCTGCGCGAGGGCGTCGAGCACGACAGCGTGCTCTCAAACTCCTTCGGCTTCGGCGGTACCAACGCCACGCTCCTGTTCTCCAGGTTCCACGGGTGACGAGACATGCCTGATCTGATGCGGGGCAAGCGCGGCCTGATCATGGGCGTCGCGAACGACCGGTCCATCGCCTGGGGCATCGCGCGCGCCATGGCGAGCGAGGGGGCGCAGCTTGCCTTCTCCTACCAGGGCGAGGCCTTCGGCAGCCGCGTCGCGCCGCTCGCCGCCTCGGTGGGGTCCGACTTCCTCGTCGACGTGGACGTGACCGACGACGCCTCGCTCGACGCGGCCTTCGCGCGGCTGCGCGACGAATGGGGCACGATCGACTTCCTCGTGCACGCCATCGCCTATTCCGACAAGACCGAGCTGACCGGCCGCTTCATCAACACCACGCGCGGCAACTTCCTCAACTCGCTCAACATCTCCTGCTTCTCGTTCATCGACGTGGCGCGCCGGGCGGCGCCGCTGATGCCGGACGGCGGCACGCTGCTGACGCTGACCTACCAGGGCTCGAACCGGGTCACGCCCTACTACAACGTGATGGGCGTGGCGAAGGCGGCGCTGGAAAGCGCGGTGCGCTATCTCGCCAACGACCTCGGCCCCGACGGGATCCGCGTCAACGCGATCTCGCCCGGCCCGATGAAGACGCTGGCCGGCGCGGCGATCGGCGGCGCGCGCAAGACCTTCCGGCACACCGAGGCCAATGCGCCCCTGCGCTCCAATGCCACGCTCGAGGCGATCGGCGGCACCGCCGTCTACCTCGCCTCCGACTGGGGCCGCTGCACCACCGGCGAGACGATCATCGTCGATGGCGGCTTCCACGTCCTCGGCATGCCCCAGCCCGAGGCGCTCTAGACCGGGCGCAGGCCCCCGGCACGCCGCCCCTTCCCCGTCCGCGGCTGCCCCGCGGCGCGCCCCGCGCGCCGCCGCCGCCGGCCCGGCCCGGCCCGCCGCCCGTCCCGCCGCGGCACCCGCCCCGCGGCCCCGCGCTCAGGCCCCCGGGCCGCGGCAGGTCAGGTCGTCGAGCTCCAGCGTGGCGTAGCCCGCCTGCCGCGCGGCCGACCGGATCGGGCCGTGGAACAGGCTCTCGCGCGGGGGCAGGATCCAGGTCACGCCGGGCCCGCCCGCCGGTCCGCCCTGCGCCGCCTTGGCCTCCGGGGGCGCCGCCGGAAGCACGGCCGCGAGCCCCTCGGGAACGCCGAGGAGGAAGCTCCCCGAGATCAGCTCCGTCCGGCCCGCGCGCATGAGCCGGTGCGCGAAGAAGAAGTCCATCGCCGAAACTCCCACCTGAAAATGCCGCAACCCCGGGCGCAATCCCGCCCGGTGCGCCGACCCTACACCGCCGGCGCGCGCCGCGGCAGTCCGGCATTCCCGACCCGCCGGCCGGGGCGGGGCGCGTGCCAAAATCCCGCCGCGATTGCCGGCTAGAGCCTTGCGCGGGGTTGTGGGGGCTCGCGCGATGGCGCTCGTCTTCGGTCTCGGCTACGTGGCGCTCACGCTCGCCGCGCTCAGGGGCGGCCTCTCGGGCGCCGGCCGGCTCGCGGTCGTGGGCTTCGACACGCCCTGCCTCGCGCTCGGCGGCGGGGTGGTGCTGGCGGCGGCGGCGCTCTTCGGGCCCGCCGCCGCGCTCGCCCTCGTCATCGCCGCGGCGATCCACGAGTTCGGCCATGTCGCGGCGCACCGCGCGATCGGCCACGACGACGCCCGCTTCCGCCTCGTGCCGCTTCCCGGCGGGCCGGCGGTCTCCGACCGGGTCCCCGCCCGGCAGGCGGAGGACTTCTTCGTCGCGCTTCTCGGCGCCGGCGTCTCGGTCGCGCCGATGGTGCTGGCCCATGCGCTGGCCGGCCTGCTCGCGCCGGCCCGGCCGGGGGCGGCCGAGCTCCTGCGCCTGCTCGCCGCGGCCATCGCCTGCTTCAATCTCGTCAGCCTGCTGCCGTTCCGGCCGTTCGACGGCGGCCGCTGCGCGCGCCTGCTGGCCGACACCTTCTTCCCGCCCGCGGCCGCGATGGTGGCCGTCGCCGCGGGCGTGGCCCTCGCCGTGCTCGCCGTCCACGCGCAGTCCTACGTGCTCCTGCTGCTCGCCCTCGTCGCGCTGCAGGGCCTGCTGCACACCGGCCGCCCGGTCGCCGCGCAGGCGCCGATGACGCCGGGCGAGGGCGCCCTCGCCGCCGGCGCCTGGGCCTTCACCGCCGCCGCCCACCTCGCCGGCTCGGGCGTCCTGCCGGCGGGCCTGCTGCCGACCTAGCCGGGGCCGGGCGCGCGCCCGCCCCCGTCCGCCCCGCCCGCCCCCGGGCGCGCGCGCCCCGGGTTGGTCGAGGCGATCGGGGAGCGTGGGCACGCCCGCCCCCAGGGCGCGCGCGCGCCCCCGCCGGCATCCGCGCGCGCGTCATCAGCCTGTCTCTTATACACATCT